>WFQE01000027.1 GCA_015487165.1 Paracoccaceae bacterium | reverse complement strand
GCTGTTGAATACGGGGTCGCGGAGCTCGGAAAAATCGCTCATCGGGTAGATGACCCATATCGGGCCCTTGTCCCGCACGGACAGTTCCTTGCCATCCATCGTCAATGCAAGAATCGGCTGATATTTGTCGAACTCGGACACCTGGATTTCGACTTCGTAATCATTCAACGCGATCATTCGCACGGAGGCCGCCCCATCCGCATTGCAGATCCGCAACAGATAGCTGACCCGTGGGCCGCGAAAGCTGCGCACCCCATCAATGAATTCATTGGCTGTGCTGATTTCGGACTGCGGCATTGCCTTCAGCTCGGCCAAGGTGAAGGATTTCGCGGTTTCGGGCGCGCCTTCTTTTTCCACGGTCAAGACAACCTGCGCTGCAACGGCCCCTGAAAACAGGGACAGCCACAGAAACGCAATCGCTGCGACGAGTGAATTCTTCATACGCTGACCGCCGTCCCTTTGCCCCCCAAGGCATCAGATTAACGGCTGCCCTTGTAAAATACCACAAAAATCTGGGGGGCCGCATTATACAGCCCCTTGGTTTTGCTGCATATTTCCCGCCTTCCGAGAACCGGGCGCGGGGAACTCCCCCGCCCATTGTCTTCTACTTCGGGTAGCCAAGCCCCTTCAGCGCCTCGGCGATCTCGTCCAGAATGGCCGGGTCGTCGATGGTTGCGGGCATCTTCCATTCCTCGCCATCGGCGATTTTCGCCATGGTGCCGCGCAGGATCTTGCCCGAGCGCGTCTTGGGCAGGCGCTCGACCACGACCGCCAGCTTGAAGGCCGCAACGGGGCCGATACGCTCGCGCACCAGCTGGATACATTCGCTTACGACCTCGTCGGCGCTGCGCCCGGCGCCCGCATTCAGGCAGACAAAGCCCAGCGGCAATTGCCCCTTGAGCGCATCCTTGACCCCGATCACCGCGCATTCGGCAACATCGGGGTGGCTGGCAAGAACCTCTTCCATCGCGCCGGTTGACAGGCGGTGGCCGGCAACATTGATGACGTCATCGGTGCGCGCCATGATGTAAAGATAGCCGTCCTCGTCCACATAGCCCGCATCGCCGGTTTCGTAATAGCCCGGAAAGGTGGACAGGTAGGATTTCCGATAACGATCATCCGCCTGCCACAGCGTCGGCAACGTGCCCGGCGGCAGCGGCAGCTTGACGACGATCGCGCCCAGCTCGCCCGCGCCCAGCTCATGCCCGTCATCATCCAGCACCCGCACGTCATAGCCCGGCATGGGCACACCGGGCGAGCCCTCCTTGACCGGCAGCAACTCGATCCCCACGGGGTTGGCGGCGATGGCCCAGCCGGTTTCGGTCTGCCACCAATGGTCGATCACGGGCACGCCCAGCTTGCCCTCGGCCCAGTGGAGCGTGTCGGGATCGGTCCGTTCGCCGGCCAGAAACAGGGTTTGCAGGCAGGACAGGTCGTATTTCGCGATGAATTCGCCGTCCGGGTCGATCCGCTTGATGGCGCGAAACGCGGTCGGCGCGGTGAACAGCGCCTTGACGCCATATTCGGAAATCACCCGCCAGAAGGTGCCGGCGTCGGGCGTGCCCACGGGCTTGCCCTCGAACAATATCGAGGTGCTGCCCTGGATCAGCGGCGCGTAACAGATATAGCTGTGCCCAACGACCCAGCCCACATCGGAGGCCGCCCAGAACACATCGCCCGGATCGATGCCATAGATGGCCTTCATGCTCCAATGCAGGGCGACCAGATGGCCGGCATTGGGGCGCACCACGCCCTTGGGCTGGCCGGTCGTGCCCGATGTATAGAGGATATAGACCGGATCATCGCCACGCACGGTCACGCAATCGGCGGGCGCGGCCCCCTGTTGAAACGCATCCCATTCGAAATCGCGCCCCTCGATCAAGGGGGCCTCTTCCATCTCGCGCTGCAGGATGACGCAGAAATCGGGCTTGTGTTCGGCCATCTCGATGGCCCCATCCAGGAGCGGCTTGTAGGCGATCACGCGACCCGGCTCGATCCCGCAAGAGGCGGCGATCACCGCCTTGGGGCGGGCGTCGTCGATGCGGGTGGCCAGCTCGTTGGCGGCAAATCCGCCGAACACCACCGAATGGATGGCCCCGATGCGCGCACAGGCCAGCATGGCGACCACCGCCTCGGGCACCATCGGCATGTAGATCACCACCCGGTCGCCCTTGTTGACACCGCGCGCCTGCAGCGCACCGGCCAGCAGGGCAACCCGGTCGCGCATCTCGGCATAGGTGAATTTTGCCTTCTTGCCGGTCACCGGGCTGTCATAGATGATCGCCACCCGGTCGCCATTGCCCGCCTCGACATGGCGATCCAGCGCATTCCAGCAGGTGTTGACCTCGGCATCCTTGAACCATTCGTAAAAGGGTGCGTTTTCGTCGAACAGTGCCTTGCTGGGCGGCTTGACCCAGTCGATCGCCTCGGCTGCCTTCATCCAGAAGCCTTCGGGATCGTTCTTCCAGCTTTCATAAACCTCCCGGTATCCCATCACTCATTCCTCCAATTATCCGTAATGTTGCACCGGCGTCCCCGCCAGGGCTGCGATATTCAGCAGGCCCCGCGCCGAAATTGCGGGCGTCACGATATGCGCCCGGTTGCCCATCCCCATCAGGATCGGGCCGACTTCCAGCCCGTGGGCCGAAATCTTGAGTACGTTCTTGACCCCGCTTGCCGCGTCAGTCGAGGCAAAGACCAGCACATTGGCCGGCTCATTAAAGCGCGCATCCGGCAACAGCCGCGCGCGCAGTTCCGGGTCAAGCGCCGCGTCGGCATGCATCTCGCCCTCGTAGCAGAAATCGCGTTCCTCGGCGTCCAGTATGGCCAGCGCCGCGCGCATCCGCCGGCCGCTGTCGGTATCGAGATTGCCGAATTGCGAATGCGAGCACAGGGCGATCCGGGGCTCGACACCGAAACGGCGCACATGGCGCGCGGCGGCGATCACGCATTCGGCGATCTGCTCGGCGCTGGGCTCGGGGTTGACCTGGGTGTCGGCCACAAACAGCGGACCGTTTTCCATGATCATCAGCGACAGCGCACCGACCGGGTGCAACCCGTCAGTGGCCAGAACCTGGCTGACATAGTTGAGATGCCACAGATATTGCCCGAAGGTGCCACAGATCAGGCTGTCGGCCTCGCCGCGATGGACCATGACCGCACCGATTGCCGTGGTATTTGTGCGCAAGATCGCCTTGGCCAGATCGGGTGTCACGCCGCGGCGTTTCATGATCTGGTGATAGGTGTTCCAGTATTCACGAAAACGGGGGTCGAATTCCGGATTTACCAGGTCGAAATGCTCTCCCTCGCGGATCTTGAGGCCAAAGCGTTCGATCCGTCGTTCGACCACCTCGGGACGGCCGATCAGGATCGGGCGATCGACATTTTCCTCGACCATGGCGCTGGCCGCACGCAAGACGCGCTCGTCCTCGCCCTCGGCAAAAACGATGCGGCGATCGGCACTGCGGGCGGCGTCGAAAACCGGCCGCATGATCATGGATGAACGGAAGACCGCGCCTTCCAGGCGCTGGCGATAGGCCCGCATGTCGGCAATGGGGCGCGTCGCGACACCGCTTTTCATCGCTGCTTCGGCAACAGCGCCCGCAACGATGGCCATCAGGCGCGGGTCAAAGGGTTTTGGAATCAGGTAATCGGGCCCAAAGCTCATCTGTTCGCCCTGATAGGCGGCGGCGGCCTCGGCGCTGGTGGTCTGGCGGGCGAGTTCGGCAATGCCGTGGATACAGGCCAGCTGCATGTCGTCGTTTATCTCGGTCGCCCCGACATCCAGCGCGCCGCGAAAGATGAACGGAAAACACAACACGTTGTTGACCTGGTTGGGAAAGTCGGATCGCCCCGTGGCAATGATTGCCTCGGGGCGGACGGATTTCACCTCGTCGGGCAGGATTTCCGGTGTCGGGTTGGCCAGCGCGAAGATGATCGGATGGTCAGCCATTTTCGCAACTTGCGCGGGTTTCAGCACACCGGGGCCGGACAGGCCCAGAAACAGATCGGCCCCTTCGATCACGTCGTCGAGCGTGCGCAGGTCGGTGTCTTGCGCATATTCCGCCTTTTGCGGGGTCATCTCGGCCTCGCGGCCCTTGTAGACCAGACCGGCAATATCGCACAGCCAGACATTTTCGCGCCGCACGCCCAATTTGAGCAGCATGTTCAGACAGGCAATCCCTGCCGCGCCACCGCCGGTGGACACCACCTTGATTTCGTCGAACCGTTTGCCCGCGATATGCAGCGCGTTGGTTGCCGCGGCTCCAACGACGATGGCCGTGCCGTGCTGGTCGTCATGAAAGACCGGGATGTTCATGCGTTCGCGGCAAATGCGTTCGACAATAAAGCAATCAGGCGCCTTGATGTCTTCGAGGTTGATCGCGCCAAAGGCGGGTTCCAGCGAACAGACGATCTCGGCCAGACGCTCGGGGTCGGATTCGTTCAGTTCCAGATCGAAACAGTCGATGCCCGCGAATTTCTTGAACAGAACCGCCTTGCCCTCCATCACGGGTTTGGCGGCCAGCGGGCCGATATTGCCCAGCCCCAGCACAGCGGTGCCATTGGTTACCACGGCGACGAGGTTGGCCCGCGCCGTATAGCGTGCGGCCGAAGACGGGTCGGCAACGATATCGTTGCAGGCCTCGGCCACGCCCGGCGAATAGGCGCGTGCCAGATCACGGCCGTTGGCAAGGGGCTTGGTTGCGCGGATTTCGAGCTTTCCGGGTTTCGGGAATTCGTGATATTCCAGCGCCGCCTTGCGCAGATTGTCAGTCGGCCGTTCGGTCATGGATCTACCCTCTGTTCATGGTGGCATATTTGGTTCACCGTTAAACCATCTGGTTCAGAGGGCAAGTAAAATTGCAGTTTTCGCCGTTCTGACTTGAATCCGCGGGTTTCGCCCCCACATTTCTGCGAACGACAACCAGAAATGACAGGGAATCCATGCTGCTTGCTGCACTCGACCGCTTTTTCCGCCACGAGGCTGCCGGAGGCATCCTGTTGATACTGTCTGCCGCGGCCGCACTGGCCGTCGCAAATTCCGGGCTTGCCGGCACATATGACAGCTTTCTCAATACCTATTTCACCGTTTCCCTTGGCGACAACGGCCTGTCGAAACCGCTGATCCTGTGGATCAATGACGGGTTGATGGCGATCTTCTTTTTCCTGATCGGGCTGGAACTCAAACGCGAGATCATGGAAGGCAAGCTCAAGAACCCGCGCGACGTTATCCTGCCAGGTGTTGCCGCCGTGGGCGGCATGGCCATTCCGGCGCTGATCTATCTGCTGCTCAATGGCGGTGTGCCCGAAAACCTGCGTGGCTGGGCGATACCGTCGGCGACCGATATCGCGTTCGCGCTGGGCGTGCTGGCACTGTTGGGCAAGCGCGCGCCGGCCAGCCTCAAGGTCTTTTTGCTGACGCTGGCCATTCTTGACGACATGGGCGCGATCATCATCATCGCGCTGTTCTACACCTCGGAACTCAGCATGACGCATCTGGCACTGGCCGCGCTGCCGATTGCCGGCATGGCGTGGCTCAACCTTCGCGGGGCACATCGGGTGGCGCCCACGCTGCTGCTGGGCCTTGTGCTGTGGGTTCTGGTGTTGAAATCCGGCGTGCATGCCACACTTGCTGGCGTTGTTGTCGCCTTTTTCATCCCGCTGAAGGACAAGCACGGAAAATCGCCCCTGCATGCGCTGGAAGACGGGCTTGCGCCCTATGTCCTTTACCTGATCGTGCCGCTTTTCGCCTTTGCCAATGCGGGCGTCACCCTGACCGGGATCAGTTTCGCCGATCTGCTCGCACCGCTGCCGCTGGGCATCGCCGCCGGCCTTGTCATCGGCAAACAGCTGGGCGTGTTCGGCTTTACCTGGGCGCTGGTCAAGATGGGAATCGTGCGACTGCCCTTTGGTGCGGGCTGGGTTCATATCTATGGGCTGGCCTGCCTTGCCGGCATCGGATTTACCATGTCGCTGTTCATCGGCGGGCTGAGTTTCGAGAACGCGGAACAGATGAACGCCGTGCGCCTTGGGGTGCTGAGCGGGTCGGCCATATCGGCGGTGCTGGGCTATCTGGTGCTGTATTTCGCCGGCAACCCGAGCGCCGAGATTGCCGAGACGGCCTGAGCCATCATCACCTGTTGCATCAACGGCCATGCTTATGACCGCCCTGCGTGTCACTTGCGCACCTCGCGGATGATCGACAGGATGTTCTTTGCCGCCTCGGGAATATTGGTGCCGGGGCCAAAGATCGCCTTGACCCCCGCCTTGTACAGGAAATCGTAATCCTGCTGAGGGATCACGCCACCGCAGATCACGATGATGTCGTCAGCGCCCTGTTCGCGCAGCGCCTCGATAAGTTTGGGCGCCAGCGTCTTGTGGCCCGCGGCCTGGCTGCTGATCCCGACCACATGCACGTCATTGTCGATGGCATCCTGCGCCGCCTCTTCCGGGGTCTGGAACAGGGGGCCGACATCGACGTCGAAACCGATATCGGCAAAAGCGGTGGCAATCACCTTGGCGCCGCGATCATGGCCGTCCTGGCCCATCTTGACCACCAGCATGCGCGGGCGGCGGCCCTCATGTCGGGCAAATTCCTCGACCTCGCGCTGGATTTCGGCAAAACCCTCGTCGCCCTCATAGGCCGCGCCATAGACGCCGGACAGTGTTTTCACCTCGGCCCGATGCCGTCCGAATGCTTTTTCCATGGCGTCCGATATCTCCCCTACGGTTGCGCGGGCGCGGGCCGCCGCGACGGCAAGCTCCAGCAGATTGCCCGTGCCCGAACGCGCCGCCCCCTCAAGCGCATCAAGCGCCGCCTGGCAGGCATCCGCGTCACGTGTCGCGCGGATCTGTTTCAGCCGCGCGATCTGGGACTCGCGCACCGCGCTGTTGTCGATCTCTCGCACATCAACCTCGGGCTCGTGCTCGGCGCGGAACTTGTTGACCCCGACGATCACCTCTTCACCACGGTCGATGGCGGCCTGGCGGCGCGCGGCGGCCTCTTCGATGCGCAGTTTCGGCATGCCACTGGCAACAGCCTTGGTCATGCCGCCCATTTCGTCAACTTCATTCAGAATTTCGGTCGCCGCCTCCACCAGATCGGCGGTCAGCTTTTCGATGTAATACGAGCCCGCCAACGGGTCGACAACATGGGTCACGCCGGTCTCGTTTTGCAGGATCAGCTGGGTATTGCGTGCGATGCGGGCCGAAAATTCGGTGGGCAGTGCAATTGCCTCGTCGAACGAGTTGGTGTGCAGGCTTTGCGTGCCCCCCAAAACCGCGCTCATCGCCTCATAGGCCGTGCGCACGATGTTGTTATAGGGATCCTGTTCCTGCAGGCTGACGCCCGAGGTCTGGCAATGGGTGCGCAGCATCTTGGAGCGTTCGGATTTCGCGCCAAACCCCTCCATGATGCGGGCCCACAACACGCGGGCCGCGCGCAGCTTGGCAATTTCCATAAAGAAATTCATGCCGATCGCAAAAAAGAAGCTCAACCTTCCCGCAAAGGCATCGACATCCATACCGCGCTCGATCGCGGCGCGCACATATTCCTTGCCGTCGGCAAGGGTAAAGGCCAGTTCCTGCACCAAGGTCGCGCCGGCCTCTTGCATGTGGTAGCCGCTGATGGAAATCGAGTTGAACCGCGGCATTTTATTAGAAGTGTATTCAATGATGTCGGCAACGATCCGCATGCTGGGCTCGGGCGGATAGATATAGGTGTTGCGCACCATGAATTCCTTGAGAATGTCATTCTGGATGGTGCCCGAAAGCTGTTCCTGTGAAACGCCCTGTTCCTCGCCCGCGACGATGAAGCTGGCCAGCACCGGGATCACCGCGCCGTTCATCGTCATGCTGACCGAAACTTTGTCCAGCGGGATGCCGTCGAACAGGATCTTCATGTCCTCGACACTGTCGATGGCGACGCCCGCCTTGCCCACATCGCCGACCACGCGCGGATGGTCGCTATCATAGCCGCGGTGTGTCGCCAGATCGAAGGCCACCGAAACCCCCTGCTGCCCGCCGGCCAGCGCCTTGCGGTAGAATGCGTTGGATTCCTCGGCCGTCGAAAAGCCCGCATATTGGCGGATCGTCCAGGGCCGGCCCGCATACATGGTTGCCTTGACGCCCCGCTTGAAAGGGGCAAAGCCCGGCAGATTGCCCAGCGTGTCGATACCTTCCAGGTCGCCCTCGGTATAAAGCGGCTTGACGGTGATCCCCTCGGGCGTGTGCCAGTCGAGATCGTCCAGCGGCCTGCCGCGCAGTTCCTTTTCGGCCAGCTTCTTCCAGTCTTGCAGCTTGTCGCTCATGCTGTCCCTCGCATTTCGGATTGGGTGTCGCCCGCAAAGCGGGGCATCATCATTGCCGGGCCGTCGCCAGCGCCATTGCTGCGCAGCCAGGCAATATCGTCCCGGTATTTGCGCAACAGTATTTCCTGCTGAGCGGAATCGAACGGCATGAACCGCCCGCGCCCTGCCGGAATACGGGCCGCGCCAACGGCATCGCCGCGTGCAAGCAATGCGGCGCGCAGTGCGTTCCGGTCTGGCGAGGCATTCACCCGCTCGCCGGCAACAGAGCTCAGGCCCCGGCCTGTGCCGGTCAGCGCACGCAGCTGCGCCGCGGGGCGGCCCTTCAGGCGGTCGAATTCCCACACCACGATCCTGGCAAGAGGAAATGCCGCAGCTACCTGCGAAACGATTTGCCGCCAGCTATCCGGCTGGGCAACCAGCCTGTCAAGATCACCCCGCCGAGGCACGGGATCGCCTGCATTGATGGCATAGGCCAAGGCAGAGGCCCAGTAATCGGGATAGGGGCGGATGCACATGCCGACCCGCGTGCACTGCGCACCGAAAATCCGTGCAAACCGGGCCAGGCGCGGCGACAGGTCGGGATACAAAACCCCCGCGCGCAGGTTACGCCGGACCGAGCCAAGGATATTTTCCTCGCTGATCAACAGCTGCCGGCACCCCTGCGCTGCCAATTGCCGCATCTGGTCTGCAATCATGTCGGCGCTGCGGCTGATCCTGCGTTCGGTCAACTGCCTGTCCTGTTCCGGCCCGTCCAGCAGCCCGGCAAAAAGATCGCCCCTGGTATCGCCTGGCAACCAGCAGGCCAGCCCGCGGCGGGTCAGACGAAAACGGTCCTGCCACAGCGCCTTTTGCAGCGCCGTTGTGCCGGTGCGATGCGCGCCGATATGCAGGAACACCTCGAGCAAGTGCCGACCCCATTTTTCCAGCGAGGCCCCGCGCCCCGCGCCATATGCAAGCAAAAGCAACATTAAATGGCACCTCTGAGCCGAGGTTTAACAAACAGCGCCGATTGCCCCTTGGAAAGCAGACAAATAAGCCCAATATGAATCGAATACGGAGGATTCATGAAACCGCTGACCCTGCTGGCCACCGCGCTGACATTTGCCCTGATTCTGCCGACGGGCACATCGGCGCAGGATACCGACCCTTTGGCCGAATATGCCTGGATCAAGCGCCCGCTTGTGATCTTTGCCGATTCCCCCAACGACCCACGATTCCAGCGGCAGATGAAGCTGCTTGAAGATGACCCGAAATCGCTTGAAGAACGCGATGTCGTCATCCTGACGGATACCGATCCAGCCGCGCGCAGCCCCTTGCGGCTGAAACTGCGCCCGCGCGGTTTCATGCTGGTATTGATCGCCAAGGACGGCAAGATCGCCTTTCGCAAGCCCCTGCCCCGGACAGTGCGCGAAATCAGCCGCGCCATCGACAAGATGCCCATGCGCCTTGACGAGATGAAGGAAAAGCGCGGCATCAGGGACTGAACGCGCGCAAACGCCCCCCCGGCTGTGTACCGGGGATGGTGCAAACCCGAAAGCGGTTGCGCTGCACTCATTCCTTTACCCTCATTCGAACTCCATGATCACGTCGTCCACCGCCAGGGAATCACCGGCGACCGCATTGATCTTGGCGACCACCCCCTTGCGTTCGGCCCGCAGCACGTTTTCCATCTTCATGGCCTCGACCGTGCACAGGATCTGGCCTTCCTCCACGGCCTGCCCTTCTTCGACCGCGACCGACACCATCAGCCCCGGCATCGGGCACAGCAGCATTTTCGAGGTGTCCGGCGGGATCTTTTCAATCATGTGTTTCGACAGCTCGAACATGCGCGGTGTGCGCACCAGCACCCGCAGATCGGCCCCACGGTGGCGCATGCGAAAACCGTTCGGGATGCGCTCGACCTTGGCCACAAGGCGTTCGTCATTGACCGACAATATCGCCAGCGGATTTCCTGGCAGCCAGTCCGAGGTCACGCGATAGGCGCCGCCATCCGCGAACTTGACCGTGGCGCCCTGGCGATCGGCCTCGATGGTCACGGGCCAGTCATTGCCGCCGATCGAGATCACCCAGTCACTGCCGACCTCGCGTTCATGGTTGTCCATGGTGCCGGAAATGCGGGCATCGCGGATTTCCTGCACCCGGTACATGGCGGCGGCACTTGCGGCCAGACGGCGCAACTCGGCCTCGGGCAGCTCGACCCCATTGAATCCATCGGGGAACACCTCGTCGATAAACGCGGTGGTCATCTCGCCCGCGGTGAATTTCGGATGATCCATCACTGCCGAGAGAAACGGGATGTTGTGGCCGATGCCCTCGACCTCGAATTCGTCCAGCGCATTGCGCATGGTTTCGATGGCTGCCGCGCGATCCGGCCCCCATGTGCACAGCTTGGCAATCATGGGGTCGTAGAACATGCTGATCTCGCCCCCCTCATAGACGCCGGTATCGTTGCGGATGATCTCGGTGTCCGAAACATGCTCGGCCGGAGGGCGATAGCGCACGAGGCGCCCGATCGAGGGCAGAAAGTTGCGATAGGGGTCTTCGGCATAAAGGCGGCTTTCTATAGCCCAGCCATTGATGCCCACGTCGGCTTGCGCGATCGACAGCTTTTCACCTGCTGCCACCCGGATCATCTGTTCGACAAGGTCGATACCGGTAATCAGCTCGGTCACGGGGTGTTCCACCTGAAGCCGCGTGTTCATTTCAAGGAAATAGAAATTGCGCGCGCCATCGACGATGAATTCCACGGTGCCGGCGCTGGAATAATCCACGGCGCGCGACAGGGCGACTGCCTGTTCGCCCATTGCGCGGCGGGTTTCGGCGTCGAGAAAGGGCGAAGGCGCCTCTTCGATCACCTTCTGGTTCCGTCGCTGGATGGAACATTCCCGCTCGTTCAGCCAGATGCAGTTGCCATGGGTGTCGCCCAGAACCTGAATTTCGATATGCCGGGGCTGGGTGATGAATTTCTCGATAAAGATACGGTCGTCACCAAAACTGCTGGCAGCCTCGTTTTTCGAACTCTGGAAACCCTCGCGAGCCTCGTCATCGTTCCAGGCAATGCGCATTCCCTTGCCGCCGCCGCCCGCAGAGGCCTTGATCATCACCGGATAGCCGATCTCGCGACTGATCTTTACGGCCTCTTCGGCATCCTCGATCAGCCCCATATAGCCGGGCACCGTGGAAACCCCGGCCTCGGCAGCCAGTTTCTTGGAGGTGATCTTGTCACCCATCGCCTGAATGGCGCCTGTGGGCGGGCCGATGAAGGCGACGTTTTCGGCCGCCAGAGCCTCGGCAAAACGGGGGTTTTCGGACAGAAACCCATAGCCCGGATGCACAGCCTCGGCGCCGGTCTGACGCACCGCGTCAAGGATGCGTTCCATCACCAGATAGCTTTCGCTGGCCGGCGGTGGGCCGATATGCACCGCCTCGTCAGCCATTTCCACATGCAGCGCATTCTTGTCGGCATCCGAATAGACCGCGACCGTTGCAATCCCCATCTTGCGGGCCGACTTGATGACCCGGCAGGCAATTTCACCGCGGTTGGCGATCAGGATTTTCTTGAACATCAGGCAACATCCCTTGTTGTCGGCGCAGCTGTCTGCGGGGCCGGTAGTATTCGGAACGAACGGGTTGAGAAAGCTGTGGCAATGCCCGCCAGATCACGGGCAAAGAAACGGGCCCGGCCAAAACAGCGACCAGACCCGGAAGGCAGGGAAGGGTAATCTCTGAAACGAGGTGCAACAAAGGCCATGAACGCCCTTGCCACATCCCGATCATAGGCCATGTTTCCGGCACCACCAAAACCTGTTTCCGGGCGTGAGCCGATCTCGGCCATTTCCTGCCATCCAGCGACTTTCATAAGCGAAATCATGCCGACTCTTCCCCCTGATCGTCTGAAAACACTTCGGGGAAGGAGGCGCGTGCGCGGCTCACGTCGATTTTCAGCAGTGCATCATAGCTGCGGTTGTCGAACGGTTCTTCTGCCGGAACCACCTCGCGGCCGAACAGCCAGGACAGACGACCGGCATCCAGATTGCCCCGCTCGAAGGGTTCTTCGCCGAAATGCTCCCACAGCGCGGCCATGAAGGCCGCATCGGCCCTGCGATCGGCCGCCCGCCGGTCGGCATAGCGTTCACGGCGAATGATCGGCGTTGCGCCCTTGGGATTGGCCCGCCGGATGGTGAACTGAAAGTCGCTGCTGGGCAGACGCGACGGAAATCCGCGATGCTTCAGCATGGCACGTCACCGCTGGTCGTGTATTTCATTGCCATTCGCAACTGCCTCCGGTGATGTCATATGCATTCATGTATTGGGTGACGTTGGCGTCAGACGCGCCACGTGCGATGGGCGCATTCATCAGGTTGACGATCACCTGACTTACACCGCCGCCGGTCACGCGCGCAACCTCAAGCCCCATGCCCTTGCAAAGGCTGTCAAGATCATCAGCGACATCGTCAAAGCTTCGCTTGCCCTTTTCCTTGCCGATCTCGGGGGCCAGAAAGCGCAGGATCAGCCATGTCTGAACCGTTCCGTCGGGCTGGCGGTGATCTTCCCACAGAAATTCATAGGGCAGCAGATACTGCCCCGAGGGCACCGACACCCCCCCGGCATGCGCCGGCGACATCAACAAAAACCCGGCCACCATGAACGGTGATAAAGCCCTTGCCACCGCTGCCCTCATCCCAGCCCCCATGACAGGAAACCCAGCGCGCTGATCGCCCAGAACAACACCCATTGCGGCATCTGCGCGACGCTGAAGCCCCCGCGCCGCATCTGAACAAAGGACGCCACCCCAAGCCAATAGGCATAGACCGTGCAGAACATCGCCAGCGGCATGAAATCAGGGCGCCACAGCGGCGAAATGAACCCGAGCGCCAGCATCGCCATGGTCACGGCGCCCCAGTTCCACGAAAAGATCAGGGTGTTGCGCGGCACCTCATGCATGTCGCACTGGGTCAGAGGCGCCACAATCAACCGCCTGCCGCGCGTCACGTGCAGGATCAGCCCGAACAGGGACAACAGGGATGCAAGTGTCAGAAAAAGCCAGGTCAAATCATACCCTCCGGACAAGAAACAGAATCATTCATCGATGAAATCGAATGGCGGCGCCCGTACTGCAGCGTCGTGGTGGCGCAAGCCCGCCCTAGTCGTCTTCGCGCAGGTTCATCACCGCAACGCCCATTGCGACACCGCCGAAGGTCAGACCCGTCTGAAAGAACAGCAGAAAGGTTGCGACCCCGCTTTCGTCGCGGGCCAGCAACGTGCCGACCCCCAGAAAATCGGTATAGATCAGCGCAAGCACAAAGACGCAGCCCAGCACGATGCCCCACGCCGCATGCAGCGCGAGGAACCTGACCAGCAAGGGAAGTTTCGGCTTTTTCATGCCCCGAAACTAAGGCGCCTGCCGCCATCCCGCAACGGGGCGCGACAAAAAGCACGGGGTCATGAAACCGCAATGTCCTCATGCCTTTTCCTCCTTGCCCTGCAAGATACAACTGCCCCCCTTGCGCAGGAAGTCGCGCCGCTGCCAATGGCCGAAATAGAATATCGGCAAATCAATACTCAGCCGCCACGCCTTGACGGAAATATGCATGAAATCGCCCTCGAGGTCGCCCTCCGATCTGGGTGGCGGATCCGCAATGACTGCGGTGCAGGCAAACTTGTAAGGAAAGTCGTCGAGCGGAGGCACATCGCCCTTGCCGTTCCATGCAAACGAAATGACAACCTTTCTGGCTTTGTCCTCGCCCACAGTTTTCGCGACCTGAAAGATTTTCCACTGGTCGAGCGGTGGCGGATACGGGGGGAAATACCATGTCTTGCCATTCGGGGAATCACACGCGCCATCGCGCACGGCAACACGGAACGGCTTGGGGAGATGCTGCTCCAGATTCCTGCCATCGACCACATCGATCTGCACACGGTACACGCGTTTGCGATCGATGGGGCCAACGGGGTTGTCGGGATGGCTGGCCAGATGCATGAGCAAGGTACCGCACATGCCCCGCAAGATGGCTGCGTCAAGCTTGACACGATCTCTCGGCCCCGAAACCGGAATGAATGTCGCGTCTATCCCCGTCCATTCACCAATACGCACGACCCGCAGGTCGCGCACGCCCCAGTTCCACATCGCTGCGTGCAATGAAAACTGGATGCGCGCCTTGTCGCGGACAAGTCCCGGCGCGCCCTTGCTCAGCCACACGCCAATCGGAACGGCCAGCAGGATCAGTCCCAGAAAAATGCCTATGCCCGTCAGCCTTGACTTCATAGCGGCATGTTGTCGTGTTTCTTCCAGGGGTTTTCCAGCTCCTTGTTACGCAGGCTGGCAAAAGCGCGCGCCACCCGTTTGCGGGTCGAATGCGGCATGATCACATCGTCGATGAATCCCTTTTCGGCGGCGACAAAAGGATTGGCAAAGCGGGCTTCATATTCGGCCGTGCGCTGAGCAATCTTTTCGGGATCATCCAGTTCCGAGCGGTACAGGATCTCGACCGCGCCCTTGGCGCCCATCACCGCGATCTGCGCCGTTGGCCAGGCATAGTTGAAATCACCCCGCAGATGCTTTGACGCCATCACGTCATAGGCACCGCCATAGGCCTTGCGGGTGATCACCGTGACCTTGGGCACCGTGGCCTCGCCATAGGCAAATAGCAGTTTCGCGCCGTGCTTGATGACACCGCCATATTCCTGCGCCGTGCCGGGCAGAAAACCGGGCACATCGACAAATGTCAGGATGGGAATGTTGAAGGCATCGCAGAACCGCACGAAGCGCGCCGCCTTGCGCGAGCTGTCAATATCCAGAACGCCCGCCAGCACCAGCGGCTGGTTGGCCACCACGCCAACGGTGCGGCCCTCGATCCGGATGAAACCGGTCAGGATGTTGGCCGCGAAATCGGCCTGGGTTTCAAAGAAATCCCCCTCGTCGGCCACCTTTCGGACCAGCTCTTTCATGTCATAGGGCAGGTTGGGGTTTTCCGGCACCAAGGTATCAAGCGACGGTTCGATCCGCTCGGGGTCGTCAAAGAAGGGGCGCACGGGCACATCTTCACGGTTGTTCAGCGGCAGGAAATCGAACAGGCGGCGAATTTCGTGCAGGGTTTCAATGTCGTTGTCAAAGGCGCCATCGGCAACCGAAGACTTGGTCGTATGGGTGCGCGCGCCGCCCAGCTCTTCGGCAGTGACGACCTCGTTGGTCACGGTTTTCACCACATCGGGGCCGGTCACGAACATGTATGAAGTGTCTCGCACCATATAGATAAAGTCGGTGATCGCCGGGCTGTAAACCGCGCCACCCGCACAAGGCCCCATGATGACGCTGATCTGCGGGATCACGCCGCTGGCAAGAATGTTCTTCTGAAACACCTCGGCATAGCCGGCGAGGCTGGCAACCCCTTCCTGGATGCGCGCGCCGCCGCTGTCGTTCAACCCGATCACCGGCGCGCCGTTCTTCATGGCCATGTCCATGATCTTGCAGATCTTCTCGGCATGGGTTTCTGAAAGAGATCCGCCAAAAACGGTGAAATCCTGGCTGAACACATAGACCAGTCGCCCGTTGATGGTGCCCCAGCCGGTAATCACCCCGTCGCCGGGCATCTTGACCTTGTCCATACCGAAATCGACGCAACGATGGGCCTTGAACATGTCGAATTCTTCAAAGCTACCCTCGTCAAGCAGCACCTCGATACGCTCGCGCGCAGTCAGCTTCCCCTTCTTGTGCTGGGTGTCTATCCGGCGCTGGCCGCCGCCAAGGCGGGCATCACTGCGGCGGGAATCGAGTTCTTTCAGGATATCTTTCATTTCGGCCTCGGCTCCTCGGGTCGGTCTCGCGGTTTGGGGGCCAATCTAGCGCCGGCTTGAAAGAGGGGAAAGGGGAACATGGCGGAACTGCCGATATGTTTGTCGGGCCGGTGTGCAACCCGTTACAGGCGCAACCCTTCATCAAAAGGGCCAGAACACCAGAATCGCGGGGATGGACACCGCGATGATCAGGATTTCCAGCGGCAACCCCGCGCGCCAGTAATCGCCAAAGCGATAGCCGCCCGGACCCAGGATCAGGGTGTTGTTCTTGTGCCCGATCGGCGTGAGAAACGCACAACTGGCCGCCACCGCCACCGCCATCAGAAACGGGTCGGGGCTGACCCCCAGGCTTTGGGCCATGCTGATGCCCACGGGTGCTGCGACAATGGTGGTGGCCGTGTTGTTCAGCACATCCGACAGCGTCATGGTGACAACCATCAGCACCGTCAGGATCGCCCAGGCCGGCATGCCGGCGGTCAGGCCGATCAAGGCATTCGCGATCAGCCGCGTGCCCCCCGAACTGTCAAGCGCCTCGCCCAGCGGGATCATCGAGCCCAGCAGCACCACAACCGGCCATTCCACATGGGAATAGACCTCGCGCACGGGCACGATACGGGTCACGGCATACGCTGCCACCACCACGCCCAGCGCCACCGGCAGATAAACCAGCCCGAAACTGGCCGCCGCAACCGCCGCCCCGAACAGGCCGATGGCAAGCCAGGTCTTGCTGTCCTGGGTCACGTTCAGCCCGCGTTCGGCCAGCGGCAGGCAGCCAAGCCATTCGGTGACTTCGCCCTCCATTCCGGTCGGCACCAGCAAGAGCAGGATGTCGCCTGCGCGGACGGTCGTGCGTCTGACCTGCCGGTTGATCCGGCGTCCGCGCCGGGAAATTCCCAGCAGCAAGGCGCCCTTGCGCCAGTTCAGCCCGATGGCCTGCGCCGTCTTGCCGCGAATGCGACAATCCTCGGGCACCACGACCTCGATCAGCGACAACCCCTCGCCGGCGGCTTCAACCCTTGCCTGGCGTTCGGATTCGGCGAATTCCAGCTTCAGCGCCGAACGGAATTCATCCAGATCGTCCGGCGCGGCCTCGATCACAAGAATGTCACCGGCGGCAAGCTCGGCATTGCGGGCCGCGCCATACAGGCGTTTGCCGCCCCGGATCAGCCCCAACAGCGCAACATCGGCCTTTTCGGCCTCGTCCTCCAGATCCGCCAGCCGCCGGCCGATCACCGGCGCGCCCTCGGGCACCGTCAGCTCGGCCACATAGGCGGCGATCTCGGCCATCGGGTCCTTGCCCTGCACAGCGTCGCGCCGCGGGATCAGGCGCCAGCCGATCAGGGCAACGAATATCAGCCCGGCCAGCGCCGCGACCAGCCCAACGGGGGCGAAATCGAACATGCCAAAGGATGTGCCCAGCGCATCCTTGCGGAACGAGGCGATGATGATGTTGGGAGGGGTGCCGATCATGGTGACCATGCCGCCCAGGATGGTTGCAAATGACAGCGGCATAAGGCTGAGCCCCGGATCGCGCCCAGCCTTGCGCGCCGCCTGCAGATCGACCGGCATCAACAGCGCCAGCGCCGCCACATTGTTCATGAAGGCCGACAGCAACGCGCCGATCCCCCCCATGACGGCGATATGGCGGCCCAGCGGGCGCGCCGCATCCATCGTCTTGCGGGTGATCAGCTGCACAGCCCCCGAATTCACCAAGCCGCCCGACACGATCAGCACCAGGGCCACCACCAGCGTCGCCGGATGCCCGAAACCGGAAAAGGCCCGATCCGTCGGCACGACCCCGGCCAGCACCCCGACCAGCAGCGCCGCAAACGCCACCAGATCATAACGCCACCGCCCCCACAGAAGCATGGCAAACACAGCGGCAAAAATCGCAAACAGCGTGATCTGGTCGGTCGTCACTGGACTGGCTCCGTCGGCTTTGCCCCAGCCAAGCCGATCCGGCGCCAAAGCGCAACCAGAGCCTTGGCCTTGAACCCGGACGCGCCCGCGTTCTATAGAGGCGCGGACAGGGTTTTCCGCAATACGGAGTCGACAATGGCAGGCCATTCAAAATGGGCAAACATCCAGCACCGCAAGGGGCGGCAGGATGCGGCGCGCTCGAAACTGTTTTCCAAGCTGGCCAAGGAAATCACCGTGGCCGCCAAGATGGGCGACCCCGACCCCGACAAGAACCCGCGCCTGCGCCTTGCGGTGAAGGAGGCCAAGTCGAATTCGGTCCCCAAGGACGTGATCCAGCGCGCCATCAACAAGGGCTCGGGCGGGGATGTCGAGAATTACGAGGAAATCCGCTATGAGGGCTATGGCCCCGAGGGCGTGGCGATCATCGTCGAGGCGATGACCGACAACCGCAACCGCACGGCCAGCTCGGTACGCTCGATCTTTACCAAGGCGGGCGGAAATCTGGCCGAAACCGGCGCGGTTTCCTTCATGTTCGACCGCAAGGGTCTGGTGACCTACCCGGCCAGCGTGGGCGATGCCGACACCGTTTTCGAGGCCGCCATCGAAGCCGGCGCCGAGGATGTGGAAAGCTCCGAAGACGGGCACGAGATCTATTGCGAGGCCACCGACCTGCACGAGGTTGCCAGCGCGCTGGAAAAGGTGCTGGGCGAATCCGAAACCACCAAACTGATCTGGAAACCCAACGTCACGACCCCGCTTGATCTTGACGGCGCGCGCAAGCTGATGAAACTGATCAACGCATTGGAAGACGACGATGACGTGCAGACCGTCACGGCGAATTTCGAGATCTCCGACGAGGTGATGGAGCAGCTCTGACCTGCCCTGCCCCGCGCGGTCAGTTTCATGGCCAGTGAAATGTTGCCCCCTGACGGTGGGCCTCTCTGGCTGTTCACGGGACAGCTCCGGCATGGCGACACGGCACATACAGCAGGAATACAGTGCAGCCCCCTGGGTAGGCATCGCCTGGATGGCGACAACGGGCCTGTTGTTCGTCTTTGTCATCGGCACTGTGCGCTGGCTGGGCGCGGGCATTCCGGCGGCCGAGTCGGCCTTTATCCGCTATGTATTCGGCCTGATCCTGATGCTGCCCTTCATCCTGCCGGCATTGCGGCGGGGGATGCCACGGCGCGTGCTGGCCGTCTATTCGGTGCGCGGGCTGGCCCATGCGTTGGCGGTGATCCTGTGGTTCTATGCCATGGCGCGCATCCCCATCGCCGAGGTCACGGCAATCGGCTATACTTCGCCCATCTACATCACAATCGGCGCGGCGCTGTTCTTTGGTGAACGCATGGCGCTGCGGCGAATCCTTGCAGTGGTTGCATCATTCATCGGCGCCATGATCATTCTGCGCCCCGGCATTCAGGAAATTTCCAGCGGTCAGATTGCGCAGGTCGCCTCGGCGCCGCTGTTTGCGGTTTCCTACCTGATCGCCAAGCGCCTGACCGTCAATGAAAACCCGACCGTGGTGGTGGGTATGCTGTCGGCATTCGTCACCCTGGCGCTGGCGCCATTTGCCTTTGCCGTCTGGCAGACTCCGACCATGACCCAACTGATCGGGCTGGCACTGGTGGCCGTCTTTGCCACGCTGGGCCACTTCGCCATGACCAAGGCACTGCAGGCCGCGCCGCTGATGGTCACCCAGCCGGTCACATTCCTGCAGCTTGTCTGGTCAACCCTGCTTGGCGTGCTGGCCTTTGGCGAGCCCGCCGATTTCTGGGTGCTGCTGGGCGGGGCGGTAATCATCGCCTCGGTCAGCTTCATATCCTACCGCGAATGGGTGCTGTCGCGGCGCGCAACCACCCCGCCGCCTGAAGAAGCGGTTCGATAAACGGCCACAACCATTCCGCGACAATTTCCGAATTGCTCCGCATTGCCGCCGCAATATGGCCCTAATTTTTACCCATAAGTAAATGCGAGGGGGAAGTTCCCCAAGAGCATTGGGAGAATGAAATGAGAATTCTCGCGGTTGACGACGATACTCATATTCTGGAAGTTCTCGAAGCGGTTCTCTTGGACTCGGGCTACCGGGAGGTCGTGACAACGGCATCCCCTCTGGATGCCCTGAAAATCGCCACCAATAGCCCGAAGATCTTTGACTGTCTGCTTCTGGACATCCAGATGCCGGACATGGACGGGATCACCCTGTGCCGCCGTATGCGGATGATCCGCGGTTACGAGGAAATCCCCATAGTCATGCTGACCGCCATGACCGAGCGCGAATATGTCGAACGCGCGTTCGAGGCGGGTGCAACCGACTATCTGACCAAGCCATTTGACGTTCTGGAAATCGGGGCGCGCCTGCGCGTCGCCTCGAAGTTGCGGCAAGCACAGGCAGCACCCCGCGACGTTTCGGAACATCAGCCGAAAGCTGCGCCCCGCCAGCGCAACCCGAACGGGCTGTCACGCCAGGAACTGGTTGATCTGTTCGCAGACGAATTCAGAAACCACGCCAAGCTGCAAAAAGCCGTATAGGCAGCCCGCCCACAGGCAAGGCAACAAAAACATGCGTTCCACGCGACAGGGGGCAGTCCAGCTGCCCCTTTTTTTACCATGACAACGGTCGGCCTTGTATCACCGAAAATATATTTCGGCCCAAAGATAGCCCCCCTGCAAGGGTTTGCCTTCTTCTCTTGTGGGTGCGTCAATACCGTCTCAACCCTGCATGGACGGCACCCATGCACCGCCGCGCCAAATATCGAAGGGCCGCGAAAATTCGCGGCCCTTTTGAATATCTTTTGTCGTTCCGGGTTATCAGAACTTGGTCGAAATACCCTGACCCGACAGCTGCTTGTTGATGTCGCCCGACAGGTTCGCCACGCCACCCGACACGGTTGCCAGAACGGCAATGCCGAGGCCAACGATGGCGGCGGTCAAGACGACCCAGTCAACGGTTACAGCACCGGATTCGTCATTCTTGAAGTTCTTGAACAGTTTCATATTGATACTCCTTCCAGGGTTTCTTGCTCAGTTTTTGTGATGAATGAGCCGGTGCGGTTGTTGTCCCCACCTCGCCTCTTCACAAGAGACAATCTGCTGTTCAATTTTGTCGAAAATTTGAAGAAACAAAGCAATCATGTAGATATTATTGTTGCCATTTCATGGCCTGCCACATGGGCAGAAGCCGGGATGTGCCTTTGCAAAACGCTCAGATGTCGCTTTGTCGCGATTTCTCGGGTTTCCCGTGGTGCAGGTTGTTTCTTGGGCCCCAAGGTCGTTAACATGCATTCAGGAAGGAGGATCTGAACAGCAATCATCACCATAATTGCCGCCCCCGCGGCCGGCAGATCGACCATCGGGATTTTCGACCGGAACAGAAAACCGATGAACCCAACAAGAAAAAATGTCCAACAGGAGAACAAACAAATGAAAAAATTGATCGCAGCTACCCTGCTTGCGACTTTCGGCATTGGCGCCTCGGCTGCTGTTGCAGCCGAATGTGGCAACGTGGTTATTGCCGAAATGAACTGGCCCTCGGCCGAATTGATGGCCAATGTCGACAAGATCATTCTGGAAAAGGGCTATGGTTGCTCGGTTGAAAAAGTGCCGGGGGCGACAACATCAACCTTTGCATCGATGAATGAAAAGGGAACGCCCGATATTGCCCCCGAATTGTGGATCAACGGTATCCGCAACCTTCTGGAAAAAGCCAAGGCCGAGGGGCGTCTGCACACTGCCAATGACGGGCCGATTACCGGGCTTGGCGAAGGCTGGTGGATCCCGCCCTATACCAAGAAAGCCCATCCCGAATTCAAGACAGTTCTGGATATCATCGAACACCCCGAACTTTTCCCCTATGCGGAAGATCCCAGCAAGGGGGCGTTTTATGGCTGCCCGGCCGGCTGGGCCTGTCAGCACGTAAACACCAACCTTTTCAAGGCCTTCAAGATGGCTGAAAAAGGTTGGGTGCTTGTCGATCCCGGTTCGGCCGCGGGTCTGGACGGCGCCATCGCCAAGGCCAACGAACGGGGGGAAAACTGGTTCGGCTATTACTGGTCGCCCACCTCAATCATTGGCAAATACAACATGCAGCTGGTGCCGTTTGGTGTTCCGTTCGTCGGAAACGACCATTGGAACAACTGTATCGTTGTCGAGGGATGCCCTGACCCCAAGCCCTCGGCCTGGACCAAGTCCGAGGTCAATTCGATCATCACCGACAAGTTCATGAAGGCCGGCGGCCCGGCCGTCGAATACATCAAGAAAAGGGTTTTCCCCGGCCCGGTCATGAACTCGATGCTGGTCTATATGGGTGACAATCAGGCCGACGGCGTGGATGCTGCCTATGAATTCCTGGCAAAATATCCCGACGTCTGGACAAAATGGGTCAGCCCGGAAGCTGCCGAAAAGATCAAGTCCGGCCTCTGATCCCACCGCGATGAAACGGCAGGCCCCGATCGCAAATCGCGGTCGGGGCCGGTCAACGTAACTTTTCCGAAGGACCGAAAATGGATTTTCTGGGCGCATTCCCGCAAATGGGTCGCACCGAACTGCGCGACCTGAAGAAAGGTATCGACGAGGCCTTCCGGCACTTTTCACGAACGCACGGACAGGCAATCGAGGATTTCTTTCATCCGCTTCTGAAATTTCTTGTGTGGTTCGAAAAGCTGCTGCTGGCAACACCATGGCCACTGATGATCGCAATCATCGCGGCGCTGGTCTGGCTTGGCTCTCGCAGCATCAAGATGACGATTGGCTCGATACTGACGTTTCTGCTGATCGGCTATCTGGGGATGTGGAAAGATACCATGTCCACCCTGGCCCTGATCTCGGTTGCAACATTTCTGTGCATCCTGATCGGAATTCCGCTGGGCATCTTGATGGCGCGTTCAGACCGCATTCAGGCCATCGTCACGCCGATTCTGGATATCATGCAGACGATCCCCAGTTTCGTTTACCTGATCCCGGTGCTGATGCTGCTGGGAATTGGCAAGGTGCCCGGGCTGATCGCCGTTTGCGTCTATGCAATTCCACCTGTCGTGCGGCTGACCAATCTTGGCATCAGGCTTGTTGACCGCGACGTCCTCGAAGCCGCCGATGCCTTTGGCGCCAGTCCGCGGCAGAAACTGCTAAGCGTGCAACTGCCGCTGGCGTTGCCAAACATATTTGCCGGTATCAACCAGACAATCATGATGGCGCTGGGCATGGTCGTGATCGCCTCGATGATCGGGGTGCCGGGTCTGGGTGTGCCGGTCCTCAAGGCCGTGAACAACCAGTATCTGGCGTTGGGCATGATGAACGGCCTGGCCATTGTTGCCATCGCGATCCTGTTTGACCGGGTTTCACAGAAATTCGGCAAGCGCCTGCAAAAGCATTCGGAGACAATCCATGGCTGACAACAACGGGATCGAGTTGCGCGGGCTGTTCAAGATCTTTGGCCCGCACGGGAAGAAATATGTCCAGGCCGTGCGCGATGGAATGACCAAGGAAGAACTGAACGCCAGGCACGGCCATGTTCTGGGACTGAAAGACATCAACATCTCGATTCCCGCATCGAAAATCCAGGTGATCATGGGGCTGTCGGGATCGGGAAAATCGACACTGATCCGGCACATCAACCGCCTGATCGAACCGACCGCAGGCGAAGTCATCTTTCAGGGGCAGGATATCTGCAAGATGAACAAGGCCGATCTGTTGAGGTTTCGGCGGCACAAGACGGCGATGGTGTTCCAGAAATTCGCGCTGCTTCCCCACCGCACCGTTCTTGGCAACGCGCTTTATGGCGTCGAACTGCAAGGCGTGTCCCGCAAGGAATGTGAAGAACGCGCCCGCCGGTGGCTGGCCCGTGTCGGCCTTGACGGGTTCGAAGACCATTATCCGAACCAGCTTTCCGGCGGCATGCAGCAGCGCGTGGGGCTCGCCCGCGCGCTGACCAACAATGCCGACATCCTGCTGATGGACGAAGCCTTTTCCGCGCTAGACCCGTTGATTCGCATGGACATGCAGAAAATCCTGCTGGATTTGCAGGAAGAACTGCACAAGACCATCGTCTTTATCACCCATGACCTGGACGAGGCGCTGCGACTTGGGGACCGCATCGCCATCCTGCGCGACGGCGAGGTGATTCAGCAGGGCACCGGGCAGGATATCGTGCTGCACCCCGCGGATGATTACATCGCCGATTTCGTCAAGGATGTGAATCGCGCGCGCGTCATCAAGGTTGGCACGATCATGTCGCCAGTCAGTGGGCCGGCGAATGGATTTCCGACACTTGATGCGCAGGCAAGCCTTGAACAGGCGGCAAGGCTCCTTTCAACCAAGGGCAAGGATCGCGCAATCGTGCTGGGCAATGATGGCGCAGCCGAGGGACAGATCACGCTCAGGCGCGTGATCGACGCGATGGTTACCCCGGTTGCCTCGGAAAAAGAAGTCAGCCAGCCAGAAACCTGACATCCCCCTGATCGACCGCAACTGCGGTCAGACGACCGGTCGCATAGGCGCCGGTGTCGATCCCGATGCGGCCCTGTACGGGTTCGGGCAGATCAACGATGGTATGGCCATGAATAACCCAGATACCATCCTGCCGAGGCTCGGCATGAAAAGCGGGGTGCCCCCACAGCAATGTCTTTTCTTCCTGCGCATCAACAGGCAGGCGCGGGTCGGCGGCGGCGTGAACCACCAGAATGTTGCCACTGTGAAATGACAATGGCCTGTTGCGCAGCCATTTTTCCGTCTCGCCAAGGGTCTTGCGCAGCTTGTCGCGGGCTGTCGTCATGGCCGCCTCGTCGGAATTTTCGGTAACACCGCCGACCTTGAAACTGGCCAGCGTCTGCAGCCCCCCATTGCGCAACCAATGCCGCCCGGATGCGGCCGGATCATCCAGAAAATCCAACATCATGCGCTCGTGATTGCCCATCAGACACGTGACATTGTCGCGGTTTTCCTCCAGGTCGCGCAGATGTTCCAGAACCGTGGCACTGCCATCGCCCCGGTCAATATAGTCGCCCACGAAAACAAGGTCATGCGGGCGACCATCTGCGTCTGCCCGTATCTTTTCGGCTATTCTGACCAGCAAATCATCGCGGCCATGAATATCGCCCACGGCGTAAAGCAGGCGGTCGGGCGCTGCGGGCGCATCGAAAGCTGCCGCCGGTGTTTCCTTTGGTCGCCTGAAAAGTCGGGAAAAAAGGGCCATGTGCGGGTGATGTCCGTCAGAGTTGATGAATCGTGGCAAGTATGGCCGATGCCGCGGGCAAAGTGTAGGGCCTCCGGGCGGCAATCAGATCCGGCCCAGTTCACGGGCCAGAAGGTCGAACACAAGGCGCAGCCGGACATTCGACATCAGATCGCGATGAGCGACCAGCCAGGTCGGAAACATGATCGGCGCCATTTCGGGCAAGGCCCGCACGACCAAGGGTTCGGCATCACCGACATGACCGTCCATCACGCCGATACCAAGCCCATGTTTGACCAGCTCCCACATCACCAGAAAGTTTTCGGAATGCAGTGGAAAGTTCCGGCGGCGCAGCGTCATGCCCCGCTTGTTGAGCATGTTCATCAACTCATCCCCCGCCCCGATATCGATGAAATCGGCGCGGTTGAGGTCGGCAGGTCTGCGCGGGGTTCCGATGCTTTTCAGATAGGCGGGGGTGGCATACAGGCGGCCCGGAATATCTGCAATCTTGCGGGCGATCAGGTCGGGCTCGGACGGGCGAAAGTTGCGGATGGCGATATCGGCCTCGCGCCGGTACAGGTCGCTCGGCGCGTTGGTGGTCACGATCCTGACCGTAATCGCAGGGGCGAGGCGGCGCAGCCGGGCAATGATCGGGGGCAGATATATCGCCGCGTTGATTTCCGACGCCGAGATCGTGACATTGCCGGCAAGTTCCTGCGACTGTCCGAAGGATGCCAGCGACACACGCCCGGCGGCCTCGGCCATGGCGCGAAGATGAGGCAGCAGTTCAAGCCCGCCGGGGGTCAGCGTCAGTCCGCGCCCGGAACGCTCGAACAGCGCGATGCCAAGTTCCTTTTCAAGCGCGTCAACCTGTCGGCCGACCGTCGGCTGTGTCAGGCCGAGCACCCGGGCGGCGGCGGAAAGCGAGCCCTCTTCCGCAGTGGCCAGAAAGGCCCGCGCCCGGTTCCAGTCAAAATTGATACCGCTCCAGTCCATGCATATACGCATAACAGCCAGTATGATTTAGTCAATTTCTTTGGAACAAGCCCTGCCCTATTCAGGTTCTGCGCCCCAAACCCGTTTCAACGGCGCCCTCGAAACCCGTTTTTCCAAGGAATCCCAAAGATGAAAGCCTTTACCCATAACCGCTATGGCCCGCCCTCGGTTCTGCACCTGCAAGAGATCGCAACCCCGCGACCCGGCGCGTCGGAAATACTGATCCGTGTTCACGCAACAACGGTCAGCTCGGGAGACCATCGCGCAAGGGCGCTGGATGTTCCCGGCTTCGGCCCGATTGGCCGGCTGGCATTCGGCATTTTCGGGCCGCGACAACCCGTCCTGGGCACCGAGCTTGCCGGGGTTGTCGAAAAGATCGGTGCCAGTGTCACAGGTTTTGCCGTCGGGGACAGGGTCTTTGCCGATTGCGGGATGAAGATGGGCGCGCACGCACAATACAAGGTTATCGACCAGAACGGCGCGGTTGCACATGTCCCCGAGGGGATCGACCTTGCCGATGCCGCTGCAATCTGTTTCGGCGGCACCACTGCGCTGAAATTCCTGTGCGAAAAAGGCAGGATCAAACGCGGCGACAAGGTGCTGATAAACGGCGCCTCGGGCACGGTCGGGCTGGCGGCAGTGCAGTTGGCCAGCCATTTCGGGGCCGAGGTCACTGCGGTCTGTTCCGGCGCCAACGCCAATCTGGCAAGATCTGTCGGCGCAAGCGATGTGATCGACTATACCAGTCAGGATTTCACCCGGCTGGGCCGTAAGTGGGATATCATCATGGACACAGCCGCAACCGCACCATGGGCACGGTCGAAACATGCGCTGACCTCAAGGGGTCGTCTGCTTCTGGTCAACTCCAGCCTGGGTGACATGCTGCGCGCGCCCTTCGTTACCCGGCGAAACGGCAAGAAGCTGATGGCCGGTGTTGCCCTGGGTAACAAGGAAATCCTTGAAACGCTGGCGGGGCTGGTCGCACAGGGCCATTTCACCCCGGTGATCGACTGGATCTACCCGTTTTCAGAAATGCGCAAGGCGCACGCCCATGTGGATACCGGCCACAAGCGGGGCAGTGTGGTGATATCACTGATCCATGACGAACCAGCGCATCTGCCGCATGTGATCGCCAACTGATCACATCACACCCATTTGGCCATGGGAGGCAGGCTCATCAGCACGGCGTTGGCGTCGTGCCCGGTGGCCAGGCCGAACTTGGTGCCCCTGTCATAGACAAGGTTGTATTCGGCATACAAACCGCGGTGGATCAGTTGCGTATCCTTGTCCTTTTCCGTCCAGGGGGTATCGCGCCGCTTGCGGGTGATCGGCAGGAAAGCGGGCAGAAAGGCGCGCCCGACGTCCTGGATAAAGGCGAAATCCGCCTCCCAGTCGCCGGTATTGTGATCGTCAAGGAAAATGCCCCCCACGCCACGCGCGCGTCCGCGGTGGGGCACAAAGAAATACTCGTCAGCCCAGGCCTTGAAGCGGGGGTAGTATTCGGGATCATGACGGTCGCAATGCTGTTTCTGGACCGCGTGGAAATGCGCGGTATCCTCGTCATATTCGATGCAGGGGTTCAGGTCGCTACCGCCCCCAAACCACCAGGCGCCAGGGGTCCAGAACATGCGGGTATTCATGTGCACCGCCGGGCAATGCGGGTTCTGCATATGCGCCACAAGGGAAATGCCCGAAGCCCAGAAGCGCGGGTCCTCCTCGACCCCCGGCACACCACGTGCGGCCATCGACTTGCGCGCCGCCTCGCCCAGCTTGCCATAGACGGTGGAAACATTCACGCCCACCTTTTCAAACACGCGCCCGCCGCGCATCACACTCATCAACCCACCGCCGGCATCAGAGCCATCCTCGGATGCCCGACGAGTCTCGGAGACCTCGAACCGGCCGGCGGGCTGCGCTGCAAGGGGGCCGGTTTCCTGCTCGTCCTCAAGTTTCTCGAAGGCAGCAACGATCTCGTCGCGCAGGCTGCGGAACCACGCGGCTGCGCGGATTTTCTGTTCTTCCATTGCGTCAGGAATCTGGCTGTCGGACATGGTTACTCTTCCCTGATGGCGTGGTTTATGCCCTTCTAATGGCATCCGTGGCGTCTGGCCATAGCCGGCCTCTGCGCCATTCCGCTTTCGATCCAGCCGAAAGGAGCTTTGCCATGAAAAGCAAGATTGCCGTTATCCAACAGGCGCCCGTGCTACTGAACCTCGACGCATCCCTGAAACGCGCCATTGATGCCATCCACAGCGCCGCCGGCGAAGGCGCAAGGCTGGCCGTGTTTCCCGAGGCTTATCTCCCCGGATATCCGACCTGGGCCTGGCGGCTGCGCCCGGGCGGCGACATGCGCCTGTCGATCGAAATCCACGCGCGCCTGACGGAAAATGCGGTCGATATCGCGGCCGGCACGCTTGACCCGTTGCGTGACGCTGCGCGTGAAACCGGCATGACCATCGTCATGGGAATGAGCGAGATCGATTCGGAATTCAGCGGCGCCACCCTGTTCAACACGGTCGTGCTGATCGGTCCCGATGGGGAAATCCTCAACCGGCACCGCAAGCTGATCCCGACAAACCCCGAGCGCATGGTCTGGGGGCGCGGTGACGCGCAGGGCTTGCGCGTGGTCGATACCCCGGTGGGCCGGATCGGCATGCTGATCTGCTGGGAAAACTACATGCCCTTGTCGCGCTATGCGCTTTACGCGCAGAAAATGGATATATTGGTCGCCCCCACCTGGGATTGCGGTGATCGCTGGCAGGCCAGCATGCGCCACATCGCAACCGAAGGCGGCTGCTGGGTGGTGTCGCTGGCAACTGCGCTGAGGGGGGCGGACATACCTGACGACTTTCCCGGCCGAGAACAGCTGTTCCCCGACCCCGATGAATGGGTCTGCGACGGGGATGCCTGCATCATCGCCCCGTTTTCGGCCGTCGAGGCCGGACCACTGCATCGCTCGACCGATATCCTGTTTGGAGAGATCGACACCGACAGGGTAAAGCTGGCCCGCCGGTCGCTGGACGTGGCGGGACATTATTCACGCCCCGACATCTTTTCGCTCAAGATCAATCGCCGCCCCATGCCGCCCGTGTCGTTCAAGGATGACTGACTCAAACCTTCCTGCGCTGGAAGTGACATGGTGTCCCAGCCGGCCCGGCCGCTGCCATGTTGCACCAACTGCCCTGCGGCCCTAGGCTGAGCCAAACCAGAGGAGAATTGCCTGATGATCTCAGCCCGCCTGCCTGCCCGTTTCGCCCTGCTTGGGGCGGCTCTTGCGCTGCTTTCGCTTGATCCTGCCGCGCTGCACGCCCAGACCGGACCGACCGAAAGCGTCAGCACGATCTACGGGATCGTGGTTGACCCCGCCAGCAAGGGCGACAAGGTGCTGATCGCCACCGAATACGGGCTGCTGCGCGCGCGCCCCGACGGCATGTCGGAACTGGTGCCCAGCCTTGACGCTGCGGTTGTCGCGCTGACCGCCGACCCTGAAGATCCCCGGCATCTGTATGCGTCGGGCGTTGACGGCAAGGGCAAGCCGATCGGGTTGATGAAAAGCCCGGATGGGGCCGCCACATGGTCACCCGTAAACAGGGAAAACCCCGCGGCACTGGGTTCCCTGGCCATAAGCCGCGCTGATCCCGGCCTGATGGTGGGGCTGGCAAAATCGGTGATGATCAGCAGGGACAAGGGCAAGACCTGGCAGCCAACCGCCCTGACGCCGGAAAAAACCTTTACGGTGGTTCCCTCGCCTACCGATACGCAGACCATCTTTGCCGGCACCATGACCGGGCTGATGGTCACCCATGACGGTGGCAAGAGCTGGGCCAATGCCGGGGCGGGTGACAAGCCCACAACGATGGTCGCCACGCTTGCCGATGGCACCGTCCTGACCTTTGTCTTTGGCACGGGGTTGATGCAGGCGAAAGAGCCCGACCTGAAATGGGAAATCCTGTCTGACGGGTTTTCTGATCGCTATATCGTCGATATCGCACAGGATCCCCGGCGCCCGGAAAACCTGTTTGCCACGATGGACACCGGCGCCATATTGACAAGCCGCAACAGTGGCAAGAGCTGGATCAGCTTCGAAGGCAGCGACAAGGCCACGCCCGAACGCATCGCCCGCGGAGAGGCCCTTTTCAAGAAGAATTGCCAGGCCTGCCACGGTGAAAAGGGGATTGGCGAGGCCCCCGGCGATCCTGGCGCCAAGGATGAATATGGCTTCAAGGCGCCAGCGCTCAATGACGACATGCATGCGTGGCATCACGACGACAAGGGCATCATGGCCACCATCAGCAAGGGCTCGCCCCGCAACAAGCGCATGGTCGCCTTCAGCAAGACATTGTCGGACACGGACATCGAGGATCTGGTCACCTATATCAAGAGTCTCTGGTCCATCCGTTCTCTTGCCTGTCAGGGCGCGCGCCACATGAAGTGCATGTAAAACCCTACAAGCGGATCATCACGACGCCGGCAAGGATCAGCAGCGCTGCCATGACCTTGCCGGTATCGGGTCTTTCGCGCAGCAAGACCACGCCCAGCAGCACCGCGAACAGAACCGAGGTTTCGCGCAGTGCGGCAACAAGGGCGATCGGGGCATGGCCCATGGCCCAGACAGCAATCGCATAGGCACCATATGATGCCGCCCCCGCCATGACCCCCGCGCCCAGCGCCCTGGGGCTGCGGCTGACAGCACCCCGGCCGCGGTGCCACAACGCCCAGCAGGCAAACAGCATCCCGTCGAGAAAGAACATCCACGCTACAAATTGCCCCGGCTGGCCCGAAACGCGCGCGCCGTGACCGTCAACCAGCGAATACCCCGCTGTCATGCAGGCCGACGCCAGCGCAAAGGGCAGCAGTGTGCGCGATTCCCCGTGGGCAAACACCCCGCGCGCCATCAGCAGGATACCCCCGCCGATCAGGGCAACCGCAACCATGTCTTGCGGGGCCAGCTTTTCGCCCAGCAGCACAATGCCGATCACCGCAACCAGCATCGGCGCAGCCCCCCGCGCAACCGGATAGACGCGGGACAGATCGCCACGTTCATAGGCAAGCGTCAGAAACGCCTTGTAGGAAGAATGAAACACCGTGCTGACCGCCAGCCATGCCCATGTGGCCGGGTCGGGCAAAGGCAGCACCAATGCCGCAGCCAGCCCCATGAGGCCCTGCGCGCCGGACATCAGGAACATCGACTGAAGCTTGTCCCCGCCATGCTTGACCGAGGCATTCCACGATGCATGCAGCAAGGCCGCAAACAGCACCGCAAAAAACACCCCCGCCGTCATATCAACAGGCCGGCTGCGCCCTCATGTCGCAGAAGAAAAACCTTGGTTTCGACGCCCTGCCCGCCGGAATAGCCCCCCAGACCGCTGGAACCGACCACGCGGTGACAGGGAATCAGAATCGGCACCGGGTTTGCCCCGCAGGCCCTTCCGACCGCCTGAGGCGGGGCTCCGACATATTCGCTGATCTCGCCATAGCTGCGGGTCTGGCCATAGTCGATTGCAAACATCGACTCCAGAACCGCGTGAACAAAGGGCGTGGCAGGAAAGGACAAGGGCACATCAAAGCGCGTCAGGCGGCCCTGAAAATAGGCCGTCAGCTGGGCGGCCGCCTCGCGCAACAGCGGGGTGATATCGCTGTCATCCTCGCGCGCCCACCAAAGACGCGAGATCGCGTTGTCGTCTCCGGCAACGGTCAGCCATCCAACGGGTGTATGCAAAGACAAACGGCCCAAATCTTCCTCCATCACGAAAGAAAGACTAGGGCCGCAGACCGCGGGGATAAACCCCCGTTATCAGTCGGTTCAGTCCTTGCGGAAATATTTCTTTTCACGCGGCTTGCCGTCCCAGCCGGGCTTGCCGCGCGGCTTGTCATCGGGGCGGCGACTTGCATTGTCGCGATCACCCCGGTTGCTGGGGGGCCTTTTGGCACCGCGGTCGTCTTCACGGTGCTCCCATTTCTTCAGCAGAGCGGCAGCGAACTGGTCGCGCCCGATCTTGCCTTCATGACACCAGACACAGGAAACTGTGGAGCCGTCGGTTGCTTCAACGGCCATCCTCATCGAACCCGCCGTGAGGACAACCAGATCACCAACATCAAAACCAGACATACATTGCTACCTTCTGCAGCTTTCAGGGGAATATCTCCGGCGCGTGGATGGCTGTCTGCACAGGCGACACAGCCCCGGGGAACACGTAACCGCGTAGGCGGCTGCGTCCTAATACCCCGGCGGGTTAGTTTATGTAACCCCGGATTTCTGCGAGAACGGTGTTGTGACGGATCAGAAAAAATACCGTCTGGTCAAAAATTTACCTTCGCGAACGTCTCCTCCGGCTTTTTCCGTTGTCTCTTTCATTGCCGATATCCGAGGCCCCTGCCATCAGCTCGTCAACAAAATGGCTGAGAAGCTGATACCGCCCGGACACCCCGGCCTTGCGATAGATTGCATTGCTCTGAGCCTTGACGGTTCCTTCGGATGTGTTGCGAAGCGCCGCGATTTCCTGGGTGGACAGCCCCTTGACCGCGAACCATGCAACATCGCGTTCCGCCGGAGTCAGCCCCCATTCATTGAAGTGTTCGTCCAGAAGTTCGGCAAATGCCCCCGACGCCGCCCGAAGCTGCGCCTCAACCCTGCGGTTGCGGGCCTGTGTCTTGACCAGGGCAATCGCGCCAAGCACCACGCCCAGCAGCAGGCCAAGCGCGGCACCGATCTCGATAAGCTCGCGATATTCCCACGGGATGGGTTTCGTGCGCAGGCCGATATAACCTGAAAGGATATCCCACACGAAAAACGAGGCGCAGACGACCTGCACCAGAAAGATCAGCCAGATGACCCAGGGGCGCGTCATGAGATCTCCCTCTCATCCGCGCCCGACAACGGGTTTTGTTTGCTCGAATCCATGGTGACGCCTGTCATTCCCTGCAGTGGTGATGTCACAAATTATCCAGACCTGATGTCTTTGTCATGAACCGGGCGCGAAAACCGTTTTCATGGCGCGTGTCTGTATGTTTGCCCTAGCCGTCATGACCATCGCCTCCGCCGCCGTTGTCGGAATGGCCGCCGTCACCACCCGAATCACCGCCGTCATTATTGTCGCCGCCGCCGTGATCGCCACCGTCCTTGTTATCTTCATTCCCGTCCGATGAGGTGGTCTTTTCCTTCCCTGCATCATCTGGATCCAGCAATCCCGCCTCGGATTTCTTGGCGTCTTTTTCCTCGGCATCGGACTTGGATTTGTCCTCGGTGGTTTTTTCTTCTTCCCAGTAGTCGCGCAGGATTTCCCCTGAATACGGGTTGAAGACAAGCTCGCGCTTGTACTTGCCGTTAGACCCTACAATCCTTGTCCGCCCCAACCATGTTCGCGTGATCGTCAGATCGACAAAACCCTGGCTCTTGAGCTCACTGACAAGCTTTTCCTTGACCGAAGCCGCGACGGCTGGCCCTGTACTCAGCGCTGTGGCCAACAGCATGGCCATGAAGTAACTGCGTTTCATCTTTTCCGCCCTCCAGGGCTTTTCGGGTCCCGATTGGTCTGTCCTGACAACCGGGAAATCAATTCTCTGTTTCCGGCTTGGCCATTCGGGATCTGCCTTGTCCGAACGTCCGTGCAGCAGCACAGGCAAGACAGCCCGATGGGAACGTCACCACCTGCGTCGTGCCTATGTCGCCATGTCAGCCAATCTGAGCCCATGTCGTCAATCAGGCAATCCACATCGGGGTTATCCAACCGACTCTAACCTGATCTCATAGCCACCTAATCTCAAGTTTAGGCACCCTGACAAGGCGATAACCCTTGTCTGCCGCCCTGCGGCATCCGTGAAAAAGCGCGGGTTACAGAAATATATCTTACAGTTACAACATCTTACGGCGTTTTACCGTCAACCACCCGTGTTGATCTCGACCCCCAGGGCCTTGGCCACGGTGAAAATGTCCTTGTCGCCACGTCCGCACATGTTCATCACGATCAGGTGGTCCGCAGGCAGCTCTGGTGCGATTTTCGCCACATGGGCAAGCGCGTGGCTGGGTTCAAGCGCAGGAATGATTCCCTCGGTTTCGCAGCTCAGCTGAAAGGCAGCCAACGCTTCGGCATCGGTAATCGCCACATATTCCGCGCGCCCCGTGTCGTGCAGCCAGCTGTGTTCGGGGCCGATGCCCGGATAGTCGAGCCCGGCCGAGATCGAGAACCCTTCGAGGATCTGCCCGTCATCATCCTGCAACAGATAGGTGCGGTTGCCATGCAGCACGCCGGGGCGCCCGCCGGTCAGGCTGGCGCAGTGCTGCATCTTTTCGTCAACGCCCTTGCCGCCGGCCTCGACCCCGATGATGCGCACATCCTTGTCATCAAGGAACGGATAGAACAGGCCCATCGCATTCGAGCCCCCGCCGATCGCAGCAACCAGCGTGTCGGGCAGCCGGCCCTCGGCCTGCATGATCTGCTCGCGCACTTCCTTGCCGATGATCGACTGGAAATCGCGCACCATCGCCGGATAAGGATGCGGGCCAGCCACCGTGCCGATGCAGTAAAAGGTATCGGCGACATTGGTCACCCAGTCGCGCAGCGCGTCGTTCATGGCATCCTTGAGCGTGCCGCGCCCCGATGTGACCGGCACCACCTCGGCCCCCAGCAGGCGCATGCGAAAGACATTGGGCGCCTGACGCTCGACATCATGGGCACCCATGTAAACCACGCATTTCAACCCGAACTTGGCACAGACGGTTGCCGTGGCCACCCCGTGCTGGCCGGCGCCAGTTTCGGCGATGATGCGTTTCTTGCCCATGCGCCGCGCCAGCAGGATCTGGCCCAGCACGTTGTTGATCTTGTGCGCGCCGGTATGGTTCAGCTCGTCCCGCTTGAGATAGATCTTGGCGCCGCCCAGCCGCTGCGTCAGGCGCTCGGCAAAATAGAGCGGGCTGGGACGCCCGACATAATGCTTCCACAGGTCGTCCATCTCGGCCCAGAAACTGTCGTCGGTCTTGGCCCTTTCATATTCCTCTTCCAGTGAAAGGATCAGCGGCATCAATGTTTCGCTGACGAAACGCCCGCCGAACTTGCCGAAACGGCCCTTTTCGTCGGGGCCGGCCATGAAGCTGTTGAACAGGTCTTGCGGCATTGGTCAAACTCCGTTGGCAGCGCGCAGAAACGCCGCGATCATCTTTTCATCCTTGAGCCCCGGCGCGCTTTCGACACCCGAGCTGACATCGACCTGCCGCGCACCCGTCAGGCGCACCGCCTCGGCCACATTGTCAGGCGTCAGGCCACCGGCCAGCATCCAGGGCACGCTCCAGCGGCGGTTTGCGATCAGGCGCCAGTCAAAGGACAGACCATTGCCACCGGGCAGCGTCGCGTGTTTAGGCGGCTTTGCATCGACAAGCAACTGATCGGCCACACGGGCATATTCATCCAGTACCGGCAGATCACCCTCGTCGGCAACACCGACGGCCTTCATCACCGGCAGGTGGAATTTCTCGCGGATTGCGGCCACCCGCTGCGGGGTTTCCCTGCCATGCAGTTGAAGCATGTCGATCGGCAAGGCATCGGTCAGCGCCGACAGCAGCGCATCGTCAGCGTCAACGGTCAGCGCGACCTTGCAGATCCCGGGGGGAACCTCGACCATCAGATCGCGAGCAGTCTCGATCAACAGGTTGCGTGGCGATTTCGGGAAAAAGACAAAGCCAAGATAGGCCGCCCCCAAACGTGCCGCATGGGTAACATGCTGCGGTTGCGTCAGGCCGCAAATCTTTATCTGCATCGGTTCAGCCCCGCCCCGGCCACTCACTCAAGCAAGGCAAGAATGTCATCCCTGCCCTCGCCCGCCTTCTTGCGCAGGCCGCGCAACTCGCGCTCCATCTGCCCAAGCTCGCGCTTGCGCTGGGCGGCTTCGGCCCGGTGGCGATATTCGCGGATATATTCCAGCACGAATCCGATCAGCAGGCCAACAATGATCGCGCCCAGGATCACCATGAAAAGCGGCAGCTGGAAACTGTTCGGAATGGGCAGGAATGTGGTGAATTCCTCGGGCACGACATGCAGCGTGACCTGCCCCCGGTTTGCCAGAGAAACAATAACAAGAAGGATCCCGACAATCGTCAGGAAAAGGAAACGGATCATGCGCAGCATTGCGGCCTCAGTCGGTTGATCGGGTCAGCCGCCGTTCAGACGGTCCCTCAGCAATTTGCCGGTCTTGAAGAACGGCACGTATTTTTCCTCGACCTTGACGGATTCGCCAGTGCGGGGATTGCGGCCTATTCTGGCATCCCGTTTCTTTACGGAAAAGGCGCCAAAGCCGCGCAGCTCGACCCGGTTTCCATCTGCCATGGCCTGGATGATCTCGTCAAAGATGGTGGAAACGATGCGTTCGACGTCACGTTGATACAGATGCGGATTTTCTTCGGCGATTTTCTGGACCAGCTCTGATCGTATCATACGTCACCCCTCCAACTATTACCCGACCCGAAAACATACAGCTGGGCCGAAACCATGGCTTCCATGTGGTGGTGCAAGTTTGGCAGAAAAATCGTCAGCTGGGAATAGACGCTTCTGTTACCGCGGCGGAATATCCCGCGTAAGGCCCTGTTTGCCGGTATTTTTCCGTGCCCAAACCGCGAACTGGTGAAAATTTCGACCCGATCAACCGGGGCGAACGGATGTCGGGCCAGTCCACCCTCTGGGTGATTCGTATGCAAATCACGCCCCACCAAAGGAAAACGGCCCCCGATCCGGGGGCCGTTTCCTGTTTTGTTCAAGCGCTGCGTGCGACTTTAGTCGTCGTCTTTGCTCTTGAGCGCGGCGCCAAGAATGTCGCCCAGGCTGGCGCCCGAGTCGGACGAGCCGTATTGCTTGACGGCCTCTTTTTCCTCGGCGATCTCGCGGGCCTTGATCGACAGACCCAAGCGGCGCGAGTTGCGGTCGATATTGGTGATGCGTGCATCCACCTTGTCACCAACCGAGAAACGCTCGGGGCGTTGTTCGGAGCGGTCGCGCGAAAGATCCGAACGACGGATAAAGCTCTTCATGCCGTCATACTCGACCTCGATGCCGCCATCTTCGATCTTGGTGACCGTGACGGTGACAACATCGCCACGCTTGACGCCCGAGGTTGCCTCGGCGAAGGGGTCGCCGTCCAGCGCCTTGATCGACAGGCTGATGCGTTCCTTTTCGACATCCACATCGGTGACCACTGCCTTGACGATATCGCCCTTGCGATAGTCCTCCATGGCTTCCTCGCCGGAACGGTTCCAGTCCAGGTCGGACAGGTGAACCATGCCGTCGATGCCGCCTTCGAGGCCGATGAACAGGCCGAACTCGGTGATGTTCTTGACTTCGCCCTCGACCTCGGTGCCCACGGGGAATGCCTTCTTGAAGTTTTCCCACGGGTTGCCCTGGGTCTGCTTCAGGCCAAGGCTGACACGGCGCTTGGCGGTGTCGATTTCCAAGATCATCACGTCAACCTCTTGCGAGGTGGAAACGATCTTGCCCGGATGCACGTTCTTCTTGGTCCAGGACATTTCGGAAACGTGGACAAGACCCTCGACGCCGGGTTCCAGTTCGACGAATGCGCCATAATCGGTGATGTTGGTCACGCGGCCCTTGTGCACGGTGCCAAGCTGGTATTTTTCCTCGACATTCGCCCAGGGATCTTCCTGAAGCTGCTTCATGCCCAGGCTGATACGGTGGGTTTCCTTGTTGATCTTGACGATCTGCACCTTGATGGTTTCGCCGATCGACACGATTTCCGAGGGGTGGTTGACACGACGCCAGGCCATGTCGGTGACGTGCAGCAGGCCGTCCACACCACCCAGATCGACGAATGCGCCGTATTCGGTGATGTTCTTGACCACGCCTTCCACGACGTCGCCTTCGTTCAGCTTGCCGACGATCTCGGCGCGCTGCTCGGCGCGGCTTTCTTCCAGGATGGCACGGCGGGAAACAACGATGTTGCCACGGCGGCGGTCCATTTTCAGGATCTGGAAGGGCTGCTTGATGCCCATCAGGGCGGAAGCGTCGCGCACGGGGCGCACATCGACCTGGCTGCCGGGCAGGAAGGCCACGGCGCCGCCAAGATCGACGGTGAACCCGCCCTTGACGCGGCCAAAGATCGCGCCTTCGACACGCTCGTCATTGGCGGCAGCTTTTTCCAGACGGTCCCAGGCCTCTTCGCGGCGGGCCTTGTCGCGGCTGATGACAGCCTCGCCACGGGCGTTCTCGACGCGTTCAAGATAGACCTCGACGGTGTCGCCAACCTCGATTTCGGGCGGCTCGCCGGGATTTGCAAATTCTTTCAGATCGACACGGCCTTCCATCTTGTAGCCGATATCGATGATGGCCTGTCCGTTTTCGATGGCGATGACAGTGCCTTTGACAACGCTCCCCTCCTGGGGGGTGTCCAGTTCGAAGCTTTCATTAAGAAGGCTTTCGAATTCTTCCATAGTCGCATTTGCTGACATGTAATCAGGTATCCTTTTCAGTTCTTTTTGCGGGCCAGGTGGTTGGTTCCACCGGTCTTTCAGATGGTTGAGTCAGAGATGGGAGCCAGAACAGGCAAGAACCAAAGAGGGCCGGAGCTATTCCCGACCCTGCCCGATTCTTTTTGTTATATGCGCTACCGCCTCGGCGACAGCCGCGTCTATAGACAAATCCGTCGTATCTAGCAAGAGCGCATCATCGGCGGCGCGCATGGGGGCCACGTCGCGCCCCGCGTCGCGGGCATCACGCGCACGAAGGTCGGCAAGCACCTCGTCAAAGGTGGTTTCGGCACCGGTCGCGCGCAGCTCGTCATAGCGGCGGCGGGCACGCACCTCGTCAGATGCGGTGACATACAGCTTGGCCTCGGCATCGGGGCAGATCACCGTGCCGATATCGCGCCCGTCCAGAACCGCGCCGCCCTCGCGCCGGGCAAAACGGCGCTGGAAATCGACCAGCGCCGCCCGCACCTCGGGGATGGCGGCAACCCTGGATGCAGCGGCGGCGACCTCGGCGCTGCGCAGATCAGGGGCGCGCAGGTCATCAGGTGTCAGGATGCGCGCCGCCTCGACCGGATCCATCCCCGCCAGCACCTTGCGGCCCGTGGCGCGATACAAAAGGCCGGTGTCGAGATGGGCAAAGCCGAAATGATCGGCCACGGCACGCGCGATGGTGCCCTTGCCGGCCGCGGCCGGACCGTCAATGGCAACGGTGAATTTCATCGCGCCGCCCTGGCGCGAAACCGCCGCACGAGCCCGGCGGCGACCATGGCCACAAGGATAAAGAACATCACGAACTTGCCCTGCGTCATCAGGCTGGCAGCAGCGACATTGGCCTGTGTCAGCCCGTCAACGCCGCCCGACACCAGAATGGCGACACGGAAATTTTCAGCCGCATCAAACCCGCCATAAAGCAGGGGCAGGACGATGATCGCCACCCGCCATGCCAGGGCGGGGCGGCGGTAAAGCTGCCACAGCGTCGACATGAAGGAAACGGTCAGGAACATCAGAAAGGTCATGTCCAGCGCAAACCAGCGCGTCAGGTAATAGCTTTGCCCGG
>WFQE01000026.1 GCA_015487165.1 Paracoccaceae bacterium | reverse complement strand
TCACCGACAAGGCGCTCAAGTAGGCGCCCTGATTGAAACGACACACCACAAGGAAACGCCCGGAGGTCAACCTTCGGGCGTTTCGCCTGGTTGCAGCTGTTCGGCCTGAAGGAATTTCTCGAACGCATCCAGATCGACATGTTCGAACTGGCCAAAGGCCTCCATCCAGATCGAGGCATCCTTCAGCCCCTCGGGTTCCAGCTTGCACCATTTCACGCGCCCGCGCTTTTCCTGGCTGATCAGACCGGCCCGCGTCAGAATCCCCAGATGCTTGGAAATCGCGGCCAGCGACATGGTGAAGGGCTCGGCCACATCGGTCACGGCCATGTCGTCTTCCAGCAGCATGGTCAGGATCTCGCGCCGCGTCGGATCGGCGAGGGCTGAAAATACAAGGTCGAGTTTGCTGCTCATGCGCGTGGATGTGCCCTTGGGGTACAGGTGAGTTTCCCCAGACAGTGGCCCGCGCTCTTGCCGCAGGTCAAGAGCGACAACAAGAGGTTTGCATCCGGCAGAAAAAAGCGGTCATCTGTGGGGGAATATTCTAGAGTCGGGAAATGCCATGCCGAAACTGTCGCCCCGGGGATGGGTGCCCTCAGATACCGAAGCTTATGTCAGACGAATCGCGGCCGAAACAGCCCACTCCGACAGCACCCACGTCATCAACCGCATCGAAAATCTTGCCAAACGCAATCGCGAAATCCACGAACGCGACTGTATCAATCTGAACCCGGCAACGAACGCGATGAACCCGCGGGCCGAGGCGTTGCTTGCGGCGGGGCTGGGCACACGCCCGTCACTTGGCTGGCCGGGCGACAAATACGAGATGGGGCTTGAGGCCATCGAGGAAATCGAGGTCATCGCGGCCGAACTTGCGGCCGAAATCTTTCAGGCGCGCTTTGCCGAAATCCGGGTCGGATCGGGCGCACTGGCAAATCTCTATGCCTTCATGGCCACCTGCAAGCCCGGTGACAGCATCATTGCGCCGCCGGCCACGATCGGGGGTCATGTCACCCATCACGCACAGGGCGCCGCGGGGTTGTATGGCCTCAAGATCCACCACGCCCCGGTGCAGGCCGATGGCTATACGGTCGATCTGGATGGTCTGCGGGCGCTGGCACATGAGGTCAGACCGCGCCTGATCACCATTGGCGGCAGCCTCAACCTGTTTGCGCATCCTGTTGAAGATGCGCGCGAGATTGCCGACGAGGTCGGTGCAAAGCTGTTGTTCGATGCCGCGCATCTTTGCGGGATGATCGCTGGGCGTGCCTGGGAAAACCCTCTGACGCTGGGCGCGCATCTGATGACCATGTCCACGTACAAAAGCCTGGGCGGGCCGGCGGGCGGGCTGATCGTCACCAACGAGGCCGATCTGGCTGCACGCCTGGATGCCATCGCCTTTCCGGGGCTGACCGCGAATTTCGACGCGGGCCGCGTCGCTGCGCTGGCCGCGGCCTTGCTGGACTGGCGCGATCATGGCCGGGCCTACGCACTGGCCATGATCCATATGGCGCGCGCCTTGGCGGATGCGATCTCGCAGCGCGGCCTGAAGGTATTTGCAGCCCGGCGCGGATTCACCGACAGCCACCAGTTCGCGCTTGAAGCCGCAGCTTTGGGTGGGGGGCAGGCCGCGGCCAGACGCCTGCGCCGTGCCAACATTCTGACCTGCGGCATAGGCTTGCCCTTGCCCGAGGTCGCGGGCGACCTCAACGGCCTGCGTATCGGCACACCCGAAATCGTGCGTTTCGGCATGGGGCCGGAACATGCCGAAACGATTGCGGGTTTCGTGGCCGATGGGCTGTCCGACGACATGCCCGAGGATCTGCCGGCAAGGGTGAGTGCGTTCAGGCGCGGGTTTGGGGAGATGCGTTTCATTTCCGGGGCGGGTGAATGAGCGTCGAGGTCTGTACAGCTGACGGCATCACCACGGTCACGATCAGCCGCCCCGCTTGTCGCAACGCCGTTGATGCCGCGACAGCGACCAGCCTGTATGAGGCTTTTCTGGCGTTTGAAGATGATCCAGACGCTGGCATCGCCATCCTGACCGGCGCCGGGAACGCCTTTTGTGCAGGATATGATCTGAAATCCATCGCTGGCGGGCTGCCCGCGGACTGGTTCGACCGTCATGCCATTCCGGATGAATGGACAGACCCCGCACACCATCCTTTGCCGGGACCGATGGGGCCGACACGGCTGGAGCTGTCCAAGCCCGTCATCGCAGCGATTGAAGGCCCGGCGGTGGCCGGCGGAATGGAGCTGGCCTTGTGGTGTGATCTGCGAGTGATGGCCGAAAATGCCTATATGGGGGTGTTCTGCCGCCGTTTTGGCGTGCCGCTGATCGATGGTGGAACCGTGCGGTTGCCGCGTATCATCGGGGAAGGTCGGGCACTTGATCTGATCTTGACGGGCCGCAAGATCGAGGCGGCCGAGGCGCGGGAAATCGGGCTTGCCACCAGCATATGCCCGGCGGGGCAGGCGCTGGACGTCGCGTGGGATCTGGCGCGCGCATTGCTTGTCCACCCCCAGGGTTGCCTGCGCGCCGACCGTGGTTCTGCCCGCCTGTCGGGGCGGGCTCTTGCGGCTGCGCTGCGGTGCGAGTGGCGCAGCATTTCGGCGATTGAAAGCGAGGGGCTGAAGGGGGCCGCGCGATTTGCATCAGGGGGCGGTGGTGCCGGCGCATAGCCGATATGCGGGGCAGGGGGTTACTCAAACTGTTCCCGTATCAACCTCTCTTCCAGCCCGTGGCCGGGGTCGAACAGCAGGCGGTGGCGGATGTTCGGTTCGGAATAGACCTTGACGCGCACCACGTTGCGGGCGTCGCGGCTGTCGGCCACGGCAGAAACCGGGCGCTTGTTTGGTTCCAGCACCTCGAACAGCACCTTTGCGGTTTTTGGCAACAGGGCGCCGCGCCAGCGGCGGGGGCGGAAGGCGGCGACCGGGGTCAGGGCCAGCACGTCTGCGCCAATGGGTAATATGGGGCCGTGGGCCGAATAGTTGTAGGCCGTTGATCCGGCCGGTGTGGCAACAAGGGCGCCGTCGCAGACCAGCTCTTCCATGCGCACGCGCCCGTCAACCGAGATGCGCAGCTTGGCCGCTTGCGGGCCGGCGCGATACAGGGCGACCTCGTTGATTGCCAGTGCCTTGACCGTGTTGCCATCGACGCAGACGGCCTCCATGCAGAGCGGGTTCAACACGGCCTCTTCGGCGGCATTCAGACGTTCGATCAGATCGTCTTCGCGGTATTCGTTCATCAAGAAGCCGACGGTGCCGCGGTTCATCCCGTAAACGGGAATGTCCAGCTCCTGCGTGGCATACAAGGTCGACAGCATGAAACCATCGCCCCCCAGGGCGACAATCACGTCGGCCTGTTCCAGCGGGGAAGAGCCATAGCGCTGTGCCAGCACCGCGCGGGCCTCTTCGGCCTCGGGTGCCTCGCTGGACAGAAAGCATATGTCCGGCGTTTTTGCCGCTGTCATCTGTCAGACCTCTCGACCGGTTTCTCGGGTCAGTCTTGCCCGTGGGCCGAGGGAACTCAAGGGCTTAATGGATGTGGGCGGCGCGGTTTGGGGCCGGGATGCGGCAAATGATGTGACTTGTCTTGAATAAGCGGGCCTTGAATAAGCGGGGAGAAGTGTCATGTTTACGGGCAGATCAGCGCGATCGCCTGCAAGACGGCGCGGCGCACAGAACCCGATTGCAGGAGATTTCAAGTGTCGAATGGTTTTCCAAGACCCAACCGCAGACGTGTATTGATGATGGGCGGCGCCGCGCTGGCGGCGGCGGGGGCTGGTGCCTACATGTTCTATCCGCGCGAGATCAAGGCATCGGGGCCGGTCAAGTTCGACAAGGAACTGGCGATCCCGCCGCTGGAAAAAGGCCGCATGGTTGCCGGCGAAAGGGTGTTCGATCTGTCGATCAGAAACGGCAGCACGGTTTTCTTTGAAGGTATCCGCACCGAAACCATGGGGATCAACGCCGACTATCTGGCCCCGGTCCTGCGCTTGCGGGTGGGCGAAAAGACGCGTTTCAACGTCACCAACACCCTTGACGAGCCCAGCACCCTGCACTGGCATGGCTTTCATCTGCCCGCCGCTGCCGATGGCGGGCCGCATCAGACCATCAACCCCGGCGAGACATGGTCGCCCGGTTTCACCATCACGGGCAAGGCCTCGACCATGTGGTTCCATTCGCACATGATGCACAAGACGGCGCCGCAGGTCTGGGCCGGTCTTGCGGGCATGGTCATTATCGACGATGACGAGGCCGACGCGCTGGACCTGCCGCGCGAATATGGCGTGGATGACATCCCGGTCGTGTTGCAGGACCGCCGGTTCACGCCCGAAGGACAGATGCCCTATATTCTGGACATGCCGTCGCGCATGCACGGGATGATCGGCAACTTTCCCATGGTCAATGGCACCATCGGCGGGGTTTTCGGCGCCACCACGACATTGGTTCGCCTGCGCCTGCTGAACGGTTCCAACGCCAGCATCTACAATCTGCGTTTCAGCGACGGCCGAACATTCATGCAGATCGCAACCGATGGTGGCCTTCTGCCCGCGCCGGTCAGGGCAAGTTCCCTGCGTCTGGCGCCGGGTGAGCGGGCGGAAATCGTGATCGACATGTCCGACGGGCGCACTGCACGGCTTATGAACCGCGGCAACGGGGGTACGGCTGGTAGCGGCGGCGGCATGATGGGACGAGGCGGCATGATGGGTGGAATGGGGCAGTCCATGCCCGACTTCGCCTTTTTTGAAATCCGCCCGAGAAAAAGATTGCGCAGCTCTCCGCCCCTGCCCGCCAAGCTGGCTGACCTGCCTGCGCCGGATCCTGCGCCAGCGGTCAGAACCCGCCGGTTCCTGCTGGAAATGGGCATGATGGGCGCCGGCTTCAGCATCAACGGGCGTGCAATGGACATGAATGTCATCAACGAAGTCGTGAAAGCCGGCGAAACCGAAATCTGGGAAGTAACCGCCTCCGGCATGCTGGCGCACCCTTTCCATGTTCACAACACGCAGTTCCGCGTTCTTGACCGCAACGGCCAGCCGCCCTCGCCAGCCGAGGCGGGCCTCAAGGATACGGTTCTCGTGCATCCGGGCGAGTTGGTGCGCATCCTGGTGCGGTTCGATACCTATCGCGATGACAGGCTGCCCTACATGTATCATTGCCATATCCTTGAACATGAAGATGCCGGCATGATGGGCCAGTTCACGGTGGTCTGACGGGGCGGTTGCGACAAGGGCGCCCGAGGCGCACAAAACGCCGCCCTTGTCGTTTTCGGTGTTCCGCAAGGGCGAAGCTTGCGTTATCTGGGCCGCAACCGAATTGACAGGCCCCTGCTGACAGGCCCAACCCAAGGAGACAGGCCATGACCTCTGCCCCGCGCAACCCCGGCTTTTTCACCCAGGACCTTGCCGAGAGCGACCCCGAGATCCGCGCTGCGATCGAGGGCGAGCTTGGCCGCCAACGCGACGAGATCGAGCTGATCGCCAGCGAAAATATCGTCAGCCGCGCGGTGATGCAGGCGCAGGGTTCGGTTCTGACCAACAAATATGCTGAAGGGTACCCGGGGCGCCGCTATTACGGCGGTTGCGAATGGGTCGATGTGGTCGAAAACCTTGCCATCGAGAGGGCGAAACAGCTGTTTGGCTGTGAATACGCCAATGTGCAGCCTCATTCCGGCAGCCAGGCCAATCAGGGCGTGTTCACGGCGCTGCTGACGCCGGGCGATACCATCATGGGCATGAACCTTGCCTCCGGCGGGCATCTGACACACGGGGCGCGGCCGAACCAGTCGGGCAAGTGGTTCAATGCCGTGCAATACGGTGTGCGCAAGCAGGACAGCCTGCTTGATTACGACGAGGTCGCCCGCCTGGCCGAGGAACACAAGCCCAGGCTGATCATTGCGGGCGGCAGCGCCATTCCGCGCCAGATCGATTTCGGCAAGTTCCGCAAGATTGCCGACAGCGTGGGCGCGATCCTGATGGTGGACATGGCCCATTTCGCGGGTCTTGTCGCGGCGGGGCTGCATCCCAGCCCGTTCCCGCATGCCGATGTCGCCACCACCACCACCCACAAGACATTGCGCGGCCCGCGCGGCGGCATGATCCTGACCAATGACGAAACGATCGCGAAAAAGGTCAACTCGGCCATCTTCCCCGGCATTCAGGGCGGCCCGCTGGAACATGTCATCGCCGCCAAGGCCGTCGCCTTTGGCGAGGCGCTGCGCCCGGAATTCAAGGACTATGCCGCGGCCGTCATCCGCAACGCGCAGGTGCTGGCCGAGACCCTGATGAAGGGGGGCCTCGATATCGTCACCGGCGGCACCGACACGCATCTGATGCTGGTCGATCTGCGGCCCAAGGGCGTCAAGGGCAACGAAACCGAGGCCGCCCTTGGGCGCGCCAACATCACCTGCAACAAGAACGGCATTCCCTTTGATCCCGAAAAGCCCACCGTGACCTCGGGCGTGCGTCTGGGCACGCCTGCCGGCACCACGCGCGGCTTTGGCGAGGAAGAATTCCGTCTGATCGGCGAGATGATCGTCGAGGTTGTTGACGGGCTGGCCGCAAACGGGGCCGATGGCAATGCCGAGGTCGAGGCCCGTGTCAAGGCGCGGGTTGCCGAGCTGTGCGCGCGCTTCCCGCTTTACGAGGGGATGTAGGCCGGGGCAGGGGCTTCTGGCGCGGGGTCATTTTCCCCCGCGCCAACCATGTTTGCGACCATCTGCCAGTAGGTATCGGCAACCTCGTTCGGGCTCAGCCGACCGCCTTGGCGATACCAGGTATTCACGCCGGTCAGCATGGCAATCAGGGCCAGCGTGGCGATGCGGGTGTCGGGCAGGGAAAATACGCCCTCTGACACACCCTGTTTCAGGATGCCTTCCAGCGCGTCCTCGTATTGGCGGCGCAGGCCCTCGATTTCTGCGAAATTGTCGGGTGTCAGGTTGCGCAGCTCCATATAGGCGATGAAAACCTCGTCGGGCCTGTCGAGGTGGTAAAGGATGTGAAAGCGCGTGAACTGTTCCAGTCGGGCGATGGCGTCATCCGCAAGGGCCTGATCCTTCCATTCGGCCAGAAGGTCGGTCATGTGGTCGTGCATCAGATCGAACAGCAGGCTTTGCTTGTCACTGGTATACAGATACAGCGCACCGGCCTGAACGCCGACTTCCTGGGCGATCTGGCGCATGGAAACGGCGGCATATCCGTGGCGCGCAAACAGCCGCAGCGCCGCCGCGCGGATGCGCGGGCCGGTGATTTCGGAATGTGAGCCGGTCTTGCGTGCCATGATCCCTTGCCTCCGCCGGTCATTTTAACTGAACGCATGTTCATTTCCCATACCCACCACAAGTTTTTTGTTTTCCTCCCCTTGGCAATTTGCCAGACCGCGTCATAAGCTGCGTTGTGGCCTGTTGCTGGCCGCGCTGCCAAAGAAAAACCGATGAAGATCCGCCGCCCAGTTGCCGTTCTGGCATGTTGTTCTGTTTTCCTGACCGGATGTCTGGCCGGTGGGGGCAGCGGCGTTGCGCGCGCGCCTCAGATGCGCGATGCGCAATGGATCGGGTTTCTGCCGATCGATGAGGTTCAGAACGGAAATGTCGTCGATCTTGCCGCCAGCAATGCCGAGGTCCGTGCAATGCAGGCACGCGTTGCCCGGCTACAATACCGGGCGCAACTGTTGCGCGCGCCGGTCGAGGTGGCGCAGGAACGTCTGCATGCGCTGAACAGCGGCGAAACGCCCGATAGCTGAGGCAGGCCACCGACATTGCCTTGCATCACAAATGCCGCTAACAGACGTGCAATCTGCATCACGCATTTCACGGAGCCAGCACCATGACCGAACCCCTGCGCCTTGGCATTGCCGGACTTGGAACCGTCGGCGTTGGTGTCATTCGAATCATTGCGCGGCACGCGGAGATGCTGGCCGCCCGTGCCGGACGCCCGATCGAGATTGTTGCGGTGTCTGCCCGCTCGCGCGGCAAGGATCGCGGCGTCGATCTGGCGCCCTATGGATGGGAAGACGACCCCGTCGCACTGGCACGGCGCGATGATGTCGATGTCTATGTCGAACTGATGGGCGGCGAGGACGGCCCGGCCAAGGCCTCTGTCGAGGCGGCTATCGCGGCGGGCAAGCATGTGGTCACCGCCAACAAGGCCATGCTGGCCATCCATGGCCAGGAAATGGCCGAGGCCGCCGAGGCCGCAAATGTGGCGCTGCGCTTCGAGGCGGCCGTGGCAGGTGGTATCCCCGTCATCAAGGCGTTGACCGAAGGGCTGGCAGGCAACCGGATCACCCGCGTGATGGGGGTCATGAACGGCACCTGCAACTATATCCTGACCCGCATGGAAAACGAGGGCGTCCCCTATGACGAGGTATTCGCCGAGGCGCAGGCGCTGGGCTATCTCGAGGCTGACCCCACTCTTGACGTCGGCGGTATCGACGCGGGCCACAAGCTGGCGCTGCTGTCGGCCATTGCCTTCGGCACCAGGGTCGATTTCGCGGGTGTCGATCTGGAAGGGATCGAACGGATCTCGATCACCGATATCGAACAGGCCCGCGACATGGGTTTCCGCATCAAATTGCTGGGGGTTGCGCAGTTGACAGGCCGCGGGCTGGAACAGCGGATGCAGCCCTGCCTGGTGCCGGCGGGCTCGCCGCTGGGGCAGTTGGAAAATGCCATGAACATGGTGGTTCTGGAAGGCGACGCCGTCGGGCAGATCGTCTTGCGCGGCGCCGGCGCGGGCGAGGGCCCCACGGCCAGTGCGGTGATGAGCGACGTGATCGACATTGCTCGCGGTTTCCGCCTGTCCACATTCGGACAGCCGGCAAGCTCGCTGGCCCATGTGCAGGCGGCGCAGGCCTCGGCGCCGGCGGCATTCTATCTGCGCCTGACCCTCAAGGATGCACCCGGTGTGCTGGCCAAGGTCGC
>WFQE01000025.1 GCA_015487165.1 Paracoccaceae bacterium | reverse complement strand
GCGGGGGTAGGATTTGAACCTACGACCTTCAGGTTATGAGCCGAATATCCAGCGATTCCAATAAGTTATGGAAATCAATCGCTTACATTATAAGCCTTTGATTTCTTGAATCTTCCTTTTCGTCATTCAACGACCTTTGCGGGATTTCGATGTCCCCCACCGCCGCAAAACGGCCCACGAAGGTTGAGGTGGCGTTGATGTGAAAAAAAGCGATTGGTCGTCATCATAATCGCAGTTTGGTTTGCGCTCGCGCATCCGTTTGCCCTTTGCTGGTGCAGTAAACCGCAACTGCAGCCGGCTGCGGCCGGGGCAGGCCCGGACGAATGGTCATTGTCGCGCCAACCCTGTTTCCAGTTCGCCGGAAGGGGAGACTGAAACCCGCCGCTTTGTCGCGGGGTTTTGGTGGCAATTGCGCATTCGCAGTCGTATTAACCCCTCATTCCAAACCCTACGCGAGATGACAAGATGACCCTTCGCCTGACCCGGCTTTCTCATGGTGGCGGCTGCGGCTGCAAGCTTGATCCAACACTGCTGGACACGATTCTTGCCGGCTTACCCAATCAACTTCGGGATCCGGCCATGATCGTCGGGTTGGAGACAAAGGATGACGCGATCGTCTATCGCCTGGACGACGACAAGGCGGTCGTAGCCACCACCGATTTCTTCATGCCTGTGGTCGACGACCCCTACGATTTTGGCGCCATTGCCGCAACCAATGCCATTTCCGATGTCTACGCCGTTGGCGGCCAGCCGCTGTTCGCTCTTGCTGTTCTTGGGATGCCTGCGGGAAAACTGCCCGCAGACGTCATCGGCCGGATATTGGCCGGCGGCTCGGACATTGCGGCAAAGGCCGGCATCATGGTGGGGGGCGGACATTCGATCGACACCCCGGAACCGATCTACGGCTTAGCCGTTGTTGGGATTGTGCACCCCGACAGGGTCAAACGCAACAATACCGCGAAGGCGGGCGACGTGCTGATTTTGGGCAAGTCGCTCGGCGTCGGAATCCTCTGCGCGGCGTTCAAGCAGGGCAAGTTGACCGATGAGGGCTACCATGAGTTGATTGAAACCACCACCAGGCTGAACAGCATAGGGGCCGCGTTAGGCGAAATCGGTGGCGTGCATGCAATGACCGATGTGACCGGTTTCGGCCTGCTTGGCCATATGAGCGAGCTATGCGAAGGCTCGCAGGTGGCCGCACGCCTGTACCTGCCAAATATCCCATTTCTGCCGGCGGCGGTGCCGCTGGCCCAGTCGGGCATCAGCACCGGCGCCAGCACCCGCAATCGTCAGGCCTTCGGCGATAATGTTGCGTTACCCGAAGGCTTGGCCGACTGGCAGCGGAACATGCTATTCGATCCGCAGACCTCTGGCGGATTGCTGGTAGCGGTTGCCCCGGAAGAGGCGAAGACCGTCTTGGAAATGTTTCAGAACCAAGGCCACGCTACCGCAACTGTCATCGGCACACTGGAAGAAGGCGCGCCGACAATCCGGGTCGGGCGGTGACCCAGAATTACCGACCATAGTCTACACCGCGTAAAACCGGACACAACTTTTTCAAGTGCGAGTCCACCTTCCTTGGTTGTAGAGCTTGCAGGAAACACTTGATCAGTCGAAAGCTCGATTTTCAGATTTCAACTGGACACTACAGCGCCAGGATCGGCGTTGATCATGCCAGCATATTCTACGATTGCGGTGTCTTGTGCGCAGGGGGCAAGATCACAGCGAAAAGCCGCGCTTCCCGCCCAAACCACCTTCGCCACCCCCTGGTTCAGGCTTCACTTGATGTGGCGTAAATCTACGCCTCATGTGGTGACCTGAAGGAGGTGCGAGTCATGATCAAGCGATTGCGTTTGAACGATAAAGTGGTGCGGGAGGCGCCACCTGAGCAGAGCCGGGACTATCAAATCTTCGATGCCAAAGTGCGGGACTTTACGGTCTGCATCTACCGCTCCGGCAATGCTGGCGAACTGGCTGCCCTGGTTTCTGTTCATGATTCCACCCTTGCCGAGAATGCGCTGGATAACGCATAGTTTCCCCAGCCGACGCCACGATCGGCCGACGCATGATAGACAAAATTCCATCTGAGAATTTCTTGGCACGTTTTCAGATGAGCCAAATTTATAAGGGAGCAACACTATGACACGTTTTAACCGCCGTCAGACACTCGGCCTGATCGGGGCGACTGCTGCGATATCAACGCTGGGCCTGCCCGCCTATGCAAAGACAAAAATCAATGTTGGCGCGCTGCATTTTACCAGCCACGCCGCCAGTTTTGTGGCCCAAGTACGGGGATACTTTGCGGAAGCCGGCCTTGATGTCGAATTCAAGTTCTTTCAAGCGGCCCAACCAATGGCGATTGCGGTCGCATCGGGTGATGTGGATTATGCAGTAACGGCCATTTCCGGCGGGCTTATTTCGCTTGCAGAAAAAGGCGCGGCCAAGATCATTGGCGGCGCGCTATCCGAAGAAAAAGGCATCGACGGGCAGAAAATTCTGGCCTCAAACAAGGCCTTTGACGCGGGTCTGACATCGCCTTCCGCACTTGACGGGCGCATGTGGGCGGTCACGCAGGCGGGATCATCTTTTCATTACATGGGATCAAAAATCAGCACCGCCGAGGGCGCAACTCTACATTATAAACCACTGCAAAAGGTCGGTGCCATCATTGGCGCGATGAAGTCCGGGCAGGTTGATGCGTGGTCGATCGTTCCCCATATCGCCAAAGGTCTTGCAGGGGCCGGCGCAGTCAAAATCATCGGGAATGTGGCGGATTATATACCGAATTATCAGGTAACGACGGTCTTCACCTCGGCCAATAACGCCGCTAACGAGCGCGAGAAAACCAAGGCATTTTTGATGGCCTTTTCTCGTGGCGCCGATGATTTCAATGCCGCATTGGTGGATAAAACCGCGGGCGAGGATGCAGCAAACGCGATGGTCGAACTTGTCCATAAATATGTCTACGCCAGCAAACCCCTTGAAAAAGCGGCAAAATCCATTCGCAATGGCGCCATGCGTATCAATGCGGGTGCGGCGCTGAACATGGCGTCGGTCAAGGATCAACTGGATTGGTTCAAGGCGGAAAAACTGGTAAAGGCCAGCATCACCACCGACATGCTGGTGGATACATCCTACGTCAAGATCATCTAGACCTGTCGCGTCCTGCCCGATCTGGACAGGGCGCGCGGATAACTTGGTCAGCTGGAAAATTCATGGATCTATTGCTGAAAAACATTTCCCATTCCTATGGGGACACCGAGGTGTTGCGTGATATCTCGCTGGATATTCCGGCCGGGCAGATCGTGTGCATCGTCGGGCCTTCGGGATGTGGCAAGTCAACCCTCTTGCGGTTGATCGGCGGATTGGAACAGCCTGATCGGGGACAGGTTTTACAGGTTGGCTCCCCACCGCCCGGCTGCCTTAATCCGCTGACATTTGTTTTTCAGGATTTTGCCCTGTTGCCGTGGCGCACCGCCGCGGGAAACGTCAGTCTGGTGCTTGAGGATCACCACCTTGGCAAGAAGAAAATGCAAGCGATCATTGACGATGTTCTGAAGCGCACCCGTCTGACGGAATTTCGCACCGCCCTGCCCCGGCAACTGTCGGGGGGCATGAAACAGCGGGTGGCAATTGCCCGCGCTTTGGCGGTGAACCCATCGGTCATGCTGATGGATGAACCGCTGTCCGCCCTTGATGCCCAAACCCGCGAGCTGCTGATGGATGATATTGTGGACCTTTGGACCCGCACGCCCTTCACTGCCGTCTATGTCACGCATAATCTGGCCGAAGCAGTGCGCTTGGGCCATCGCATCGTCGTGCTGTCCCGCCGCCCCGGAGAGATTTGCGAAATCGTCGATATCGACCGCGCCCTCAATCGGCGCGCCCTTGGCGATGCGGATCTGGACGCGCAGCAAAAATACCTGTGGTCGCTGATGCGCGATCAGGCCATCGCCGCCGATCAGGAGTTGCTGGATGTCTGACCTCCGCCCTACAAGACCCGTTCCCTTTCGAGGCGGCGGATTTTCCCCCGAGCGCAAACGCGGCGTTGGCCTGTTGGTGTTCGTGGGGTTGATCGGGTTTCTGGAATTCGGAACACGGGTCGGATTTATCACCAACCTGACCATGCCACGCCCAACTGATGTCTTTTGGACTCTAGTTGATTTATGGCGCTCGGGGCTGTTGTGGAAACACCTCGTGCCGTCGGTCACACGTCTGATTGTGGGGGCCATCCTCGGTGCGTCGGCGGGAATCGGGGTAGGGATTTTAATCGGGCTTTTTTCGTTTATCCGCGCCGGACTGGTGCCGCTGGTGGCGGCTATTTTTCCGATCCCCAAGATCGCATTGCTACCATTGTTCGTGATCTGGTTCGGGATTGACGAAACCTCAAAATACGCGCTTATCGCATTTGGCACCTTTACGCCAACGGTGGTTGCAACCTACGGCGCGGTCGATAACGTTGATCGCGGATTGATTCGAATGGGGCAGAGTTTCGGGTTAAGCTGGACCTCACTGGTGCGGAAAATTGTTTTTCCGGGTGCGCTGCCCGGCATTTTGTCTGGGCTGCGCGTCAGTTTGGCGATTGCTATCATCCTGCTGGTTGCCGCTGAGATGCTGGGCGCCGAATACGGAATTGGGGCCTATATCCTTGAGGCAGGATCTCTCTATGATCTTGAGCGGTTGTTCGCGGGCGTCACGATTCTCTCAATACTCGGGGTAAGTGTCAGCGTCCTGATCGGTCAGGTCGAGCGGATTTTCCTTGGCTGGCGATAGGGAATACACCGTTAACGCAACGCAGGCACCCCACCGATAACGCCTCAATGAAAGATGCCTACGTATATCTCACGCCACCCCACGCCACCCCGCCACCCCCTGCTTCAGGCTTCACTTGATATGGGCGCGAATCTACGCCTCATGTGTTGGCTGGAAGGAGGTGCGAGTCATGGTCAAGCGATTGCGTTTGAACGAGAAAGTGGTACGCGAAGCCCCGCCCGAGCAGGGCCGGGACTATCAGATCTTCGACGCCGAGGTGCGGGGCTTTGCCGTCTGCATCTACCGCTCCGGCAACAGGGCATTCACGCTGGATTACCGCAGCGCTGGGCGGCAGCGGCGCATGACGATCGGGCGCTGGCCGGAGTGGAGCACCAAGGCGGCGCGTGAGCGCGCCAAGGAACTGCGCCGCGAGATCGACGCCGGGGCCGACCCTTTGGCCGAGCGCGACCAGGTGCGCGAGGCGCCGCGGTTCCGGGATATGATGGAGCGCTACATCGAAGAGCACCTGCCGAATCTGGCCCCGACGAATGCATCCGACCAGAAATCCATGCTGCACAAGCTGGTCGCACCGCACTGGGGTAACAAGCTGGTCACCGAAATCACCCCGG
>WFQE01000024.1 GCA_015487165.1 Paracoccaceae bacterium | reverse complement strand
CATAACATGGCGCTACGTTGGCGGTGATGTTTCGGTCGAAACCACTTCTCCGTAACCCTTTGTAATACCGCGATAATATCATCTTCAGACACTATGCCCATTTGTCTCATAACCTGAAGGTCGTAGGTTCAAATCCTACCCCCGCAACCAATTTTCCTAGATATATCAAATGGTTAGACGGGTGTCGTTTCGACGGCACCTTGGTCTGCCCATTTTTGGAAGCATAGTGGAAGCAAGAGGGCGCTAAGTTCTTCATATTGCTTCGAAAAGCGCATTTTTGTGATTGCCATGCGGTTTTGGCTCCCGTTCTCTCCCGAGGCAGTTCATTACTAGTCGATGCAGGTTTTCCTTGTGATTTTGTTGTGTACCCCCGAGATCCAGCGTCGCGACGATCAGTTTTTCACCCGCGCCCATTGCGGCAATCGAATACGAATGGCAAATCGGGGCGGTAGGCAAGCCGGCATGGTGGGGATAGAGAAGCATGACCTTCGCGCAGTCATATAACCTGCCGTAGGCCATCATCTGGTACACGTCTGCCTGACTGACCCCCTGCTTCGGATCGTCGATTCTTGGGGCCATACGCTTCCATTTTGTGTCAATAATTAGCGCGATTTCCCCGCCGCGTCGAATTATGAGGTCCGGGCGGGTCCTGAAACGACCAATTTGGCCCTCGTAGAGGCAATCGCGACGACCCCCTTGAGACGACACACGCAATCTCGTGCCGGCCAGTGCGCGTGAGAGGATACGTTCCACATATTTTTCGAACAGAACGTTCATCTCGAAAAGGAGCGCGTGCCCTTCGATAGTGCCCGCGCTCGTTTGTTGATGGCGATCGACAAGAAACAGACGGGCAAACGAAAGAAGATCCCGCCAGCGCCGGTTCGTCCGGTCGAGGACGATCCGGTCCCACCGAAGTGCGTTTGGGGAAACCTCCGTGACGTCTGCATAGAAGAAGCTCAACTCGCGCAGCGCGCGCTGGTTATCGGGCGCGGAGGCAAGGCGCGATAGCTTGCCGACAGCTGCACGCATGACCTGGTTCAGTGCAATGTCGGGCGACAGGGCATCGAAACGGCATGCGAGTTTCTGCGGCGAGACCGCGAGCGTGGAGAATTGTCGTGTTACGTCCAAGCGCCCCCTGAGTGCAGGCAGATCTTCTTCATGTTCAAGATAATGGCGCGGCATTCCCTGGCGCACCGCATCCGCAAGCTTTTCGCAGAACAGACGGATCAGCAGTTCGAGCACGGTTTCGCGCTGCCAGCCCAGTTGCGTCATCAATCCGGCTTCGATGGGCAAATCGTAAGTGATGGCAAGCATATGGATGAGTCGGGACCGCAGCGTCGCATCCGAAACATTGTTTTCGCCTCGCCCTTCGATCTTGGGGAGAATCTCAAGCTGGCAGTCAGGGGTTGCGATGACGCCTACGACTCCTCGTGCGCGAAGACCTTTGCGCCGGTGCTCCAGAACACCCTCGCCTCCGCGACCCGAAAAGACCGAGGCCCGCGCGACTGAGGCGAGACGCTCCGCCTGCCTTTCGGGGATCTCGTTTTCGCCGGGCCCGTGGTTGATGTGTTCCCATTCGCGGATTGTTCGGCGGATCATGCTCCGACCAACCTGCTGTAGTCGAAACCTTCATCTTCCGACCGGACTTCCCAACGGAACCTCGGCGCGGCGTCGCCATCGTCGAGACCGGGCGGGGTCTTCAGGACTGAGCGTTTGAGAAAGCCGCCCTTGATCTGGCCGTCGTGAGGCTCAAGGTCACCGAGCACCGCTGCGATCTTGGCCCAATCTTCGAAGAAGTATTCCGCCAGTAGCGGGATGACCTTGTGGCGCATAACTTGATCAACGTCGCCTCTGCTGTTGCAGTTGATGAAATATGCATGACCAATCTGATGTTCGCGGTCATAGAGATACTCGATCCGCTCGTTGATGGTTGAAAGAAGTCGAGGCAAGTCGATCCCGCACCTTCGGGCGGTGACCTTGAGTGCCGCTCCATCGGGCATCAATTCGCGGAAAGTGAAGCGTCGCCTGAGGGCGGTATCGAGAAGTGCGATCGAGCGGTCGGCGGTGTTCATGGTCCCGATGATGTGCAAGTTCGCCGGCACGCCGAAAAGCCGTTTGGAATAGGGTAGGGTCAGCCTGATCTCGTTTTCTTGACCAAGCCGCTTGTCGGGCTCCAGAAGCGTGATCAACTCGCCGAAAACCTTCGAGATATTCGCACGATTGATCTCGTCGATGATCAGAACATGGGGGCGGCCGGGTGGCTGGTTGCGCAGGACCGCCTCGCCGAAAACGAGCCTATCCAGAGCTTCCCAGTTCAATGCGCCCTCGTTCAGCGTGTAGGCAGGGTGGAATGAGGTAAAATCGGCAGCATAAATAGGCGCGCGATCGACGCCGTCAGGATCGCTCCACAACCATTCGACCGGTCGCAGGTGTCGGGCGGGGTCTGCGCCTTGGGCAGGCTGGAATCGGTAATCGCCACTCACCCGGCCAAGCGCCACAATGCGGGCCCTACCGACCGTCAACAGCACATAGTCTCCGGTCTCGGCGCCGGCCCGCCACAGCCAGGTGCCGTAAACAGACGGATGGTTGCCCAGCACTTCGGGGTCTTCCTGCTGGCGCCGGTCCTTGATGGCTTGCCAGTCCTCATATTCTGGCGCCGACCAGTCGCATTGCCCACCGTGAGGCCATTCGACCCGGCTTTCCTTTATGGCGCTATCAAACGCTTCGCGCCAATTGCCGCCGGTGAGGCCAAGCCGCACGACCCGGCGCCTTCGGTCAAGCCGGTTCGTTCGGTCACCTTCTCCTGGATCCTTCTCGGCCCGTTCGCTGAATCTCTTGAAAATTCCGTCCTCCACCTTGAGGCGAAAACCGGATGTCCCGGGTTCTTCCGCGACAAGGTCCTGATCCTCGGTCCCTCGCGTCTCGGGACGAAGCCCCTCGACGAACTCCTCGTAACTCATCGACTGGTGGAAGGTAACGAACGCGATGCGGCCGGCGGTCACGAGCCTCTCGTAAATGTCCTTGAGCTTCTTCCGATCTTCCGGGACCTGTTCGCCGCACAGGCGTATGGCCTCAGCCGCGGTGGCAAAGGTCTTGCCAGTTCCCGGCGGGCCGTAAAGGATGAGGTTGACTGGCGAAGTCTGCATCGGATCCTCCGGGCTTTCGCCCTTGTCAGGGGCTTCGGTCGGGTTAGCCGACGCAGCAACAGACTCGTCGGTGGAGATCCAAAGGAAACCCTGGATGTCCAGCCAGTCCTGCGGCTCCCAGTTCCACTTGTCGCGTATGATTTCGAACATTTCCGAAAAGCCACCCGCGAGTCGTAGATAATCCTTCACCATATCGGCGGAGGCTTCCGTGAACAGATCTTCACCGGTCAGAGCCTGCCACGCCTTGTTGATCCGGGTGACCTTGAGCGGCGCGATTTCGGTCGGCCGCGCCATGGCCAATGCCGAAGACACGATGTTGATCCGCTCTCCGTATGTGAGCGACGTCGCCCCACGCGCACGCAGGTTTTCGAGCGCGCCATATGCCGTTGCCAAAGCTCGTTCCGGCGGGTCGTCAGAACGAACCAGCCGTCCGATGGTCGCATGAAATTCAGGCAGGAGTTCCGCGGATTTCTTTGCGATTGCGTCTTCGGTCTGCCATCTGACCAGCGGGCTATCCTTTGCGGCGGTCCTGAGGATTTCGTAGACCTTTCGGCCAAGCGCTTCGTCGGTCGTTTCTTCTTCAAGAGCCGATCGGACGCGCTCGGTTGCGGCCACCTTGTAGGCCTTCTCGCCCCGGGCCCAGCCGGTTCCCGGATCGACAAAGCTTCGAAAGTCCGGGCAAAGCGCGACAAACCTTGCGCGCAGGTCTTCAAGTGCGGTTCGGTTGATGACTCGGCCCCTCAGATCGAATCGAAACACGGTGGCCGAGCTCTGGTCCGCTCCTATCCGTTCAGGTGCCGGGATTTGCGCCATGTCCCGAAATTTCCGCCCGGCAAGCGCTTGGCAGATGTTCGGCCATGCCTCATTCAGACCGAGCGCCTTGTTCACGTCGCGGACGAGCACTTCGACATGGTCGCGACCGTCCTCACGCGCAGGCTCGATGTAGTGCTCGAGGACATATTGTCGTATCCGGTCGGCATCTTTCGCTGCTCCTGGCGGGTCCCCTGCAAGGAACCGGCCGTATTGCCCCAGCCAGCTGCCCCAGTTGGAGAGCCTGTTGTGCGGATTATCGGAATCCGGCATCAGGATCCGGTAATCCTCCCCACCATCTCGGGCGTCCTCGCGCATTTTTCGAAGGCGTTCGCGAAGCGTTTCGAACCTGTCGGCTTCCCACGCTTCTTCGAGATCCTGATAAGGCATGCCCAGGGCGGCAAGGTTCCGCTCGATGGTGCGGACAGCATAGGTTCGTGAATTACGCCCAGCTTCCGTTTGAGCACCTCCCTGTTCGAGCCAAGCCTTGAATTCGTGCTCTTTCATGATTCACTGCTCTTGATTTCTTTGGGAAATTTAATCCGTTGAGTTTCGTTGGATGTAGCTCGCCAACATCGAGGCTTCTGCATTGACGTCAAAGCGGTTCGGTCCCCTGGCTGAGAATGCTCAGGTAATCGCCATAAACGAACATTCGGCCGCGTTGTTTTCCGGTCACTTCCCGCACGATTCCGAGATCCTGCAGGTGCTGGATGGATTTTGCAATGGTCGGGGGAGAAATGTTCAGCCTTTGCGCTGCCGCAGGGATGCCGATGATCGGCTTCTGCTGAAGCAGCTGGTGGACCCGGAGCGCGGATGCGGCGGGGCGGCCGAGTTCTTCGATCCGATGTCGATCAGCTTCGAACAGGGCGAGGATCTCGCGCGCAGCCTCGGAGGCTTGCAGGGATGTCTCCGCAATGCCTTCGAGGAAGAACTCCAGCCAGGTTTCCCAGTCACCTTGCTCTCTGACCTGTTGAAGCAGGTCATAGTACTGGCGCCGGTGGGTCTTGAAATAGAGGCTGAGATAAAGGATCGGCTCCTTCAGGACCCCCTGCGCGCAGAGCAGGAAGGTGATCAGCAGCCTTCCGAGGCGCCCATTTCCATCAAGAAACGGATGGATCGTTTCAAACTGGACGTGGACGAGCCCGGCCTTGATGAGGGTCGGTATTTCCGGAGTGTCGGCATGAATGAAAGCTTCAAGGTCCGACATCAGATCCAGGATGCGATCGGGCGGAGGCGGGACGAAGAGCGCATTTCCAGGCCTTGTTCCGCCGATCCAGTTCTGCGAGCGCCGGAATTCGCCTGGCTGCTTCGTACTCCCCCGGCCTTTTTCCAGAAGTATTGCGTGGATTTCGCGGATCAGGCGCAGGGAAATGGGGAAGCCCTCGCGGATCCTTTCCAGGCCATGATTCATGGCCGCGACATAGTTGGAAACCTCCTGCACATCATCGATTGGCGCGCCGGGCGCTTCGTCGCTTTCGAACAATAGAAGCTCCGAGAGCGACGACTGGGTGCCCTCGATCTGGGACGACAGCAAAGCCTCTTTGCGTACATACATGTAGAGGAACAACGGTGTGTCCGGCAGGATGGAAGTTACACCGTCGAGCCGGCCGATCGCACGGTTCGCTTTTTCGAGCAACCGGTAGAGCCGTTCCATCCGGATTGGCGGGGTCGGCGGCAGCGGTGGCGGTACGAACGCTTCGGCGCGCTCACCTGCCGTCGAGATGACCACATGCTGACCGAGGCGTGATGGATCCGGTGCTAACGCCATGGTTGAAAAAGGATCCTTTCCTTGGCAAACAGGGTAAGAAAGGATATCGCGTATTCCTTTCCTTACCACAATTCTTACGAAAGGTTCCTTTCTGTGTCGAGCACTCATTCACGCTGCCTTCAGCGCGCCCAGCGCGGACTGGCTTTCTAGGCCGGTGATTCAATGGGTCATCAACGCCTTGGCAAGCTCCCTGCCTATCGCAATCTGCCGGATATCGTCAGGTACCTGGTGACAGGCGGCACACCAACCGCCAACCTGGTCGAGCAAGTAACTGAAGTTGGTCGGGATTCTCTCAAGCGCGCGCTGAAGGATCCGGTGTTCGTCGAAGCGCTGTGGTTGCTTATTCAGTTGCCACAAGCAGCCGCCTCCAGGGATTTTGCGGCAGCACTCGCCGATATCGGCATGGGAGCGCAGGCGCCTGCGTCAATATCGGAACTCATGGTCGCCTATGACAAAGCCCTCGAACGTGTCCAACGCCGATTACATGCCGACGCGACAGATTTAGGCGAAATCTCCCGAAGAGCCGCTCTTGCCGCGCTCGGGAGCGCCGTTCAATCTGGAATGCCATTGTGGTCTCCGACGCCTGCTGATGTCCAGGCTTCGGTCGCCGCGTTGAGGTCGCCGGAGAAATTTGGGGCGCTTGCGCATCAGTTTCATGCGAACTTCATCGAGCGCGTGATCCATTACTATGTGGACCGAAACCTTCACAAGATCGTGGGCGCGGACAGGCTTGCACGGTCTGTGTACGATCTTGAAACCCATGATGCTGCGATACGTCGCCATTGCAACGAGGCGGCGCTGATCATGCGCACCTTCGCCAGGGACTGGCTCGGCAAGAATGTTTATCGAGACGGCAAGGAAATCGGGAGAGAGGACGCGCGCCGTTTCTCGGCTTATGCCGCGAAAAAGATCGGGATCGAATTGGAAAAAAGAAAGGGGCCGAATTGAAACAGTACGTGATTGAATGCGGTGTTGTGTCAATGAGCATTTAAAACTGACCCGGTTTCGGCATTTAAATTTGACCCGCCCTTTGTGGTGCAAAGCCCCCAGTCGGGCCGCCCTCATGTAGCGAGTCCGTCTGGGGGCTTTGCTTGCGGAACGGCTAGTTTTTTCTACGGCGTTTACTCTGGGCGAACCGGTATGAGGTATTGCCGGTTTCGATGATGTTG
>WFQE01000023.1 GCA_015487165.1 Paracoccaceae bacterium | reverse complement strand
GCCTATTACGAATCCCTCAAACCCGCAGACCCGAACAAACGCGAGCTGAGCTTTGTGATCCACCTCGACCAACCCTATTCCGGCCCCGCCCGCCTGACCTATCTGTCTGGCGATGCGTGGTGGCAGGCCAATTACGAGCTGAGGCTTGAACAACAGGGCGCAAGCGGCAACGCGACACTGGTGCGCCGCGCCGCGATCAGAAACAGCTCGGGCGAACGGTGGGACGGCGTGAAGGCCAGCCTTTCGACATCCCTGCTGTTCGGAAAGACCTCGGTTGCAGATCCCCGGCCCAGAACGGCCTGGCTTGACGACAAGGCCCCGCCCCGCACATCCCTGCGCAAGGCGATGCCGCAGGCACAGGGCCTCGCAATGGCCGAACCCTCACCCGAGATTGCCGAGTCACGCTCTGGCTTTTCGGGTTCTTCCAGGCCGGTTCTGCGGGGGCAGGTTCTTGAATTCGACATCCCCGACCGCCTTGCCCTTTCGGGCGACAGCGGGGCGGTGGTCTGGCTGGACACGGTGCCGCTTGATGTTTCGCTTGCGGCCAAGATCGTGCCTGCCAGGGATGAAAAGGCCTATCTTGCGGCGCGCCTGACCAACCGCACGGGCGGGCCGATCCTTGCGGGAAATGTCAACATTTTCCGCGACGGCATCTATATCGGCGAAGGCAAAATCCCCCAAGTCGGTATCGGCGCCGATTTCGAACTGAGCTTTGGGGAATATGACGGCATCGAAGTGACCCGTCGGCTGGCGGAACGGATGGATGGCGATGTCGGCATCATCTCGTCGCGGAACAATCGGGTCATCCGCCACCTGACCACCATCCAGAGCCACCTTGATTTCGAAATGCCTGTAAGGGTGCTTGATGCGATCCCGGTGTCCCGTGACGAAAAACTGGTCATCACCATGCAGGCCACCCCCCGTCCAGACGAAACCGATGTCGATGGCAATCGCGGCGTGGTCGCCTGGAATTTCAACCTGCCCGCAGGCAGCAAAAAGAAGATCGAATTCGGATACGAGGCCAAGTGGCCCCCCGAAAAGGTTTTCCGCACGTCGCGATAATCCCCTCGCCAGAGGGCGCTTGCCGTCATCCCGGCGCGGACCTACATTGCCGGCCTGATATCGAGGGAAGGCGCAAACATGGTGCAGGCAGTGGTGATCGGGGCAGGCCCTGCGGGGCTGATGGCGGCCGAAATGCTGGCAGATCACGGCATCAAGGTCGTGGTCGCCGAGGCCAAGCCCTCGGCCGGTCGCAAATTTCTGATGGCCGGCAAATCGGGCCTGAACCTGACCAGGGATGAACCCTTTGACGATTTCCTTGCCCGTTACGGCGATGCCGCCGACTGGCTGCGCCCGATGCTCGGGGATTTCGACAATCGCGCCGTGCAGGAATGGGCGCGCGACCTTGGGCAGGAACTGTTCACCGGCTCGACCAGACGGGTGTTTCCGGTTGCGATGAAGGCCTCGCCCCTGTTGCGGGCATGGCTGGCGCGGCTTGGCACCAAGGGCGTGACCCTGCACCGGCGCTGGTATTGGCGGGGCTGGCAGGATAATGCGCTGCTTTTCGACACGCCCGAGGGCCTTCAGAACCTCCACGCCGATGCAACTGTTCTCGCCCTGGGCGGCGCCAGCTGGTCGCGGCTGGGCTCCGATGGGCGTTGGGCCGATATTCTGGCAGCGCGCGGGGTGGCCCTCACGCCGTTTCAGCCAGCCAATGCGGGGCTGGCGGTGGATTGGTCCGACCACATGCACCGGCATTTCGGCCGGCCCGCCAAGGCGGTTGCGCTGCATGTGGGTAGCCAGACCAGCCGCGGCGAATGGGTGATCTCGGCCCGCGGGATCGAAGGCGGCGGGATATATACCCTGACGCCCCGGATCAGGCAGGGCGATGCACTGACACTTGACCTGCTGCCGGATATGCCGGCGGAAGAGGTCGCCCGCCGCCTGTCACGCCCGCGCGGCAAGGCGAGCCTGACCAACCACCTGCGCAAGGCATTGCGGCTGGATGCTGTCAGGCTGGCACTGCTCAACGAATTCGGCCGCCCCCTGCCCGCCGACAATACCGCATTGGCACATCTGCTCAAGGCGCTACCCATACGCCACGCAGGGTTGCGCCCCCTGGACGAGGCGATTTCCACCGCCGGCGGTGTAAAGAGGGACGCGCTGACACCCGATCTGATGTTGCAGGCGATCCCCAACACCTGGTGCGCCGGCGAAATGCTGGATTGGGAGGCCCCGACCGGCGGCTATCTGCTGACCGCCTGCCTTGCCACCGGGCGCTGGGCGGGGCTGGCCGCTGCACGGCAGCTGAGGCAATTAACGCCACCCTCCCGCGTTTGAGATAATCCACCGAAGAAAGCGCCAGCCTGGATGTGGGGGTCGCATGCCATATGTCCGCTAGAAATCCTCGACCTCGACCACGCCCGGCAGGTGGCGCAGGGCGCCCCTGACCTGTGGATTGACGGCAAATTCATCGCCCAGGGCCATCTCGACCTCTCCGGGCAGGGCGGGATCGACAAGGCGCAGCCGCACCGGCCCCCGCGTGCGCCGCGATGCGCCCTCGCTCGCCTTTGTCAATGTTTCGGCCAGCGCCGGGATGCCGGCAGCGTCGTTCATCATCACCACCAGCCCCATCGCCGCGGCATCGGCCACCGCCACATCGACCGGCTGAACCGAGCGCGCCAGCAGTTTCAGCTGATCGCCCTCGATATCAGCCTCGACTGCCAGCACCACGTTGTTACCCACCTCAAGATGGGCACGATACTGTTCCAGCGTGTCGGAAAATACCGTCACCTCGTAACGCCCGGTCGCATCTGACAGCTGCACAAAGGCAAAGCGATTGCCGCGGGCGGATTTGCGTTCCTGCTTGCCCTCGATGGTGCCGGCGATCTTGGCCGCCACACGCGCGCCCTGCGCCTTTTGGCGCAGCTCGGCAAGCGTCAGCACGTTCTTGCGCGCAAGCGGCCCGCGATAGTCATCCAGCGGATGGCCCGACAGATAGAACCCGATCGCCTGATGTTCCTGGCCAAGACGTTCGACCGGCAGCCAGTCGGCAACATTGGGCAGGCGCGGCGGCGGCAGATCCTCGCCGCTGTCGCCGAACAGCCCGCCCTGGGCCGAGGCGCGTTCCTCATGCAGGGCGGCCGACCATGCGGTCAGCTTGTCGATCGACTGAAACACCTTGTGGCGATTGCGTTCCAGCGCGTCAAAGGCCCCTGCGCGCGCCAGCATCTCCAGCGGGCGCTTGCCGATGCGCTTCATGTCCACGCGGCGGGCGAAATCGAACAGGTCGGCAAACGGGCGGTCGCCGCGGCCCTGTTCGATCAGACGCATGGCCTCGACCCCGACATTTTTCAGCGCGCCCAGCGCATAGTGGATCTGCCCGTCATGCACGCTGAACAGGGCTTCGGATCGGTTCACGCAGGGCGGCACCAGCGGGATTTCAAGCCGCTTGACCTCTTCGATATAGATGCCCAGCTTGTCGGTCAGGTGGATGTCGCAGTTCATCACCGCAGCCATGAATTCCACCGGGTAATTGGCCTTGAGCCAGGCCGTCTGATAGCTGACCACGGCATAGGCGGCGGCGTGGGATTTGTTGAAACCGTAATTGGCGAATTTTTCCAAGAGGTCGAACACCTCGACCGCCTTTTTTTCATCCACGCCGTTCTTGCGCGCGCCGGCAATGAATTTCGGACGCTCGGCGTCCATCGCCTCCTTGATCTTCTTGCCCATGGCGCGGCGCAGCAGATCGGCACCGCCCAGCGTGTAGCCCGCCATTTCCTGGGCGATCTGCATCACCTGTTCCTGATAGACGATGATGCCCTGGGTTTCGTCAAGGATATGGTCGATCGAGGGGTGCAGGCGGTCGCGTTCCTCGACCCCGTTCTTGACCTTGCAGAATTTGGGGATGTTTTCCATCGGGCCGGGGCGGTACAGCGCGACCAGCGCGACAATATCCTCGATGCAGGTGGGCTTCATCTGGCGGAGCGCGTCCATCATGCCGCTGCTTTCAACCTGGAACACGGCGACGGTTTTCGCACTGGCATACAGTTGATAGGTTTTTTCGTCGTCCAGCGGAATATGGCCGATATCCACCTCGATTCCGCGCAGCTTCAGCAGATCCAGCGCGTTCTTGATGACGGTCAGGGTTTTCAGGCCAAGAAAGTCGAATTTCACCAGCCCCGCCTGTTCGACCCATTTCATGTTGAACTGGGTCGCCGGCATGTCGGATCGCGGATCCTTGTACAGCGGCACCAGCTGGTCTAGCGGCCGGTCGCCGATGACCACGCCGGCGGCGTGGGTCGAGGCATTGCGCAACAGCCCCTCGACCTGCTGGGCATAGGTCAGCATGCGGTTGACCACCTCTTCGGCGGCGGCCTCTTCGCGCAGGCGGGGTTCTTCGGCAAGCGCCTTTTCTATGCTGACCGGCTTGACCCCCTCGACCGGGATCAGCTTGGACAGGCGGTCAACCTGCCCATAGGGCATTTGCAGCACGCGCCCCACATCGCGCACCGCCGCCTTGGACAGAAGCGCGCCAAAGGTGATGATCTGCGCGACCTTTTCACGGCCATATTTCTGCTGCACATATTCGATCACCTCTTCGCGGCGATCCATGCAGAAATCGATGTCGAAGTCGGGCATCGACACCCGTTCGGGGTTGAGAAATCGTTCGAACAGCAGCTTGTAGCGCAGCGGGTCAAGGTCGGTGATCGTCAGCGCATAGGCCACCAGACTGCCCGCACCCGAGCCCCGCCCCGGCCCCACCGGAATATCGTGATCCTTGGCCCATTTGATAAAATCGGCAACGATCAGGAAATAGCCCGGAAAGCCCATGCTTTCGATGATGCCCAGCTCGAATTCCAGACGTTTTTCGTATTCTTCCACAGGTGCCGCATGGGGAATGACCGCAAGACGTGCCTTCAGCCCCTCGCGGGCCTGACGGCGCAGTTCCTGAACCTCGTCCTCGGCAAAGCGCGGCAGGATCGGCTTGCGCTTTTCCACCTTGAAGGCACAGCGGCGCGCGATCTCGACCGTGTTTTCGATTGCCTCGGGCAGGTCGGCAAACAGCACGGCCATTTCCTCGGGCGTCTTGAAATAGTGCTGGGGCGTCAGCTGGCGGCGTGCTTCCTGCTGATCGACATAGGCCCCATCGGCAATGCACAAAAGGGCGTCATGGGCCTCGTACATTTCCGCCTTGGGGAAATGCACGTCGTTGGTGGCGACCAAGGGCAGATCCATGTCATAGGCCATCTCGACAAGCCCGCGCTCGGTCAGGTGCTCGGCCTCGGGCAGGTGGCCGTCTTCGCCGGGGTGGCGCTGAAGCTCGACATAAAGCCGATCGCCGAACCAGCCCGACAGGTCACGCAACAGCGCCTGCGCCTGATCGCGATGCCCCTCTTGCAGCAACGTGCCGACAGGACCATCCGCGCCACCGGTCAGGCAGATCACCCCCTCGCAATGGCTGGCAAGCGCGGCCAGTGGCACCCGTGGCACGCCATCGGGGTTTTCCAGATAGGCCACCGAGTTCAGCTTCATCAGGTGACCATAGCCGACCTCTGTCTGGGCCAGAAACACCATCGGGCGAGGTGGCGGTGGGCGATCGCCGGGATGGGCGGCGGGCGCATATTCGACATCGATCTGGCAGCCGATAATCGGCTGGACGCCGGCACCCGCGGCGAGTGTCGAAAATTCCAGCGCGCAGAACATGTTGTTGGTGTCGGTGACGGCCACGGCGGGCATGCCCGCGTCGGCACACATGCCGGGCAGTTTCTTGACCCGCACCGCCCCTTCCAGAAGGGAATATTCGGTATGCAGGCGCAGATGTATGAATCGGGGGCTGTCACTCATGCCGGGCAGAATAGGGACAAGAGGCAGCGCGTGAAAGTGCCCATTGGCCCGATTTCCAGAAAACAGATTGCTCTTTCCTGCCATGCGGCTAGGGTCTGCTGCAGGGAAAACTCATAGGGAAATCTCGCATGGGAAAACTGACGACACATGTTCTGGATACCGCGCTGGGCAAGCCGGCCGCAGGCCTGAGGATCGAGCTGTTTCGCCTGTCGGGCGAACGCACCAGGCTGGCGGACGTGACAACAAACGCCGATGGCAGGGTAGACGCGCCTCTGCTGGAAGGCGATGCCTTTGGCCCCGGAGAATACGAGCTACTGTTTCACGCGGGGGCCTATCTCGACCAGACAGGGCAGGATCTGCCGTCGCCAAAGTTCCTTGATCTGATCCCCCTGCGCTTTGGCATTGCCGAGGACAGCCACTATCATGTGCCGCTGTTGCTTTCGCCTTTCGGGTATTCAACCTATAGAGGAAG
>WFQE01000022.1 GCA_015487165.1 Paracoccaceae bacterium | reverse complement strand
CCCCTGATCCACCCCAAGACGCCCGAGCGCGCGACCGTGGAAAAACCCTCGGTCTTCATGCCGCCGACGCCCGAGGCAAAGGCCGTCGTGCGCCACACCCCCAAGCGGCCGGCGCAAACCAGCAAGAAGGCCGTCGAAGAAGCTCAGCCAAGTCTGGCGTTCGAGGACAACAAATCGGAATTCGAATTTCCCCCGCTAAGCCTGCTGGCCAACCCCGTCGGGATCAAACGTCAGAACCTGTCTGATGCCGCACTCGAAGAAAACGCCCGCATGCTGGAAAACGTGCTGGAGGACTATGGCGTAAAGGGCGAAATCGTATCCGTCAGCCCCGGCCCCGTGGTCACCATGTACGAGCTGGAGCCAGCGCCGGGCCTCAAGGCAAGCCGCGTCATCGGGCTTGCCGACGATATCGCGCGCTCGATGTCTGCCCTTTCCGCGCGTGTTTCAACGGTGCCCGGACGCTCGATCATCGGGATCGAGCTGCCAAATGTTCACCGCGAAAAGGTTCTGCTGCGCGAAATCCTGGCCTCGCGCGAATTCGGCGATACCTCGCAGAAACTGCCGCTTGCACTTGGCAAGAACATCTCGGGCGAACCGTTTGTGGCCAGCCTGTCGAAAATGCCGCATTTGCTGATCGCGGGCACCACCGGATCGGGCAAATCGGTCGCCATCAACACCATGATCCTCAGCCTGCTTTACAAGCTGCGCCCGGATGAATGCCGCATGATCATGATCGACCCCAAGATGCTGGAACTCAGTGTCTATGACGGCATCCCGCATCTTCTGTCGCCGGTCGTGACCGACCCGAAAAAGGCCGTGGTCGCGCTGAAATGGGTCGTGGCCGAGATGGAAGAGCGCTATCGCAAGATGTCCAAGATGGGTGTGCGCAATATCGACGGCTATAACGGCCGCGTGCGCGAGGCCCTTGCCAAGGGCGAAAACTTCCGTCGCACGGTGCAGACCGGGTTTGACGACGAAACCGGTGAACCCATCTTCGAGACCGAGGAATTCACCCCCGAAACCATGCCCTATATCGTCGTCATCGTCGACGAGATGGCCGACCTGATGATGGTCGCAGGCAAGGAAATCGAGGCCTGCATCCAGCGCCTTGCCCAGATGGCGCGCGCCAGCGGCATCCACCTGATCATGGCGACGCAACGGCCCAGTGTCGATGTCATCACCGGCACGATCAAGGCCAACTTCCCTACCCGCATCAGTTTCCAGGTGACCAGCAAGATCGACAGCCGCACGATCCTTGGCGAGATGGGTGCCGAACAGCTGCTGGGCATGGGCGACATGCTGTATATGGCCGGCGGCGGGCGCATCACGCGCATTCACGCCCCGTTCGTGTCGGACGAAGAAGTCGAAGAAGTCGTCAACCACCTCAAGAGCTTTGGCGCGCCCGAATACGTCTCGGGCGTGGTCGAGGGGCCCGACAGCGAGACCCAAAGCAGCATCGATCAGGTTCTGGGGCTGGGTGGCAATACCACCGGCGAAGACGCGCTGTATGACCAGGCCGTTGCGATCGTGCTGAAAGACCGTAAATGTTCGACATCCTACATCCAGCGCAAGCTGGCGATCGGCTATAACAAGGCCGCACGCCTGGTCGAGCAGATGGAGGAATCGGGCCTCGTCAGCCCTGCAAACCATGTGGGAAAACGCGAAATCCTTGTGCCGGAAAACAACTGATAACAGCAGGTCGCAGACAATTGAAGCACCTGCCAGCAATGGCGGCCCTCATGCGCTGGCACCGGTCTGAATCTGCCTCTATAAGGTCTGCATGAAAATCATCCGCCTGGCCCTGTCCCTGCTTGCTGTTCTGACCTTGTCCACCCTGCCCCTTGTGGCGCAGACAACGGATGATGGCCCCAGGCCCATATCGGTTGCGGCGATCTCGGACTGGCTGAACAGGCTTGAAACCGCCAAGGCCCGGATCACCCAGATCAACCCGGATGGCACGATCTCGACCGGCAAGCTGTATATCCGCAGGCCCGGCAGGATGCGGTTCGAATATGATCCCCCCAATGCCGCGCTTGTCATCGCAGGTGGCGGCAATGTTGCCATTTTCGATTTCAAGTCAAACGAGCCGCCTCAGCAATACCCCCTGAAACGCACGCCCCTGTCGGTCATCCTGGCCAGGGATGTCGATCTGACCCGCGACAAGATGATCACGGATCACAGCTTTGACGGAACCGCCACGACAATCAGGGCGCAGGATCCCAAACGCCCGGAAATCGGCTATATCGACCTTGTCTTTACCGACAATCCGATCGAGCTGCGTCAATGGGTCATCACCGATCAGGATGGCAACAAGACCACGGTGATCCTGGGCGATCTGGAAACCGGAATTCCCCTTCCAGACAGCCTGTTCAGCGTCGAGCTGGAGATTCAGAAACGCACGCCAGACCGCTGAGCCGCTATTTCCCAGGGCTGCATTCGCTCAGCTGCTTTGCGTAGATTTTTGCACGTTTCTGAACATCGCGCGATATGCGCATCAGCCACCGCTTGCGCCGGTGCGTTCCGCGCCGATAGCCGGAATGCCCGTCGTGATAGGCCAGATACTGCTTGCGCGCACTTGTCTTGGGGATGCCGAGCTTTTGCGTTGACTGGTCCATGTACCAACCCATGAAATCGACCGCATCCTCGAACCTGTCGCGCCTTGCGCTGAAGTTTCCCGTCTCGCGTTGGTACCACTTCCATGTGCTGTCGATCGCCTGCGCATAGCCATAGGCCGAGGAATCCCTGCCCATGGGAATGACCCCCAGCTTGAAGGCCAGCGGCGTACGGGCATCGCCGCGAAACTTGCTTTCCTGATAGATCACCGCCAGCTGAACAGAAATCGGCACCTGCCACTTTTCCTGCACACGGGCCATCGCCTTGAACCATTTCGGGCGTTCCTGGGCAATGGCGCAGGCATTATCAAGGTTGGTCGGTGGCGGGGTCACCCCCGCACAGGCGGAAAGAAACAACACCAGAGAAATAACTGCCTTGTTGATCACGCGCACCTGCCCCTTGTTCGTTGCGGCCATTCTAGGCCGAACACGCCCCTCGGCGAAAGCCCCTGCAAACGCCCTCTACAGCAGAAAGGCCAGAATCACCGGAAGCGATACAAGGGAAACGACGGTCGAAACGACAACAAGCCCGGCAACGGATTCGGCGTCTGCCTCGTATTTTTCGGCCAACAAGTATGACGTAACCGCAACAGGTGTCGAGACCTGCAGCACCAGAACGGCAAAGGGAACCGGCGACAGATCAAGCCAGTATGCCGCCCCTGCCGACACCGCGACCGCCGCAATCACCTTGAAGATCGACAGCAGCAACGCCCTGCCAAAACCCACCGGCTTGAGCCGCGCGACAGCAACGCCCAAGGTGATCAGCATCAGGGGAATGGCCATCTGCCCTATCAGATCCAGCGTGTTGGTGATCCAGTCCGGTGTCTGCCAGCCATTGTAAAGAAAAAGCGCCCCCAACAGGGTTGCCCCGACCAGCGGCTCTTTCAACACCTTCAGGGGCGACCCGCCGCCCGACACCATCCACACGCCAAAGGTGAAGGAATAAATTGCCATTATTGCGAATATTACAACGGCATAGCTCAACCCCACCTCGCCAAAGGCAAACAGGGCCAACGGCAGGCCGAGGTTCCCGGTATTGCCGAACAGCAGCGGTGCCAGATATGTTCGCATGTCCAGCCTGAACAGCTTGACGACAGCGAAAACCACCACCGTCATGCCTCCATAGGCAAGCAGGCTGGCATAGATCATATCGGTCAGGGCCGCCGGGTCGATGCGGGTTTTCATCAATGACGTGAACACCAATGCGGGGATCCCCATCGTCATCGACAAGCGGGTCACAAACTTGACGCGGTATTCCTCACCCAGCTTGACCCAGACAAATCCGATACCCGCAAGGATGAAGACGGGCGCGACGATCTGAAGAACTGTCAAGATAATGGACATGCATTGTTTCCCGAAAAAATGTGCATTGCGACAGTCCGGCTGGTGGACAGGAATTTTGTGAAGGGTTACTAAGTTTCACGGGGGATGTAATCAGCCATGTTAAGAAAAAGCGCAAAATACAGCATCGGCCAAGTGGTCAGGCATCGGAAATTTTCTTTCCGCGGCGTCATTTTCGATATTGATCCGGTTTTTGCAAATTCCGAAGAATGGTGGGCTGCGATTCCCGAAGAGAACCGCCCCAGCAAGGAGCAACCCTTCTACCATCTGCTGGCCGAAAACGAGAACTCGTATTACGTCGCATATGTGTCCGAGCAGAACCTTCTGCCTGACGAAAGCGGCGAGCCGGTCGACCACCCAGACATTTCCGCCATGTTTGGCGGGTTGAACAATGGTCGTTACAGGGTTTCCGCGCCACTGAACTGACTGATGCAGGCAAGGGGCGAACGCACCTCTTCAAGAGGGGCGGCCTTGGCGTAGTGCTTTCAGATTGCGTCAGGCTCCTCCCCTGGAATCCAGATCACAAAGGTCGTTCCCTTTTCCAGAGCGCTGTTGGCCCGAATATGTCCGCCACTGCGCAAGACCAGCTTTTGGCTGATTGAAAGGCCCAACCCCGTGCCTTCCTCGCGTTTGGTTGTGAAAAACGGGTCAAACACGCTTTTCAGAACCTCGGGCGGCATTCCGTGGCCTGTATCCGTGACCTCTATTTCGACGCCGGGCGTGCCTTCATTATCAAAGTCGCGGCTGCGCAGAGTCAGCCTGCCACCATCGGGCATGGCATGAATGGCGTTCACGATCAGATTGATCAGCACCTGCTGCAATTCGGTCCGGTTCATTGCCACGACGCGTGAGGCCACCAGATCCATCTCCAGCGTGATATCGACCTTGTTCAGCAGGTGCTGGACCAGCGGAATGGAATCCCGGATCACGTCATTCGGGCTGTGATGCTCGACAACCCCGGCATATTCTTCGGGGCGTGCAAATTGCAGCAGCTTGTTGACCAGCACATTGATCGAATGGACCTGTTCATAGATCAGCTTGAATTCGGTCTCGACGGGAAGGGCGTCATCACCAATCTGTTCGCGAATGACATCCAGGTTTCCCTGAATCACGGCAATCGGGTTGTTGATTTCATGGGCGATGCCGGCGGTGATTTCACCGATCGCGGCCAGCTTTTCCGAAACCACCAGCTGCTTGGTCGTTGCTTCCAGCCGCTGGTTGGCCTCGCGCAGGTCGCGGGTGCGCTCGGCCACGCGGCGTTCCAGCTCGTCCGCCCATTCGCGCAGGCGCCTGTCGCGTTCCTGCACCTGTTCCAGCAACAGATCCAGATGTTCAGACACGCGCCCGATCTCGTCATCCGCGCCGCGAATGCCGGTGCGCGCTCCCAGATCACCCTTTTCCACCCGGCCGATGGTCGCCACCATCGCCTCGAGCGGGTGAAAGATCGACCGCGCCCAATACAGAAACACCGGCACCGACAACAGGATCAGCAAAACGAATCCCCCGCCGATGGTCATCAATGTGCGCAGCTTGGCCGCGCGGAACGGCGTATCGAGAAAACCGACATACAGCATGCCAACCCGCTTGCCGAAACTGTCGATGATCGGCTCGTAGGCCGAGATATACCAGTCATTCACCACAAAGGCGCGATCCAACCAGACCTTGCCCTGCCCCAGAACCGTATCACGCACGATGACCGAAACGCGGGTGCCCAGCGCGCGCACGTTTTCGAACAACCGCACATTGGTTGACACCCTCACATCATCAAGAAACAGCGTGGCCGTGCCGCGACTGCCTTCGGTCAGGCTTTGGGCCGGATAGACCAGATCGTTGATGGTATCGATGAAATCAAGGTTGCGGTTCAGCAGCACACCGGCGACCAGCGCGCCGCCTCCGACGCTGACAGGTGCCGCGGTATGGATCACCATGCCGCGGGTTTCCTCGGTGCGGCTGGTCGGGGCTGCCGCCTTGGTTGGGACCAGCTTGATACGCGCCTGCTCGGCCAGGGCGGGCGAGATTGCCATCAGGTCATCACGGCTGAAAATATCCACGACCGTGCTGCCCTTGCCCGCCAACGCCGCATGCACCACGGGCCATTTGTGATAGTTGACAGCCCTTTCCAGACGCGGGGACGAAACGAAATGGCCGCCCGGAGCAATGTAATACAGGAAATCGAATCCGTATTTCCTGCGCTCGGCATCCAGAAACTGCTGCAAGACACTGTCCGAACCCCGCGCGAGGGTTTCCTTGAACCGCGCCGAAGCCCCAAGCCCCTGCACCTGTTCGCTGGCGCGTTCCTTGAGGCGCGAAAAATACTGATGCGCGATGGTCAGCTCGCCATTCACCTTGGCGATCAGCAGCTTGTCGAAACGCGCCGACCAGTTCGCAATGACCACCGCCAGAAACAACGGCATGACCACCAGCATCGGCAGCAGGGCGATCATCAGCAGGCGGAACCTGACCGATCGATACCATGCCCGACGCTGCGGATCCTTCACCTTGCGCAGCCGCGTATCTTGTGCGGGACGGGCCTCAGACATTCCACATCGCGCATTTTCGGTCGATGGTCTTGCGTGAGACGCCAAGACGCCGCGCGGCCTCGGCCCGGTTTCCGTTGCATGCTTCGAGAACCGCCAGAATGTGGCGACGCTCGACTGCCTGCAGGGAATCCACCGCTTCGGGCGATTCACATTCGTTGGCGTCGCAGAATTCGGGTGGATATTCCCCAAGGATCAAGGACCGCTCGATCAGGTTGCGCAGCTCGCGCACATTGCCCGGCCAGTCATAGCAGGCCATCTTGATCAGCACCCCTTCGGGCAGAGGCAGCGGGGGAACGCCCAATTCATGCGACAGCTTTTTCATGAACATGGACGCCAGATCAAAGATGTCTTCCTTGCGCTCGGCCAAGCGCGGCATGCGGATGTTCAGAACATTGATCCGGTGGAACAGGTCCTTGCGGAAATGACCCTCTTTCACGGCTTCTTCAAGGTCGGCGTTGGTTGCAAACATCAGGCGCAGGTTCAGTGGCACCTCGCGGGCAGAACCGATGGGGCGAATGCGCATTTCCTCGATCACCCGCAGCAGGGTCGCCTGAACAGACAGGGGCATTTCCCTGATTTCGTCAAAGAACAGCGTTCCGCCGCGGGCGTGAAACAGCAGGCCATCGCGACGATCATCATTGCCATCAAACCCGCCCGAAATAGATCCGAACAGCTCGTTGGCAATGGCGTCAGGCGACACCGCCGCACAGTTCACCGGCACGAACGGCTTGTCCGCCCGGTCAGACATGGCGTGAAGGGTGCGTGCCGCGATTTCCTTGCCGGTGCCGCTGTCGCCGGTGAACAGCACCGGGGTCGGTGCCGAGGCTACCCTTTCCAGCATGGTGCGAATATCGGAAATCACCTGTGAACGGCCAAGCAGCCGTCCCCGACCGGCGGTCGCATCGGCCGACAATTCATATTTCAGCAGATAGTTTTCACGACGCAGATGCTGCCTGTCGATACTGCGGGCAACAGCATTCAGGATCTGGTTTGAACGGAACGGTTTCAGCACGAAATCCGCCGCGCCGGCCCGCAAGGCCTGAATTGCGGTTTCCAGATCGGCAAAGGCGGTGATCAGGATCGCATCGGCAAAAAAACCGACCTTGCGTTGCTCGTGCAGCCATTCCAACCCGGACTTGCCCGGCATCACATTGTCGAGGATGACAATATCGAAATGCGATCTATCCAGCGCACGCGAGGCCTCTTCGACATTGGCGGCCTGTTCCACCTTCTTGCAGCGCGGGGTCAGGATCTTGACCAGAAAGTTTCGCATGCCCGGTTCGTCATCGACGACCAGAATCGATGACGAGGCCAGCCCGGGGCCGAACTCTGCCCCGGATTGTCCTGCTGCCCCGGGGGGCATATCGATCTTTCGTGTTACGGCCATGCAGAGCGGGCCCCTCATTCGGCGGGCGTTTCTGCCCCCCGCTTGTCGGATTCGGCGGAAACAACCTCTTCATACCAGAGGTCATGATGCTCCTTCGCCCACTCTATATCAACCTCGCCCTTGGTCATGGCGTCAAGCGCACCCTCCATGCCGATCGTGCCGATATATATGTGCCCCAGGATCACGGCCATGAAGGCAAAGGCGACAACCGCATGCCAGAGCTGCGCAATCTGCATCTGTTCCTGCGGCGTGAATGTCCCTTCAGTCACCCCAAAGCCCAGTACGTCGGCCAAACCGAGCCTGTCGAACACGCCAAGCACCGGCGTCACGATGTCGATGCTGTATGGGAACAGCAATGACAGGCCGGTCAGCGAGACGATCAGACCAAACAGGATGACAATCCAGAACAGGATCTTTTCACCGGCGTTGAACTTGCCCGCGGGGGGATGAACGCCCTTGGTCAGCAACCCGCCTGCCCGCATCAGCCATTTCAGATCATGGCGCGCGGGAATGTTGTCCCATATCCACAGAGCTGCGCTAAGCACCAGCCCGAACATGAAAACCCAGGCAAGATAATGGTGCAGATATTTCCCCCCGGCCGCGACCAGCGAAAAGGCAGGTTTGCCCAGAACGGGGATCAGCGCGACACGGCCAAAGGTCAGGGTCAACCCCGTCAATGCAAGAACGACGAAAGGAATGGCCATCGACCAGTGGCCGATGCGTTCAAGGGTCTTGAAACGCACGATGGTTCGCCCCGCCGGCTTGCCGTCCAGACGAATGCGACCGCGGATCGAATAGAACAGCGCCAGCAGGACGATCACCGCAACCAGCGCAAAGCCGCCATATCTGGGCAGCGGCCCACGCCTGAATTCAAGCCAGCGCATGCCTCCATCCTGAATGACAACCTTTCCCAGCTCTCCGGGGACTGTCGAGGTCAGCCGCGCCTTGCCGTATCGAAGTGCGCGAAAGACATCGGCATCCGACGCGCCCCCCAATGTGCCCAGCGGTGCCGTTGCCGGTTGGGCCGCGTCAGGCGAACCTATTTGCGAACTGCGGAACCGGCTGTCCACCTTCAGGCCCTTCTGCCGGGCAAGTATGTCTTCAAGCGTCTGCGCACCACCGGTTGCCGCGCGCGTGTTGTCCGAATTCTGTGAAACCGCCGGAGCGCTGGTTCCCGCAAGCAGGGCAACGCTCAGCATGACGGCGGCCATGCGGGTGAACCACATCTTTCTTCCCCCTCTTTTATGGCATGAACCGGGTGCCACGAAACGACAATGCCGCTCGTGGCACCCGTAATCTTGTGCGATACCGGCCCTCCCGCATTATTGGGTGGCCGGCATCAGGCATCAGAACGCCTCAGCCGCCCTTCTGGCCATAGGCCGTGCCCCAGCCCCAGGCGCCCGAGCCAAAGCCGCGCGCGACGACGCGCTCGCGGTAGATGGCTGACACCACGTCGCCATCGCCCGCCAGCAGGGCCTTGGTCGCACACATTTCGGCGCAGATGGGCAGCTTGCCCTCGGCGATCCGGTTGCGGCCGTATTTCTGGAACTCGGCCTGCGACATGTCCTCTTCCGGGCCACCGTTGCAGAAGGTGCACTTGTCCATCTTGCCGCGGCTGCCGAAATTGCCGGCCTGCGGATACTGCGGCGCGCCAAAGGGGCATGCGTAAAAGCAGTAACCGCAACCGATGCACAGATCCTTGGAATGCAGCACCACACCGTCGGGGGTCTGGTAGAACACGTCTACCGGGCAGACCGCCATGCAGGGTGCATCGGAACAATGCATGCAGGCGATCGAGATCGACCGTTCCCCCGGTGTGCCGTCATTGATGGTGACGACCCGCCGCCGGTTGATACCCCAGGGAACCTCGTGCTCGTTCTTGCAGGCGGTGACACAGGCGTTGCACTCGATGCAGCGTTCGGCGTCACAAAGAAATTTCATTCGTGCCATGTTTTTTCTCCTTACGCTGCGGTGACCTTGCACAGGGTGACTTTCGTCTCCTGCATCTGGGTCACGCTGTCATAGCCATAGGTCATCGCCGTGTTGGCCGCTTCGCCAAGCACATAGGGGTCGGCCCCGTCGGGATATTTGTCCCGCAGGTCCTTGCCCTGGAAATGACCGCCAAAGTGGAACGGCATGAAGACAACGCCTTCGCCGACCCGACGGGTGACCATCGCCTTGACCTTGACCTTGGCCCCTTCGGCGCCCTCGACCCAGATGTCCTGACCATCGCGGATACCCAGATTATTGGCATCACGCGGATGGATTTCCGCAAACATCTCTTGCTGAAGCTCGGCCAGCCAGGGGTTCGAACGCGTCTCGTCGCCACCGCCTTCGTATTCGACCAAGCGACCGGATGTCAGGATCATGGGATAATCCTTGCTGAAATCCTGTTTCTGGATCGATTCATAAAGCGTGGGCAGACGATAGGCCCGCTTGTCCTTGTAGGTCGGATAATCCGCCACAAGGTCGCGCCGCGGGGTGTATAGCGGCTCGCGGTGAACAGGCACCGGGTCGGGGAAGGTCCAGACCACGGCACGCGCCTTGGCGTTGCCGAAGGGGGCGCAGCCATGCTTGATCGCGACGCGCTGGATGCCGCCCGAAAGGTCGGTCTTCCAGTTGGTCTTGTCGCCGGCGATCTTTTCGATGGTGGCGCGTTCCTCGTCGGTCAGATCCTTGTCCCAGCCAAGCTGCTTGAGCATCGCCATGGTGAACTCGGGGTAGCCATCCTTGATTTCCGAGCCCTGCGAATACACCCCCTCGGCCAGCAGGTTGACGCCGTTTCTCTCAACGCCAAAGCGGGCGCGGAAGGTCAGGCCGCCCTTGGCGACGGGTTTGCTCATGTCATAAAGGATCGGCGTGCCCGGGTGTTTCATTTCGGGCGTGCCCCAGCACGGCCACGGCAGGCCGTAATATTCACCGTCAAGCGGGCCACCCACGGCTTGGAGCGTGGTCCGGTCAAAGGTGTGCTGGTACTTCATATGCGCCTTGATGCGCTCGGGCGCCCAGCCGGTATAACCGATGGTCCACATGCCGCGATTGATCTCGCGCAGGATGTCCTCGACATTTGGCTCGTCCTCGCCGTCCATGCTGATATTGCGGAACAGACGGTCGGCAAAGCCCAGCTTCTTGGCGAACTTGGCCATGATGACGTGATCCGGCAGGCTTTCGAACAGGGGTTCGACAACCTTGTCACGCCACTGCACCGAACGGTTCGAAGCGGTGACCGAGCCGCGGGTCTCGAACTGGGTCGAGGCGGGCAGCAGATACACCCCGTCGGTGCGGTCATGCATGACGGCCGAGACTGTCGGATAGGGGTCAACCACGACCAGCAGGTCGAGCATCTCCATCGCCTTTTTCATCTCGACGCCGCGGGTCTGCGAGTTGGGCGCATGGCCCCACAGAACCATCGCACGCACATTGTCGGGCTGGTCGATATTGTCCTTCTTCTCAAGCACGCCATCAATCCAACGGCTGACAGGAATGCCCTTGAGGTTCATCAGGGACTTTTCCTTGCCGTCCTTGGTCTTGAGCTTGTCGAACCGGCCCTTGAGCCAATCGAGATCCTCTTCCCAGACGCGGGCCCAATGTGCCCATGCGCCACCCGACAGGCCGTAATAGCCGGGCAGGCTGTGGCTGAGAACGCAGACATCCGTCGCGCCCTGCACATTGTCATGGCCGCGGAAAATGTTGGCCCCGCCACCGGCGCGCGCCATGTTGCCAAGTGCAAGCTGCAGGATGCAGTAGGCGCGGGTGTTGTTGTTGCCGATATGGTGCTGGGTGCCGCCCATGCACCAGATCAGCGTGCCGGGGCGGTTGTTGGCCAGCGTGCGGGCGACGCGCTCCATCTGGCTGCCGGGCACGCCGGTGACGCGCTCGACCTCATCCGGGGTCCATTTCTTCACCTCGGCGCGGATCTCGTCCATGCCGTAGACACGGGTGCGGATGAATTCCTTGTCTTCCCAGCCATTTTCGAAGATGTGCCAAAGGATACCCCAGATCACGGCAACATCGGTGCCGGGGCGGATACGCACATATTCGTCGGCGTGCGCCGCCGTGCGCGTAAACCGCGGATCGACCACGATCAACGGCGCGTTGTTCTGTTCCTTGGCCTTGAGGATATGCAACAGCGACACCGGATGCGCCTCGGCCGGGTTCGAGCCGAACAGGATCATCGCGCGGCTGTTGTGGATGTCGTTATAGCTGTTGGTCATGGCGCCGTAGCCCCATGTATTGGCAACACCCGCAACCGTGGTCGAATGGCAGATCCGTGCCTGGTGATCGACGTTGTTGGTGCCCCAATAGGCGGCGAACTTGCGGAACAGATAGGCCTGTTCGTTGCTGTGCTTGGCGCTGCCCAGCCAATAGACGCTATCGGGGCCGCTTTCTTCGCGGATCTTCAGCATCTTGTCGCCGATCTCGTTGATCGCCTGTTCCCAGCTGATGCGCTTCCAGACACCGCCTTCTTTCTTCATCGGGTATTTCAGGCGGCGTTCGCCATGGGCGTGTTCACGTACCGAGGCACCCTTGGCACAATGGGCCCCAAGGTTGAACGGGCTGTCCCAGCCGGGTTCCTGCCCGACCCAGACGCCGTTATCGACCTCGGCAATAACCGTACAGCCGACCGAGCAATGGGTGCAGACGGTCTTGATCGTATCGACTGCGCCCTTGACGGCCTGCTGGGCCGATGCGCGGGTAACTGTTCCGCCGGTCGCACCGATGGCGGCCAGCCCGCCGATGGCAAGACCCGAGCCGCGCAGGAACGCGCGCCGGTCAACCGATTTCTCGGCCAGTTCTGACAGGAGACTTGTCCGCTGGGGGCGTCTCGCAACCCCGTTGGTTTTTTTCCTGAGCATGTGTTTCTCCCTTTTGGCAAAACGGCCATGCGCCGCGTCTGCCGGATTGATTGTTGCTGCTCCGATCCAGGGGGCGTCTCGCTACCCCTGACCGGTTCCGGTCAGCCCCTCAAAAGCGGGCGCTGTCCAGATAGGCGCGGATATGTGCGGTATCCCGCATCCCCCCCTCGCCGGTTCGGGCCGTCTCGGCCTCGGCTTCGGTCGTGGCCAGGGCGGTGGCTGCCACCGCCGCCGGTGCGGAAACCGAAGCGAGCTTGAGAAAGTCGCGGCGGCTGGGCGCGCCTTCCTTTTCCTTTTCGCTCATCTCTCTTCCTCCTGTTGATGTGCCCTTTGCAGGGCGGTTGTTCGGGTCTCCCCCCAGGGATGCCCCTCTCGTGCGTTCAGCCCGCCGCCATGCGGAAGGCCTCGCGCTCGATCTCGATGAATGCCTTTCCCGCCGCACCCACAGATGCGTAAAAGACCGAGTTTTCGGCCCCCTCGAGATCGGCAAAGAAATGTTCGGCCCAGGGGCCGATATGGCGGTTGAAGAATTCGGCCTGACGGGCCAGCGGCACCGGCTTGCCGAAACGCCCGGTGATCATTCCGGCCATCATCTCGAACAGCGACGCGATATTGTCTTCGGGTTCGAACACATTGGGCGCGCGCGTGATGCACAGCGCGGCCATTTCCTTGCGCAACACTGCAAGCGGCTTTTCGTTCAGAAAGCCGGTCAGGTAATAGCTGGCATAGGGTAGCAATTCGCCGCGCCCAACACCGATGAACAACGCGGTGAATTCGCGCTCGACCCCGGTCGGGTTGGAAATCGCCGCCACCCGCGCCATGGCGCTGACCGCTTGCCCCAGAGGGCTGTCGTCTCCGCCAAGCGCCGCGGTCTTTTTCAAAAGCGCCTTGTCAGGTGGCCCCGCCAGAAGCGCGCCCAGGAAATCGTAGAAATCCGCGCGCAGGCGGTCCTCTTCGGGGATGTCGGTTTCTGTGGTCATGGCCATCATCTGTCAGGTTCCGTCTGGAAGGGTATCGTCAAAGGAAAAACGCATGCGCCGGGGGCGCCGCTGTATCGCTGCCTCTTCGACAAGCGAGGCGGGCGCGGTATCTGCGTGAGGCTCGGAATCTGTGGCAGAGTCATCCGGTTCATCCAGATCATCCGCTTGCTCGACGGGCTGTTCTTCTGCGGGAGCTGCCACAACAGGGGCGTCGTCGTCTTTGATATCGCCCAGCATGCCGCGACCGACCTTGTAGATCGTCTCGATCACTTCGCCGACCGCACCCTTACCGGTGAAATCCTCGCCATAGTCAACCAGGCCATCGACATTGGCCAGCACGGGGTTGAGTGTCCACAACTTGCGCAGGGCCCGCCTGCGCAGACGTTCGGGGATTGTCGCCTGCATGAAACCCGCGATGTCGTCGCCGGTCTTGAGGCTGTCAGGATCGGGAAGGTTCAGCTCGGCCAGGATCTCTTCATCCGTCTTTTCGGCAAGCGCCGCCTGCTGGCGCTGGGTCTCGGCCTGGGCTTTGCGCCGGGCGAGGGCCTCTTCTTCCGCGCGCACACGGGCCTTGCGACGCGACCACGCGTCAAGGGGCTTGTCTGCCGGCCGGTCTGTTGCTGACATCACTGGACCACCCCACGTTTGCGGCCGGGCGCGCGGTATACATCGCTTGGCTGGGAAATGCGCGGATCGCCAACCCCGTCCTCGACCAGATCGACGCGCTTCTTGTCGCGCCGGCGCTTGATGAATTCCTTTTGCTGGTGATGGGTTTCGACGAAATCCTGAACCCATTCACGCAGGGCCGGGGGCATGGGCACCGGCTCGACCAGCTCTTCGCCGGTATCGGCATAATCCTGCGCCTCAAAGGGCGACACGGTGGCCAGAACGATCTCGATATCCTCGACAGTGCCGGGATCCTCGCCCTCGCGCATGATCACGTAAACCGAAGGCGATTGTGTGGATAGCTCGGCAACATAGGCCTCGGCCTCGGTCCGGTGCAGTTCAAGATCGACGGTTGCGGCATGATATTCGACCGCCTCGCCCTCGCGTCGCAACTCTTTCCAGGTTTCGTTGCGCGCAGCAGGAAGAACACCGACCACCCGCCAGACCCAACCGGCCCAACGGGTGACACCCGGCGATTTTCTTACGACAATCCCGAGCGGCATCGAAATGCTCGCTGTTTCCATTTCAACTCCTATCCCATGCCGCAAAGCTGACCCTGATGCGCTTTTCCTTCACAAGAATGTGTGCTTCTCGACCCCCGATCAAATGATTTCGCACTTGCCGGTGTTTTCGTTCTGACCGGCGCGGAAAAACTGGACATTTCGTCCGGATGGCACGGGTTGCGAAAACTCTGGGGGACAATTTGTCCTTTTCGCATTCCTGACCAAATTTATCGGTTGATTTCACAACCCCGAATCACCGACTGATTCGACTTGCCGCCAACGGCCCCTGTGCGGTGAAAAGGCTTTACGCCGGCGCCGCTTCGCGCCTATCAGAACGGAAAGGTCATCGGGCACAAGGGCCGCTCCGATGTTGAACCGACGGGAACCGCCATGCCTAAACGATTGATTCTATGCGACTGTCTTGGAAGTCAGAAGATCGACAAGGACAGCATTGAAGCCTCTGCCGGTGTGCAGTGTTCGCGCGTTTACACGAATCTGTGCGTATCACAGCTGGACGCGGCGGCGGCGGAAATTGCCAAGGGCAACGCAATCATCGCCTGTCAGCAGGAACGTGAAATATTTCAGGAGATCACCGAGGAATCCGGGCACGACATATTGGATTTCATCGACATCAGGGACCGGGCCGGATGGACGGATGAGGGCCAGGAAGCCACCCCGAAAATGGCGGCGCTTGTAGCGGATTCTCTGCTGGAAAGGCCAGCGACGAAACTGCTTGATCTGCACTCGGAAGGGCGCTGCCTGATTGTTGGCGATCCGGAAACAGTAATACCCGTGGCCACGCAACTGGCCGACAGTCTGGCGGTTACCGTACTGGTGGAAACAATCGACGAAATCCCGCTGGATCGCCGGTTTGAAATCGTGGTCGGAAAGCTTGGGCTGGCAAGCGGTGCGCTGGGCAATTTCACCGTTCAGATAGACGCCTTGCAGCAGGTCAACCCGGCCGGGCGCGGCACATTCGGACTGACCGAACCCCGTGACGGTGCGCATACCGAATGCGATATCATTCTTGATCTGCGGAAAGGACAAACCCTTTTCCCGGCCGGACACAAAAGAGACGGCTATGTCCACGCCGACCCCGGTGATCCGCTGGCTGTTGCCCGTGCGACCTTCGAGGCATCCCAGCTGGTCGGAGAATTTGACAAGCCTTTCCATATCAAGCTCAGCCAGCCACTTTGCGCCCATTCCCGGGCCGGTATCACGGGATGTTCGAAATGCGTGGATGCCTGCCCCACCGGCGCGCTGTCGCCAGACGGCGAATATGTTTCGGTTGATGCCGCGGTGTGTGCCGGCTGCGGCGCGTGTTCGGCGCTTTGCCCATCGGGGGCCATCACATATGATGCACCTGCCGGGGAATTCCTGTTCCGGCGCCTGAAGACCCTGTCGCAAACATATGAAAACGCAGGCGGAAAAAACCCGAGGCTGCTGGTTCACGATAGCGGTCACGGGGCCGAGATGATCGCCCTTTGCGCACGGTTTGACCGCGGTTTGCCACCAGATGTGATCCCCCTTGAAACCGCAACTCTGGCAGGCTTTGGGCATGCGGAAATGCTGGCCGCGCTGGCCGCCGGTTTTCCCTCGGTCGATATCCTTCTGGCCCCCGATTCCGAGCGCGACATCATCGAGGGCGAGGTTGCGCTGGCCGAGGCCATTGCCGGCACGGGCCGCATTCGGCTGCTTGACCTGAACGACCCCCAGCTATTGGCCGATGCGCTACGCGAACCCGCCCCCCTGACCCCGCTCTGCACCCCCATATTGCCCATGGGCAGCCGCCGGCAGATCACCCGACTGGCCGCAAGCGCGATCCTGGGTCAGGCCGACGCGCCGGTGCCACTGCCACCCAACGCCCCCTATGGTGCGGTGGTGATAAATTCCGATGCCTGCACCTTGTGCCTGGCCTGTGTCTCGCTCTGCCCCACCGGGGCGCTTGGCGACAACCCCGACCAGCCCCAGCTGCGCTTTCAGGAAGATGCCTGCCTGCAATGCGGAATCTGCCGCAATGCCTGCCCCGAAAAGGCCATTACCCTTGAACCACAGCTTGATCTTTCCGACGCCGCACTTGCCCAGCGCATCCTGCACGAGGAAGAGCCTTTCGAATGCGTCGAATGCGGCAAGCCATTTGGTGTGAAGTCGACGATCGATCGGATCATGGATCAGCTTGCCGGCAAACATGCGATGTTCGCAACATCGCAAAGCGCGCGCATGATCCAGATGTGCGACGACTGCCGTGTACAGGCCCAGTATCACAGCAAGGACAGCCCCTTGCGCGGGGCCGAGCGCCCGCAGGTCATGACAACCGAAGATTACCTTGATGGCAAGAAACGCCGGGATCACTGATGCCGGATCGGGGCCCCCAGATCCGCCGGCTCGAGCGCGGCGACAAAGGCAAGGATGTCATGCAATTCGTCCTGCGTGATTTCGACCGGATGCATCGGCGTCGGGCGCGCAGCCGAAAACGGCATGGTGATATCCGCAACCTGAACCACCGCCGGATGGGGGTTGCGCACATAGAAGGTCTGAAACCTTTCTTGCCAATCCTTCAACGCCCTGAGCGCGCCAAAGGACGGGGTCGAGCCGATCCCCTTCATCCGGTTCCTGGCGCCGATGACATGGCATCGCCCGCAATTTGCGTAAGCCAACCGTTCCCCGCGCACAGCATTACCCTTGAACACGGTCGGTTCCAGTGCCGCCAGGGCCTGTTCGACGGGTTTGAAGACCTGTTTGCCGTCATACCGAAACTGCGCGATGGTGCGCCCACCCACCCCGGAACGCATCCATGCGGCAAATCGGGTTGCCTGGGGTGGTGCATCCTCTGCCATCACCAGCGAATAGATCCGCCCGAACCCCTCGAAGACGGCCATCCCTTGGCCGGCGCCGGCGACAATCCTGACACTGGCAGCATCACTACCCGGCCCGATTGCGTGAACGGAAACGGCAATCCCGGTCTTGAGGGCAAAACGCGGGATCACGAAAGCCGTGAAACCGCTTTCGATCAGCTGCTGATCAGCAGCCACAACAAGCCTGCCAGACTGTGCGGACAGACGAGCCCCGGCAAGAGCCGACAGAACAAGCACAAGAATTCCGAGTTTCCGCATGTTTTTCGTTCGCCCCTGCCTGACCTTTTGCCCCATGATGCTAGGGTGACGCCCGCCCCAACGTCAATTCAAACCGGAGAAACACCATGAGCGAAGATTTCAACATGACGATGCGCAAGTTTCTGAAACAGGTCGGCGTGACCTCGCAGCAAGCCATCGAAGAGGCCATGCGCAAGGCCGGGCCAGAGGCGACCCGCGGCCGGGAATTCACCGCCCGCGTCGTGCTGAGCATCGACGAACTTGATCTTGAACATGTGGTCGAGGGTCGCATCAAGGGGGCTGAATGAACCATCGCAGGAGCCACGGCACATGAGCATCGCAAGACAAGACATCCTCAAGGCACTGGGCGCAATCAGCGACCCCATCAGCGGCAATGATATCGTTTCGGCGGGAATGGTGCGCGCACTGGTCGTCGAGGGGCACAATGTTCGTTTTGTGCTGGAGGTCGATCCGGTTCATGCGAAAACACTGGAGCCCGTGCGCACTGCCGCCCAAGAGGCGATCAAAGCCATTGCCGGGGTTGATCAGGTCTCGGTCGTGATGACTGCGCATAGCGCGCCCCCGCCGCCGCCCGACCTAAAGGGTGGGGCCAAACCGGCCGCGGCAAAAGGCCCGCAAAAGATCCCCGGCGTCAAGCACATCATCGCCATAGCATCAGGCAAGGGCGGGGTCGGAAAATCGACGGTTTCCGTCAATCTGGCCGTTGCACTGGCGGCCGAGGGGCGGCGCGTCGGCCTGCTGGACGCCGACGTCTTTGGCCCGTCGCAGCCGCGCATGCTGGGCATCTCGGGTCGGCCGGCATCGCCCGACGGCAAGACCATCCTGCCGCTGCGAAACCACGGGGTCACCATGATGTCGATCGGCCTGATGACCCGCGACGACGAGGCCGTCGTCTGGCGTGGCCCGATGCTGATGGGTGCACTGCAACAGATGCTCAGCCAGGTGCAGTGGGGCCAGCTCGACGTGCTGCTTGTCGACCTGCCGCCGGGCACAGGCGACGTCCAGATGACATTGTCGCAAAAGGCGGAACTGACCGGGGCAATCATCGTATCGACCCCCCAGGATGTGGCGCTGCTGGATGCGCGCAAGGGGATTGACATGTTCAACAAGATGGGTGTCACCATCCTGGGGATGATCGAAAACATGTCCACGCATATCTGTTCCAACTGCGGACACGAGGAACACACCTTTGGCCATGGCGGCGTTCGCGACGAGGCCGAAAAGATCGGTGTGCCGCTGTTGGCCGAACTGCCACTGCATCTGGACATCCGGCGCGCATCCGATGGCGGCGCCCCGATCGTGGCCTCGAATCCCGACAGCGCACCCGCCCAGGCCTTTCGCGCGCTTGCCCGTGGATTGATCGACGCAGGACATGTCTGATGACCGATGAATTCGAAATCGAGGCAGGGCCCAGCTTTCCCCCGCTCTTGTCAGGGCTGGCGGTTGCAGGGGTCGATCCCTTTGACAAGGCCCGTGCGCAGGCGGTGCTTGGGGTTGATGCGGGGCTTGTCGTTCACAATATCACCCCGGACCGGCTGCGCGCGGCAATCGTCCTTGCCCCGGAAGAACCGCTTGAATCGGCCATGGCGGCAATGATTGCCTGCGCCGTGGGCTTTCAGAATGCCCTTGGCGCGCTTGCCCCGCCCGAGGTCGCCGTTCACCTGACATGGGATGGCCTGATCAAGGTCAACGGCGCCGAATGCGGCCGCCTGCGCGTGGCCGCCTCGACCACGGACGCAGACGCTGTGCCCGACTGGCTGGTGATCGGGCTGGAGTTGCAGTTGATCCCCGCTTCCGAGGACGACCCCGGCCTGACACCGGACAAGACCTCGCTGTATCAGGAAGGCTGCGGCGAGGTCTCTCCCATCCGGCTGCTGGAAAGCTGGTCGCGGCATTCTCTGGTCTGGCTTAACGCCCTTGAGGGCAGCGAGCGCGCCCAGTTGCACGAGCAATGGCGCGGGCTGGTCGAGGAAATCGGCAAGGATATCGAGGTCAACCACCACACAGCCCCCCTTGCCGGAACATTCGTGGGGGTGGACGAAAATTTCGGCATGTTGCTGCGGCAAGGCAGGGAAACCATCGTGGTACCCCTGTCATCGCGCCTTGAAGGGGAAAAACCGACATGAAACTTGCCCGCGCCATTCACCTGGACGAAAGCGACACGCAGATATTTCACAACCCGGCACGAACCGGGGAATGGGCCATCAGCGGCGGGTTCGAGTTTTCCAACTGGACCGAGGCCGATCTTGTCGGCAAGGCCCGCCAGGCCTTTGCCAATGGCTGGCTCGGGCTGGAAAGCTTTGGCCGCGTGACCTTTGTTGCAGTGACCCGGATCACGGCTGACGAGTTCGAGTCGCTGGTTCACGGGCTGGCCAGCCATTTCGTGACCTACTGGGGCGCGCCAAGTATCGACGCGGCAACACCCGTCGCACGCGAAGAGCTGGAGCACATGGCTGATCTTTGCGCCGAGCATGATGAAAACACCTTGCTGACCGTCATGCGCGAACTTACCGAGGCAGGCGTGCGCGAAAGCTTTCGCATCATCAGCCCCCAGGACGCACGCATCGAACAGGTCGCCATACATGCGACCCCCGACCACCCTGCCGGTGGCGAAACCTGACCAGCACGGCACCGCTTGCCCGGCAACGGGCAATGCCTTGGCGCGACAAACGGAAAGCAAAGCGTTCAAACGGATACCGGGGCAATACGACTTGCGCATGCCCCGGTACTTGTTGCCAGCCTTGTTCGGGCCGTCTGATCAACCGTAAATCATTCGCGGCAGCCACAGGATGATTTCCGGGAAGATCATGCAGATGATCAGCGCCAACAGCTGGATGCCGAGGAACGGCAGCGCCGCCTTGAAAATCTCCGACATCGGAATTTCCGGCGGCGCCACCCCGCGCAGATAGAACAGCGCATAGCCGAACGGAGGGGAGAGAAAGCTCATCTGCATGTTGACCAGATACAGCACGCCGAACCACAGCGGATCGAAGCCGAGGCTCTTGACGATCGGCACGAAGATCGGGACCGCCAGCAACAAGATGCCCACCCAGTCAAGGAACATGCCCAGCACGATCAGGATCAGCATCATCAGGATCAGGATGCCCCACTTGCCCAGCCCGGTCGCGTCCAGCGCCGAGGTCACGAATTGCTGTCCGCCTTCCAGCACATAAAGGCCGACAAAGATGGTCGCGCCGAACATGATCCATATGACCATGCTGGATGCCTTGAGGGTCGTGATCGAGGCCTCGCGGATGGTTCGCCAGTCAAGCTGCCCGTGCAGTGCCGCCACGACAAAGGAGCCAAAGGTGCCAATACCGGCGGCCTCCACCGGGGTGGCAGCGCCCGAAAACAGCGCCGCAAAGACGACCATGATCAGAATGATCGGCGCCCCCATCTTGCGCAGCAAGGCCATCTTCTGACGGAAATTGATCCGCTCTTCCACCGGGATGGGTGGGCCCAGCTCGGGGTTGATGTAGCAGCGGATGGTCACATAGGCCACATACATCCCCGACAGCATCAGCCCCGGAAAGACCGCGCCGATGAACAGCTCGCCCACCGACTGTTCCGCCACCACCGCATAGATGATCGCCAGGATCGAGGGCGGGATCAGAATACCCAGCGTGCCGCCAGCCATGATCGAGCCCATCGCGATGCGGGGATCGTACTTGCGTTCCAGCATCGCGGGCAGGGCAATGATGCCCATGGTCACAACCGCCGCGCCGATGACGCCGACCATGGCCGCCAGGATCGTCGAGGCAATGATCGTCGCCGTTGCAAGACCACCCTTGAGGCCGCCCAGCAACTTGTAGATCACGTCGAACATGTCCTTGATTATGCCCGCTCGTTCGAGCATTGCCGCCATGAATATGAACAGCGGTATCGCCGACAGCTGATAGTCGGTCATCAGTGGAAAGATGCGGCTGGGAACGATGTTCAGCGTGTCCCCGTCACCCAGGATGAACAGGAACACGATCGCCAGACCGCCGGTGACAAAGGCAAGGGGCAAGCCCGCCATGAGAAGGGCCAGCAATGACCCGAACATGATCAGGGTCAGCCAACCGATTTCAATTTCAAGACCCATTGGTCAGCTCCCGTTCCGGTGAAAAGACGAGTGATATGTCCTTGGCCAGCTTTGATATGCCCTGCAGGATCAGCAGCGCGGCACCAATGACGATTGTGACCTTGACCGGCCAGTACTGGATTGCCCATTCGGTAAAGCTGACCTCGTGCTGACCAATGGAATCGGCCGCAAAGATCATGCCCGTCCACAGCAGCGTGCCGGCAAAGATGAAGAAAAAGACCGAGGTGATGAGATCCGTGATCGCCTTTCCGCGCGGGCTGAACTTGGCATAGAAGATGTCCACGCGCACATGGCTTTCGGTCAGCATCGCATAGGCGCCCGCAATCATGTATTGCATCCCGAACATCAGGAACATGCCCTCATGCACCCAGTTGGTGGGAGAGTTGAAGACATAGCGCACGATGACCTCGTAGTAATAGGCGAACACCGCGATCACCGACCAGAAGGCGACAAATTCGCCCGTGAACAGCGACAGACGGTCGATCGCGCCAAAGATGCCCTTTCCTGCCAGCAGGCGGTCATCCTTCAGGATTTCGCGGTCGATCGGGTCATCCGGATGTTCCCGCAGTTTTTCCAGCGCCTGGCGCAGCATTCGGCGCATCAATATGGCGTCGATGGCCATGAAGGCGAGGATGATCAGAAATGCGTAAAAGGCCGTGTAAGACCATTTTTCGCGCAGCTTTGATGCTTCTTCGATCTTGGGGCGCAGGCCTTGAACCTCGGCCTTCAGCTCTGCGATCTTGGCGATTGCCTTTTGCTTGCGTGTTTCCTGCTTCTTGATCTTGCGCTCAAGCCGGGCGCGGGCACGTTCGTCATCGGCAGGCAGCTTTGCGATTGCGCTGTTTGTCCGCGCGATGATCGCATCGGCCTTCTTGATGCGGGCCTGGGAACGCTCGACTGACTTGTCGATTGCCTCGACTGCGGCAACAGCGTCGGAGTAGACAACGCGCACCTCGCGTTCGATCCCGTTGGCATACAGGATCACGGCAAAAAGCGGCCAGTATAAAAAACCCCACCTGTTCTTGAGATACAGCCGGTGAAAGCCGAACAAGCCCCCGACCAACCATATGAAATAAGCGACACCGATCGAACGCGACCCTGGTGTCGGTTGTATCTGCCGCGACAGATACATGGCTATCAGCGGGAATATGACCAGACCCGACCAGTATAACCAATGCGGTAAGACGAACTCGACGCTCGGCATGGGCTCTCTCCCGTAAGACCACCGGATTGTTATGAGTGATAAATCAGTCGGCCTACCCGGTCTTGAAACCGGATAAGCCTGCTTTCAAAACAAGGGCATCAGAGCTTGAGCGTCTGGCCCGCGATCATGTCTTCGGTCACATAACCCAGCGACGGCGACATCATGTAATCGAGCTGCGTCTTGAAGATCTGGGCTGCGGCCTTGTCCTTGTTGGCCCAGGCATACCAGCGACGCACGGCGATTTCGGTGATGACCTCGACATCGTCGGTGCTGAGGCGGGTAACCTCGGTGCCGTCTGCCTCGAACTTCTTCCAGGCTTCCTGGTCGGCGGCCTGGATCGCGGCATGGTGCAGGTCGGAATAACGATGCACCTCGGCCTCGACAAAGACTTTCATCTCGGGCGGCAGCGCGTTCCACGACTTCATGCCGACGGTGATGTCCATCAGGTCGACAGGCTGGTAAACCGACATCATTCCCGGCGGGCCCATCGAGATGTATTTGGTCACCTGGCTGAAGCCCAGCGCATAGTTGATCGCGGGGCCCACATAGTCGGCCACGTCGATCGTGCCCTTTTCCAGTGCCGGGAAGATCTCCGAACCCGGAAGCAGCGTCGTCTTGGCGCCCAGTTCCTGGAACACCTCGGCGACCATACCGCCGGGAAGGCGCATCTTGCGGCCGCGGAAGTCGTCAACCGAACGGATCGGCACCTTGGAGTGGATGATGTTGGGCCCGTGCTGTACGGGGCCGACATAATACATCCCCTGATCGGCAAACAGCTTGCGCGCCATTTCCAGCCCGCCAAGACCGTAATAGAAGGTGTCCCATTCACCGGGGTTACGCAGACCCATCGGATACGAGCTCAGGAACACAGCCGCCGGAATCCGGCCGGCCCAATACAGCGTGAACGGGTTCATGGCATCGAGAACGCCATTTTTCACCGCGTCGAACAGCTGGAAATCACCGACGACATCCTTGGCGCCAAAGGGAATGAATTTCAGCTGACCCGAGGTGCGTTCCTCGATCGAGTGGCACCAATCCTTGAAGATCTGCAAGCCGATACCGCCGGGCCATGATGTCTGGAGCTTCCAGGTGATGGTCTGTCCGGCGGCGGTCGCCAGAGACGGCGCGGCAAGTGCGCCCGCCCCTGCTGCTGCGGCCGCTGATTTCATAAGGAAATCGCGTCTGTTGGTTGTCTTTGTCATGGTTTTCCTCCCTGTTCACTGACAAATTCCTTTCGCCGCTAAGCGGCGATCTCGTTCACTTCCCGATGGGTTCCTCCTGCATTTGTTCCTGCCGTATCCAGTTCAAAGCGTGATTTCCTGTGCTTCGCCCTGTTCCTGCGCCAGCCGCGCCGCAACCGACGCAACGGCGAGATCCTGCAAGCCCACGCCGGTGCCGTCGAAAAGGGTGATCTCGTCATCCGATGTGCGGCCCGGATGATCGCCATTGATGACCATGCCGATGGGCGTGATGTCGTCCTCGGCCAACAGGCCCGCAGCTACCGCATGCTGGGTTTCGCCAATGGTGATCGACTGGGCGATCTCGTCGGTGAACACCGTCGCCGCAGCCACCAGTTCGGGATCGAGCTCTTGTTTACCCTTGGTGTCGGTGCCCATGCAGGCGATATGCGTGCCCGGTTTGATCCAGCCCTTCATCAACAGCGCATCATGGGCCGAGGTAATCGACACGATGACATCGGCCTCGGCGCCCAGCTGTTCGCGTTCGACTGCCTCAAAGGGCAAGCCCAGCTCGGCCGCCACCTTGCCCAGAGACGGCAGCATGTCGGGGTGATAGTTCCAGGCGATGACGCGCTCGAAATTGCGTTGCTCGGCGGCGGCGCGCAGCTGGAACTGCGCCTGATGACCGGCCCCGACCATGCCGAGCACCTTTGAATCCTTGCGCGCAAGATGGTTGATCGAGATCGAGCTTGACGCCGCCGTGCGCACCGCCGTCAGGTAGTTGCCGCCAACCAGCGCCGACAGCTGCCCGGTGTCGGGATCGAACAGGAACACGGTCGACTGGTGGTTGGTCAGCCCCTTGTCCATGTTATGGGGCCAATAGCCCCCCGCCTTGACGCCCAGCGTCAGCCCGGCCCGGTCAAAACCCGACTTGAAACCATACAGCGCATCCGCATGCCCGATGGCCTCGCGCACCACCGGAAAGTTCCACGCATCACCCCGCGCCATGGCCCCGAACACGGCCTCGACCGCATCATAGGCGGCCTTGCGGGTCACGACCTTCTGGCAGGTTTCCTCGGATACGATCAGCATCAGTAGGCCAGCCCCCTTGCCGTCACCGGGATCACGTCCTCGACCTTGTCGCCGCGCACCAGCACATACCAGTCGTGGACATTGCAGGTGGGGTCGCAATGGCCGGGGATCAGCTTGATCTTCTGGTTGATCTGCAGCTTGCCCTCGGGGTCGGCGATCACGCCGTGTTCGTCGGAACATTTGATATATTCGACGCCCTCGATCCCATGAACCTTGGGCAGGCCGCTATCGACCGACTGGGCCTTGAGGCCGGCATCGACCACCGCCTTGTCGGCCTTCGCATGGCTCATCACCGAGGTCAGCAGGAACAGCGAGCTGGCAAACTGGCTTTCGCCGATCGGCACGCCGTTTTCATCCAGGATGCGGCCGTAATCGGCATCCATGAAGGCGTAAGAGCCACATTGCAGCTCGTTATAAACGCCCGAGGCGCCCTCGAAATAATAGCTGCCAGTGCCACCGCCACCAATGATGTCGCATTCCAGCCCCTGCGATTTCAGCGCCTGAACGGCGTCCTTGACCATGGCAACGGCGATATCGATCTTTTCCTTGCGGTCCTCATAACGATCGAGATGCTGCATCGCGCCCTGATAGGCCTGAATGCCGGAAAATTTCAGCCCCGGAGCCGCATCGATCAGCTTGGCAATATTGACCACATCCTGAGAGGTCGTCACCCCGCAACGCCCGGCGCCGCAGTCGATTTCGACCAGGCATTCGATCTCGGTCCCATGCTTTTCGGCAGCGGCAGAAAGATCGGCCACGTTTTCGGGATCATCCACACAGACCAGCGTGCGCACGCCCAGTTTCGGCAGGCGCGCAAGGCGGTCGATCTTGGCGGGGTCGCGCACCTGGTTCGAGACCAGAATGTCCTTGATGCCATTGCGGGCAAAGGCCTCGGCCTCGCTTACCTTCTGGCAGCAGATGCCACAGGCGCCGCGTTCGATCTGCATCTTTGCAACATCGGCCGATTTGTGCATCTTGCCATGTATGCGCAGACGCATCCCCATCGCGTCGGCATCCGCCTGCATCTTGTCCAGATTCTTTTCCAGCTGATCCATGTCGATGATCAGGCAGGGGGTCTGGATTTCGTCAAAGCTCATCCCCGGCTTGGCGGGAATGTTGTAGCCGACCTCGTATTCCTCGAAATTCATGTCCTTCATGGTCATTCCTCCTTGCCCGGATCACATCCAGGGCAGTTTTTTCAGATCGACATTGCCCCCGGTCAGGATCACGCCCACGCGCTTGCCTGCAAACCGGTCCCTGTTTTTCAGGATGGTGGCCAGCGTCACCGCGCTGGATGGCTCGACCACGATCTTCATGCGCTGCCAGATCAGATACATGGCGTCGATGATCTCGTCCTCTTCGGCCAGCAGGATGTCGGTCACGTGGTTGCTGACGAAATGCCAGGTCAGTTCCTTGAGCGGCACCTTCAGGCCATCGGCGACCGTCTCTGGCGCGTCATCGGCGATGATGTGGCCGGCCTTGAAACTGCGGTATGCGTCATCGGCCTGTTTCGGCTCGGCGGCAAGGATTTCCACATCCGGTGCGATATTGGACAGCGTCAGGCAGGTGCCCGACACCATGCCGCCGCCGCCGATCGGGGCGATCACGGCATCAAGCCCGTCCACCTGCGACAGCAGCTCGCGCGAACATGTCCCCTGCCCCGCGATGACGCGCGGGTCATTATAGGGATGCACGAATTCGGCACCGGTTTCGGCCACGACCTGCGCAAACACCTCTTCACGGCTGCTGGTCGAGGGTTCGCATTCGGTGATCGTGCCGCCATAGCCACGCACGGCCTGTTTCTTGGCCTCGGGCGCGGTGCGGGGCATGACCACATGGCACGGGATGCCGCGCCGCCCGGCCGCATAGGACAGCGACAGCCCGTGGTTGCCGGAACTGTGGGTTGCGACACCACGGGCTGCCTGGTCTTCCGTGAGTGAGAAGACGGCATTGCTGGCCCCGCGCGCCTTGAACACGCCGGCCTTTTGAAAATTCTCGCATTTGAAGAACAGCTCGGCGCCGGTCAGACCATTGAAATAGGTCGAGGTCAGAACCGAGGTTTCATGCACATGGGGACGGATGCGCTCGTGGGCGGCAACGACATCTTCATAGGTGGGTATCTGCATCAAGGGCATCCCTCCTCAGGCGGCGTTCGACATGGCGGCGCGGGCGGTTGCGCGGAAATACTCCTGCGCCGCCGCAACCCCGCTGCCCAGCGTGATCGGATAGTCGAGGTCCTTCATGGCCATCTCGATGGTCGCCAGCCCCGACAGAACCATGACATCGGTCAGCGCGCCCAGATGGCCGATGCGAAAGGCGCGGCCGGCCATCTCACCCAGCCCCACGCCAAAGGAAACGCCATAGGCATCATAGGCGTGGTTCACCAGCGCGTCGGCATTGAACCCTTCGGGCACGTAAATCGCGGTGACGGAATCCGAATACAGCTCGGGCGATTTCGCCACCAGTTCCAGCCCCCAGGCGGCAACCGCGCGGCGCACGCCCTCGGCAAGGCGGTGGTGGCGGCCAAAGACATTGTCCAGCCCCTCGTCAAACAGCATCTCAAGGCTTTTGCGCAGGCCGAATATCAGCTGCAAAGGCGGCGTATAGGGGTAACCTGCGGCTGCGTTGGCCTTCAGCATGTCCCGAAAATCGAAATAACAGCGCGGACTGGTGGCGATTTCGGTGGCTTTCATGGCCTTCTGGCTGACGGCGACAATGGCCATGCCGGCGGCCAGCATCAGCCCCTTTTGCGAGCCCGAAATCGCCAGATCGACGCCCCATTCATCCATGCGGAAATCCATCGAGGCCAGCGAGCTGACGCAATCGACATACAGCATCGCCGGGTGATCGCAGCCATCCAGGGCCGCGCGCACGGCTCTGATATCGGACAATACCCCGGTTGCGGTTTCGTTATGGGTGACCAGCACCGCCTTGATCCGATGATCGGTATCTGCCGCCAGGCGTTCGGCAAACAGGTCGGCGGGGGCGCCCGTGCCCCATTCGCATTCGATCACCTCGACATCCAGGAAATGCCGCTGACAAAGGTCGATCCAGCGGTGGCTGAACATGCCATAGCGCGCGACCAGCACCTTGTCGCCGGGGCTGAGCGTATTGGTCACAGCCGCCTCCCAGCCGCCCGTGCCGCTGGAGGGGAAGGTGATGATCTCGGCCGTTTCCGTCTTGAACAGGCGCTTGAGGTCCGCCAGCACCGGGCGCAGGGTTGTGGCGAAATCCGGCGCGCGGTGATCCATCGTCTGCACCGCCATGGCATGGCGGATCGGGTCGGGGATATTTGTCGGGCCCGGAATGAAAACCGGGTTCTGGCCTGACATGGCGAATCCTTTGTTGATATCTTGTCTGACCTTGATTGTTGCCCAGTTCCAACAAATTTACAATTTTTTTGAAAAACATTTCTAATTTTGGATATAAATTGCTACTAATCTGTAAATTCACCATTTTTCATTTTTCAAATTCCGAAATAGGCATTTCTGGAAAACTTTTTTATTAATAGAAAAATTGAAGATTCCGGCAACAAGACCAAGGAGAATACCCTTGAACGAGCAGAATAATGGCACGAGGAAACGCGGCAGGCCCAGGTCGATTCGCAAGGAAAACGGTGCCTCGACAGTCCAGGCCCTCGACCGGGGCCTTCTGATTCTGGAGGCCCTCGCCAGGGTCAACGGCGCCACCCTCAGCGAGCTTGCGCTTCAGGCGGGAATGCCGCCCTCGACGGCGCACCGGGTGCTTGCGACACTTCAGAACCACGGCTTTGTCGAATTTGACGAAAACACCCAGGAATGGATGATCGGGGTCGGCGCCTTTCGGGTGGGCAGTTCATATCTGGTGCGCACCAATCTGGTGGATGCCGCGCGCGACACCATGCGAAAACTGATGCAGGAAACGGGCGAGACGGCCAATCTGGGCATCATGGACGGCACGCATGTGGTGTTTGTCAGCCAGGTCGAAACCCACAACCCCATACGCGCCTTTTTTCGCCCCGGAACCCGCTCGGAAATGCACGCGTCAGGCATCGGCAAGGCCCTGTTGGCCAATATGGAGCGCAAGGACGTTGAAAAGACCCTCCGGAAAACCGGTCTTCGACGGTTTACGCCCAACACCCTGACATCGGCGGATGCGTTGTTTCGGGATCTGGAAACCAGTCGCAAGCGAGGATGGGCGCTGGACAATGAAGAACGCTATAGCGGTATGCGCTGTGTCGCGGCGCCGATCTATAATGCCTTTGGTGAAACCATTGCCGGCATTTCGGTATCGGGTCCGGCCGTGCGATTTTCAGACGAAGTCATCCTGTCCACCGGGCCGATCGTCAGAAAAGCCGCCGAGCGCATCACCGAAATGATCGGGGGTAAACTACGCGGGGCGGTGGCCGGGAAAGACATCGCCTGAATCAGCCGCCATCACCGCCCAGGGCAGCCTGGACACATCCGGCCAGCGCGACCGCGTCATCGGTCAGCAGGTAAATGGGTGTCTCAAGATACCGGTGCGCAAAATTTATATTCGCATCTGTCGCGGCAAACGCGCCCTGACCTGGCCTTGAACCAAAAATGCCGCGCGCGACACTTCCCGCAAGATGGATGCCGCTCTGCGGAAAATGGCGCAGGAAAAGTTCCTGACACAGGATCGCCACAAGTTGCGCATAGGTTTCAACAGTTGCCCGGCCATCAGCGGCGCCGGTGATCTGTTCTGGCGTGCGAACATCCCCCTTGCTGAGCAGCTTGTGAAACCGGGCCAGGCCCGCGCCTGAAAACAGGTCTTCCAGGGTTTCGAACACACTGGCACCGGCACCAACATGGTCATGCAGCGTGTCACGAAGGCGCACCGGCAGGTCGGCATGGCCGCTTTCGGATTCCAGGCATATGGATTTGCCGTTTGGCAAGGTCACCGCTGGGCAGACATTGAAACCCGTTCCGATACCGATGACCAGCGACTGCCCATTGCCACCCCCCGCACCAACAGCCCGCCGAATACATTGCTGACTTGCGTCAGGCAGGTGGCCCAGCGCAAAGCCCAGCGCCGTAAGGTCATTGAGAACCCGCACATAGGGGGCGCCGGTAATCGATTTCAGCTCGGCCTCGGATATTTCCCAGTCAATATTTGTCAGGCGGCCGCGACCACCAAACACCGGCCCGGCGATCGCAACACAACATGCCTCGATTCGATCAGGCACATCCCCCGCACCAAGGTATTGCGTGAGAATATCGCCAATCGAGGCGTGGTCGCCGTTCCGGTAATACGCAATGGTGCGATCAATGATCCCCCCCCGCCTGGCAAGCGCGAGACGTGTGTTCGTGCCACCGATATCCGCAACAAGTATCGTCATCAGATAACCGCATTCCCTGGGCCGCTTCAGTTCAGACGTTGCCCTGTATCGGGATCGAAATAGGACACCTTGGCAAGATCGAACGCGAATTCCAGCGACTGCCCCGGACGCGCCTGGGTTTCGGCATGGAAACGCGCGGTGACCTCCTTGCCGCCAAGGCGAGAAACCACATAGGTATCGGCACCGGCCAACTCCACCAGTTCAACCTTGCATGTCGCGGTCTGCACCTTTTCGCCACTGCGATACCCGGCTTCGGCGATGTCTTCGGGACGCAGGCCCATGATCACCTTTTCAGGCAGGTCCGGGCTCCAGTGATCGCGCAGGATCAGCGGTTCTTCGCCGTCGCGGGCGATTTCGATCTGTGTGCCCGAACCGTTGCGGATCGTCCGCGCCGGAAGCAGGTTCATTGCCGGAGAGCCCATGAAATCGGCAACAAACAAATTGGCCGGCCGATTATAGATTTCCGAGGGTGTGCCGATCTGCTGAACCTGCCCATCCTTCATCACCACGATCTTTGTCGCAAGCGTCATCGCTTCGATCTGATCATGGGTGACGTAAACCATCGAAGCCCCAAGATCCTGATGCAACCTCTTGATCTCGATCCTCATCTCGACCCGCAGCTTGGCATCGAGATTTGAAAGCGGTTCGTCAAACAGAAACAACTTGGGGTCGCGGACAAGCGCCCGCCCCATGGCAACCCGCTGACGCTGGCCACCCGACAATTGCCCCGGCCGTCGATTCAGCAGCGGTTCGATCTGCAGCTGGCGGGCCACCTCGGCCAGCTTGGCCTGCTGGGTGGCAGCATCCACCCCCCGCACCTTCATGCCAAAGGTGATGTTTCGGGCAACGGTCATCGTCGGGTAAAGCGCGTAAGACTGAAACACCATGGCAATGTCACGGTCCTTGGGCGACACACCCTTCATGTTGCGCCCGGCAATGATGATTTCACCTGCATTGATAGGCTCCAGCCCGGCAATGCAGTTCAGCAATGTGGATTTCCCGCAGCCTGATGGGCCGACCAGAACCAGAAACTCGCCAGATTCGATCGAGACGTTGATATCCTTGAGGATTTCCACCGACCCGTAATTCTTGACGAGGTTTCTCACTTCGAGGATGTGCGCCATGTCTTACCCTTTCACAGAGCCGGCGGTGAGCCCGCGGATGAAGTATTTTCCAGCGATCACGTAAACCAGCATGGTCGGCAAAGCGGCAATGATCGCCGCGGCCATATCCACATTGTATTCCTTCACACCGGTCGTTGAATTGACGATGTTGTTCAGCGCAACCGTCACGGGCTGCGTGCCCGACTGGCTGAAGGAAACACCAAAAAGAAAGTCGTTCCAGATCTGGGTGAACTGCCAGATGACCGTGACCACCACGATGGGCAAGCTCAACGGAAGAAAGATCGACCAGAAAATTCTGAAAAATCCCGCGCCATCGATTTTGGCAGCTTTGACAAGCTCTTGCGGGATCGTCACATAGTAGTTGCGGAAAAACAGCGTGGTGAATCCAAGCCCGTAAACCACATGCACGAAGATCAGGCCGGGAATGGTGCCCGCAAGCCCCATGATCCCCAGCACGCGAGCCATGGGCAACAACACGACCTGGAAAGGAATGAAGCACCCGAACAGCATCAGCGAAAAGATCAGGTTCGACCCCCGAAACCGCCAATGGGCGATCACATAGCCATTTACCGCCCCGAACAGGGTGGACAGAAACACCGCTGGCACCGCCAGCAATATCGAATTCCAGAAAAACGGTCGCACGCCTTCGCACTGAATACCGGTGCAGGCACCCGACCAGGCCTTGGCCCAGGCATCGAATGTCACCTCGCGCGGCAACGCCACCAGTGATCCGGTGCGGATTTCTTCAAGCGACTTGAGCGAGGTCGTGAGCATCACGAACAGGGGCATCAGGTAATACAGCGCAAAAAGCCCCAGCAACGCCAGCAACAGCCATCGCAACAGGATGTTTCGCACCGCATGTGCCAAGGGCCGGCCCGTGTTTTCCGATGTGATATCAGTCATTTTTGGCCCTCAGCTCGGAATACAGGTAGGGAACGACAATCGCAAAGACGACCATCATCATGACCATGGCCGAGCTTGCCGCCTGCCCGATATCCCCGCGTGAAAACGCCAGGGCATACATGTAGGTGGCCGGCAGATCCGTGGCATAGCCCGGACCGCCGCCGGTCAGGGCAATCACCAGGTCAAAGCTCTTGATCGCGAGATGCGCCAGCACGATGAAAGCCGAAAGAAAGATCGGCGCCATGGATGGAATGATGATGGCCGAATAGATGCGCAGGGTCGGAATACCATCAACCTGGGCGGCCTTGATGATCTCGTCATCAACGGATCTGAGGCCCGCAAGAAACAGCGCCATGACAAAGCCGGATGCCTGCCAGACGCCCGCGATCACGATTGTGTAAATGGCATAATCCGGATTTATCAGCCAATCGAAGCGAAAGTTTTCAAAGCCCCAGCCGCGCACCACCGCCTCGATGCCAAGGCCTGGGTTAAGGATCCACTTCCAAGCGGTCCCGGTCACGATCAGCGACAGCGCCATGGGGTAAAGATAGATCGTGCGCAACATGCCCTCGGTACGGATTTTCTGATCCAGCAGGATCGCCAGAAAAAGCCCCAGGAACATCGAAATCACGATGAAAAGAAACCCAAAGATGAAAAGGTTGGAAATCGCCGTATCCCAGCGAGGGGAATCAAACAGCCGCTGATACTGGATAAAGCCGACAATATCGTACCGCGGCAACAGGCGCGAACGCGTCAGCGAAACCCATGCCGTCCAGCCGATGAAACCATAGACGAAAAACAGGATAACCGCGAAAGACGGTGCCAGAACCATCTTCGGGACGTGTTTTTCCAGCCATGCCATGATTTTCATTCCCTGAATGTTTCTCTCCGGCGCCCGTGACGCCGGAGAGAGGTTTCCTGCCTTACAGGCTGTTCTTGACGGCCTTGGCCAGTGCCTTGACCGCATCGGCCGAGGACATGTCCGAGTTGAAGAACGCAGTCACCACATCGGTGATCGCACCCGACTGCGCGCTGCGCAGAGCCATGCCGTGGGCATAGCTGGGCAGAAGCGAGCCATCGGCGCTGGCTGCGGCCATGTCGGCAGCGGACTTGTGTGCGCAGACGTCAAAATCATCCAGCGATACATCGGTCCGCACAGGGATCGAGCCCTTGTAAAGGTTGAACACCTTCTGGAAGTTCTTGCCAACGATCAGCTTGGCCAGCAGTTTCTGCCCTGCCTGCCGGTCTGCGCCGGCAACCTTGAACATGGCAAAGCTGTCAACATTATACAGGAACCCGCCACCGGGGGTTGCCCCGCAAAGGAAATCCTTGCCCGGCACCTTGCCTGCGGCCATGAATTCGCCTTTTGCCCAGTCTCCCATGATCTGGAAGGCTGCCTCGCCGTTCATGACCATCGCCGTTGCGAGGTTCCAGTCACGACCCGAAAAGTTGTCATCAACATAGCCGCGCATCTTGCGCATCTGGTCAAAGACCGCGATCATCTTGTCCGAGGTCAGGGTGGCGGTATCAAGCTCGACAAACGCCTTGCGGAAACCGTCGGCCCCGAGAATGCCCTTGGCGATTGCCTCGAACACGGTTGCGTCCTGCCAGGCCTGACCACCATGGGCCAGCGGCGTCACGCCAGCGGCCTTGAGCTTGTCGGCCGCGGCATTGAATTCGGCCCAGGTCGTCGGCATCTTGATATTGTATTTCTTCAGGATGTCGGCATTGGCCCAGATCCAGTCAACACGGTGGACATTCACCGGCGCCGCACACCACTTGCCGTCACATTTCATGTGCTTGGCAATGGCGGGCGGCAGGATCTTGTCCCAGCCCTCGGCCTTGGCAACATCGGAAATATCGGCAAGAACGCCCTCGGCATACCATTCCTGAATTGCCGGCCCCTTGAGCTGCACGGCGGTCGGCGGATTGCCCGACAGCACCCGTGCCCTGAGCGCGGTCATGGCGGCATCGCCACCACCACCGGCAACCGGCATGTCTGTCCATTCGCCGCCATTATCGGCAAATTCCTTTTGCAGAACGGCAACGGCCTTGGCCTCGCCGCCCGATGTCCACCAATGCAGGACTTCGGCTTTCGGTCCGGCCATCGCTGCCGAGCCAGTCATGAGCAAAGCCGCAGTCGCGGCCGCAAACGTAGTTCTCGTAAACATCATTTCCTCCCACTTGCAGTCGCACGACATGGCGACGCTGGCGTATCCTCGGCTTGATCATCGCTTGCGTTCAATTGCTTCAGCCGGCCAAAACCCGTGATCGACGCGAATTTTCGATCGGTTCGTTACATGTTGTTACCATTCTATTGATTTTGTTGCACAGTGTTACAAACACTAGGTCGCCACATGGGCCAGCAGGGGAAATATCGATGCCGATTCCGAGACTTCTGGTCGTTGATGACGACCCCGAGATGTGCCGGATGATGTCGGAATTTCTGCGCAAGAACGGCTTCATGGTTCTGACGGGGGCCAGCCGCGCGGAAATCGAAAACCTGTTTTCGCATGGACGCATCGACCTCATCCTTCTTGACGTGATGCTGGGCGACGAAAGCGGCGTCGAAATCTGTGCTGCGCTGCGAAAGGAACATGACGTGCCAATCATTCTGGTATCGGCGCTGTCCGCCGATCACCAGCGCATGGCCGGATATGAAGTCGGTGCAGACGATTATATCGCCAAGCCTTTCAACCCCGACCTGCTGCTGGCCAGGGTGCGCGCGGTTCTTCGGCGCGGCCACCGGTCTGCATCGCTGGGATACCGGCGCAATACCGCAACCTATCATTTTGCCGGCTGGACCTATGACGGCAAGCGAGACATCGTTCTGTCACCGCAGGGTTTTCAGGTTTCCCTTTCGCGGCGTGAAACCGGCTTGCTCAAGGTTCTGCTCGCCAACCCCCACATTCCGTTGACCCGCGTCGAAATCGCCGATGCGCTGGTGATAACCCGAGAGGCGGGCACAGCCCTGGATGTTGCCGAAAGCCGCGCCATAGATGTTCTGGTCGGTCGTTTGCGGTCCAAGATCGAGGCCAACCCAAAAGCTCCGCGGATCCTGCGAACAGAACGCGGCGTCGGCTATGTTCTTGCCACCGATGTAACCGTTTCGGATGATTAGGGTGCGTGTCCTGTCATCTCTCAGGGCTCGTGCCATCAGCTGGGCAGTCGTGGCGCTGTTGACGGGCATGGTTTCCGCCTGGCTATGGATGTCGTCGCAAGCGGCCTGGCGGGCGCATCTGGATCGGGCTTATGAAACCGGGCTGTTCCTTTACCAGTCGCTCGGCGGCGACGGCCCGCCCCCGCCGGGAATAACGATCACCCCAATGGAAGAGCCCACCGGAACAACGCGTGCCACCATGCGCGTGCAGGATTTTCCCGACCTGCCATCGCCTGCCCTCCTGACATCGATGTCCATCATCTCCAGACAGGAATCCCAGATGACGGGCGAGCGGCTTCAGCTGCATGTCGTTTCACGCAATCTGCGGTATCCGCTTGCACGCCTTCCCTCGACGCGGGGGATTCCTCCCGCCGCACAGCTGGGCGAGCTGGTCAAGCTGATGGCCAGTTATTGCGATGACCCGATCCTGATCGCCCGTTTCGAGCAAGGAAAGTGGCAAAAGATCGAAGGCCCCGGCATCTGGGGCTGCTCTGCCGCGCCCACGGACATGCGTCTTGTTGCGCTGGCGGTGCTGGTCGGCGGCATGATCTTTGTTCTTGCCCGGATTGCGGACACATCTTCCCGGTTCAGGAATTTTGCCGAAACCCTGGCAAGCCGTGGCAGCTTTGGCGGGAAACTGGAATTCAAGGAAACCGGCCCCGACGAACTGCGCGACATTGCGCGCGCGTTGAATGAATATGTGTCGGTCGAACAGGACAGGCTTGAAAAACGCGCGCTGGTGCTGTCGGGCGTCAGCCACGACCTGGGCACACCCGCGACACGGTTGCGCCTGCGCTCGGCGCTGATCGAAGACGAAGAACTGCGCGCACGCCTCAACGCCGATATCGACCAGATGACCGGCATGATCGAAAGCGTGCTGACCTATACCCGGTCGGAAATGAACGCCGAAGAGCCGCGGCGAATTTCCCTGACCGCGCTGCTTGCCTCGATCGTTGCCGATTACGAAGACACGGGAAAACCCGTGACACTGCGCGAAACGCCGGTGATCGAACTTGACCGCACCCGCTCGGTTTTTGGGGGTGGTGGAATGGTTTCGTTGTCTGACGAAGACCCCCGGCGAATTCTGGTAACCGCGCGGCCGGTGTCGCTTGAACGCGCGATCAACAACCTGATCGACAACGCACTGAAATACGGGCGCCGCGCCACGGTTTACCTGAAGGCCGATTCAATGACCGCCTCGATCATCATAGAAGACGAAGGCGGCGCCATGCCCGACGACGCCTTGCCCCGCCTGATCGCCCCCTTTGTGCGCGGCGAAAACGCCAGCTTTGTAAAAGGGTCCGGCCTGGGCCTGACGATCGTCTCGACAATCGCGCTGCAACATGGTGGGGCGCTGGAATTCGAATCCTGGGCCAAGGGGACCAGGGCGATTCTGAAGATCCGGCGCACCTGACCACGGCCGGTTTACATGTCATCCTTCTGTTCGGAACATTCCAGACATTCGGCCAGCCGTGCAAAGCTTGCCGCCGTATCAAGCCCCTGTGATTCGGCAAAGAACTCCTCGAGTTTCGGCCAGATTTCGATCGCCTTGTCGATCTCGGGATCGCTTCCGACGGCATACAGGCCCGAACGTATCATCAACTGCGCAGATTCATATGTGCCAAGAACCTTCCGGGCCTTCTGGATCAACAGGTTTTCCCCGTCGCTGGCGGCCTCTGGCAGGCTTCGCGATACCGAGCGCAGCACATCAACCGCCGGAAACCGCCCCCTTTCGGCGATGGTTCGGTCAAGAACCACATGCCCGTCAAGCACACCGCGAACAATATCGGCCAGCGGCTCTTCCATGTCAGAGCCGGCGACCAGAACCGAAAATATCGCCGTGATATCACCGCCGCCGCCGGCACCAGGCCCGGTTCGTTCACATAACGACATGATCAACTGCGAGGTCGAGGGGGGAAACCCCCGCATGGTGGCCGGTTCGCCCGACAAGAGGGCGATTTCACGATGCGCCTCGGCAAAGCGGGTGACGGAATCAAGAATGAAAAGCACCTGCTTGCCTTGATCCCGAAAATATTCGGCGATGCTGACCGCGCTCCAGGCAGCCCGGCGTTTATCAAGTGGCGACTTGTCCGAGGTCTCGACCACCACCACGGAACGCCGCAACCCGGCCTGGCCCAGCACTTTTTCGGTAAAGTCGCGCAGCTCGCGCCCGCGTTCACCCACCAGCGCAATGACGGTAACATCTGCCTCGATATCGCGGGCAAACCGGCCGATCAACGTGGTCTTGCCCACGCCCGAGCCGGCAAACAGGCCGATGCGTTGCCCCTGCACGATGGGCAGGATGGTATTGAACAGGCCCTGCCGCGTTTCAAGCCGCGGGCCGAATGCACGGCGCTCGGCCGCCGCCGGAGGGGGGGCCTGGCAGGCATATGCGCGCGCGCCGGTCAAAAGTTCCTTTCCATCAAGGGGCCGGGCGCGTGAATCCATTATCCTGCCGATCCAGCTTTCATGCGGATACAGAAACTGATCGGTTTGCCGCACGACCCTGTCGCCCAGCGCGATGCCGCGCGCATCAGACGACAACAGAACGGCAACATGGTCGCGCTCAAGGCGCAGAACCTCGCCAGGAATGGCCTGCCCTGTGCTGGGCCGAACCACAACCCCGTCGCCCAGCTTGCAGCTGCCGGACAGACCCTCGACCAGAATCGTGCCGCTGCGCGAACCGACAACCCGGCCAAGCGGCTTGACCGCCGATATCCTTTTCAAACCCGCAAAAAGCGGCGCGAAAACATCGCCCAAGGCGAATCCTCCTCTGATCCACTGCTTACCTTTTCTAAAGAAATCAGGGTTAAGCCCGTCTTTACACGGACCAGGGAGAAGCCCTCATGAGTATCAGTCTCGACATTCTGTCCACGGCACAGCAAATGGCCAGATACGCCGATCAAAGGCACGCGCTCATAGCCGAAAATATCGCCAACGCGGATACGCCCGCCTACAAGACCCGCGACATTCCGCCCTTTGCGCAGGTGTTCTCTCAAGGTGAGGCGCCGCTTTCTCTGCGAACCACCCGTCCAGACCATATCGCCTCGGCCAATCAGGATTTCGTGCATGAAGTCATCCGCGAAAGCGGGCTGGAGGCATCGCCAAACGGCAACAATGTTTCCCTTGAACACGAGATGACCAAAGCCGCCGAAACACGGCAAGACTACGATATGGCGCTGGGCATCTATTTCAAATCACTTGAAATTCTGAGGGCCAGCCTTGGGCGGTAGCGGAACACCATGAACAGTCTCGAAAAATCCATGGCCGTTTCGGCCAGCGGCATGACGGCGCAATCGTTGCGCCTGCGTCTGGCCGCGGAAAACATCGCAAATGCCGATACGCCCGGATACAGGCGAAAAACCGTGACCTTCGGGCAAAGCTTCGATCCCGAAACATCTCTTGCGACGGTGAGGGCCGGCACACCCGCATTGGACCCGTCGCCGCTGCGAAAGATATATGACCCCTCGCATCCGCTGGCGGACTCAAGCGGGTATTTCGAGGGATCCAACGTCAATCTCATCATCGAAATAGCTGACGCGCGAGAAACGCAGCGCAGCTACGAGGCCAACATGCGCATGTTCGATCAGGCCAGGCAAATGGCCCGCGATGCGCTGTCACTTCTGAAGAGGTAAACCAACGGAGGCTCCAGAATGGATGTCAAGACGCTCTCGGCCAATCGCCTGTATTCATCTGCCCGTCAGGCCGCGCAACCGGGCGCCCCGGACGGCCAGTTTTCCCAGAACCTGGGCAAGGCGGCACAGGATTTCGTGTCAACCCTGCGTGAAGGCGAGAAAACCGCCATGCAGGCAATGCAGGGCCAGGCCAGCCTGCCCGATCTGGCCGAAAGCATGGCACGCAGCGCCCTTGCAATAGAATCCGCCGTGACCGTCAGGGACAAGGTTGTCGAGGCCTATCAGGAAATCCTCAGGATGCCCGTCTGATGTTCAACGAAAATGCCCTCTACGACATGGTGCGCCAGGCCCTGTGGGCGGCGGTCAACATTTCCGCACCGATCCTGCTTGTGGCACTTGTCGTGGGGCTTGCCATCGGCCTTTTGCAGGCGCTGACATCGATCCAGGAAATGACCCTCACATTCGTGCCCAAGCTGGCCTCGATCGTGATTGCGTTCTGGCTTTCGGTCGGCGTGATGGGCCGCACGCTCGATGGTTTTTTCACCGATCAGATCATCCCCATGATCGCGGGAATCGGAAAATGATCCCCCAACCACGCAGGAGAACCCCATGGACAATGCCGGCTATGTCAGCCTGACCCGCCAGACCGGTCTTTTGCGGCAACTGGAAAAGGTTGCGAACAACGTGGCGAATGCGTCAACCACAGGTTTTCGCCGGGAAGCGCTGATTTTCTCGGAATATGCCCTGCCCACCGGGCCGGGATCGCCGTCGCTTTCCATGGCAACGGCCAATGCAAGATTTATCGATACCACGCAGGGCGCCCTTGTCGAAACGGGCAACCCCTTGGATTTTGCGATATCGGGGCAGGGATTTTTCGTTTTGCAAACCCCCGATGGCAACCGCCTGACCCGAGCCGGGGCATTCACGTCGAACGCGCAGGGCGAGCTTGTTTCACCAGACGGGTATCGGGTTCTGGACAGCGGGGGTTCCCCCATATTCATCCCCCCCGCAGCACATGATATCAAGCTGGCGCCCGACGGGACGCTTTCGGCAGATGGCCAGCCGCTGGCCCAGCTGATGATTGCCGAACCCTCCTCGCCCACCGACCTGGCAAATCAGTCGGGGGTTCTTTTCAAGACCGATTCCCCGCTGGTGCCGGTCGAAAACACATCCGTGCGACAGGGGTTTCTTGAACAGTCCAACGTCAACCCGGTGACCGAGATCACGCGGCTGATCGAAATTCAGCGCAACTACGAACTTGGTCAGAAATTCCTCGACCGCGAGGATCAGCGGATTCGTTCGGTCATCCGCACCCTCGGGAGATAGAAAAAGGGAGAATAACATGCGTGCGCTAAGCATTGCCGCCACGGGAATGAGTGCCCAGCAGATGCGGGTCGAGGTGATTTCAAACAATCTCGCAAACATGAACACGACCGCCTATAACCCGCGACGCGCCGAATTTGCCGATCTGGGCTATCAGCAACTGACGCGCCCCGGGGCGATCACGGCGACCAGCGGCACCATGGTGCCAACGGGGGTGCAGGTCGGTCTGGGCGTGCGTCCGACAGCCATTTCCATGAACATCAACCAGGGGTCGCTGGCACAGACGGGGGGCGACCTGGATCTGGCAATCGACGGCAAGGGGTATTTCGAGGTGACCATGCCCAATGGCAGCTCGGCCTATACCCGCGACGGGTCATTCAAACGGTCGGGAGAGGGGCAGATCGTAACCTCGCAAGGCTATCCGCTGGTGCCGGACATTACCATTCCGCCGGATGCCAAAAGCATCAAGATTTCGACAACAGGTGAGGTGTATGCCACATTTGCGGATCGTCCAGCGCCCGAACTTCTGGGCCAGATCACGCTGACCGGCTTTACCAATGAAAAGGGCCTCGAGGCCCTGGGCGACAACCTGTTTGCCGAAACCGCAGCTTCGGGATCGCCCATCACGGATCAGGCCGGCAATGCAGGTATGGGCCTGATTCAGCAGGGTTATCTGGAAAATTCGTCTGTTGACGCGGTCCGTCAGATCACCGACCTGATCGAGGCCCAGCGCGGATACGAGCTGAACGCCAAGGTCATCACCGCCGCCGACCAGATGCTGGCCGCAACCACCCAGATCCGATGATCCGCGCTCTGGCAGCAATCTTCCTTTGCGCCCCTGGTATTGCGCTGGCGCAATTTGTCACCCCGGTGCATGTAATCCCTGCGCGCACGGTGATTTCGGCGTCCGACCTGGAAGTGCAGCAGGGAAATGCGGCCGGTGCCCTTCGGAACGTTTCACGGATTGTGGGCAAGGAGGCCCGCGTTACCCTGTATCCGGGCCGGCCGATCATGGCTGGTGATATCGGCCAGCCTGCCGTGGTTCAGCGCAACCAGCTGGTTCTTCTGATCTACGACAAGGGGGCACTGTCAATCACGACCGAAGGCCGCGCCCTGGCCCGCGGGGGCGTCGGAGACCGCATTCCCGTCATGAATCTCGGCTCGCATGCAACAATCCGTGGCGTGGTGTCCGGCGCCGGACAAGTGAAGGTATCACCATGAGAAAAGCGCCTGCGGTTTTTTGCCTGCTGCTTGCCGCAGCGTGCAGCGACCTTGAAAATGTCGGCAAGGCGCCGGCCCTTACCCCTCCGACCGAAACCGATGACTATCTGGCAATGACCGCCGCAGGAATGCAGCCACGCAAACCGGCCAGACATGCGCGGGCATCGTTATGGCATTCCGGCCCGACATCCTTGTTGGGGGACCGGCGCGCCAGAAATCTGGGCGACCTTCTGACGGTGGTGATTCAGATAAACGACAAGGCCGAAATGTCGAACAGTTCGACCCGCTCGCGACAGGGCAGTCAGAAACTGGCGATGCCTTCGCTGTTCGGGCTGCCGCAGTCGCTGGATTCAACCCTGCCCGCGGGCGCAACCAGTGCGAATGCCGTGGATGTTTCATCAAACAGCACGGCAAAAGGCACCGGCACCATACAGCGGAAGGAAAAACTCACCCTGAGGATCGCCGCAACTGTCACCCGCGTTCTGCCCAACGGCTATCTTGAAATTCACGGCACGCAAGAGGTCAGGATCAACAGTGAGCTGCGCGCGCTTCTGGTTTCGGGCTTCGTGCGCCCCGAAGACATCTCGCGGGCCAACGAGATCACATATGACCGGATCGCATCGGCGCGCATCTCTTATGGCGGGCGTGGCATGATTTCATCGGTGCAGAAACCGCGCGTCGGTCAACAGATCCTTGAACACATCCTGCCATTTTGAGGTCGCGACATGAAAAAGATCATCCCCGTCATCATTGCGCTTCTCGGTCTTGCAGCCGGTGCTGGCGCCGGTTTTTTCCTCAAGCCTGCGCCGCCGAAAAATGACAAGGTACACCAGACGGGGCCCACCGCACACCAATCGCCCGAAAGCCCGGCAACCGGTGCGCATGGTGGCGAAACAAAGACGGCAAACACCCAGAAGGAAGGGCCTGCTCAAGGAGAGGCAAAGCCCGGTGATGTCGAATATGTGAAACTGAACAACCAGTTCGTTGTGCCGGTGGTCAGCGGGGAACGCGTGGCGTCGCTGGTGGTGCTTTCCATCAGCATCGAGGTTACCGCCGGCAACAAGGAGGTCGTGTTCAGCCGCGAACCCCGTCTGCGCGACGCCCTGCTGCGCGCCCTGTTCAGACACGCCAATGCCGGCGGGTTCGAAGGCGATTTCACGGACGGTGAAAAAATGACCGACCTGCGCAGTTCTCTTTTCGAGGCCGCCCGCAAGGTTCTGGGCAATGCCGTATCGGATGTGCTGATCACCAATATCGTCAGACAAGACGCGTAGCGTTTTCCGGGCCGTCATGTTCGGCCTTGCGAGCCCTTCTGCTGGCCAGAGATTCCGATTGGCGTTTGATCAGTTCCTGGATCACCTCAACCCGGCCAACTGCCCTCTGGGCCTGTTTTCGGGCAAGGGTCCATCGGGTGCCGATTTCAGCCAGCTCTGCCGTCAACTTTTTCAGCTGCCCCCGGCGCCATTCCATCCACCTTTCAGCAAGCACACCTTCTGCCACGGTGGCAATGTTTGGGGATCGCTGGCTTTCCAGCGCCTCTATCCTGGCCTCCATGGTTCTTTTCTCATGGTCGATTTCACGAAATCTGGCCAGGCAGAAATCCTTGTGTACCTGTCCCGCTTTCAACAGGGATGCCAGTTCCCTCAACGTTTTTTCCACGGCCGTCCCCTTGCCAGTTTCCGCATTTCTTCTGCATAGCGAATCGCCGCGGCCACCGCGCGATACTGTTTGGGCAGGATCTCTTGTCCGATTTCCACGGTGGCATATATCGTCCGTGCCGTCGGTGGGTCGCGATGGATCGGCACGCCTTCCTCTGCCGCAATCTCGCGCATCCTTGCCGCTATTTCATCCACCCCTTTGGCCACGCAGACCGGGGCCGAGCCGGGCGACCTGTCCCATTTCAGGGCAACGGCGTAGTGCTGGGGGTTGACGATCAGAACATCGGCATCCGGGATATCCTGCATCATGCGCTGGGTGGCAATATCATACCCTTTTTCGCGCCGCTTCTGCTTGAGCGCCGGATCGCCCTCGCTTTCGCGGGTTTCCTCTTTCATTTCCTGACGCGACATCATCAGCCGACGCCGCAGGGAAAAGAACTGCCAGCCGTAATCGACAACTGAAATAACCGCCGAGATGATCACGACGGCCCACAGAAAGCTGCTTATGTTGCCCCCGATCATCACCGAAACCTGCTTTGGGGTCGCCATGGAACTGGCCAGAAGCTCGGGCATCCTGCGCCACAGGATGACGCCGGTCAGCGCCGAAAAAACCAGCATCTTGACCAGCGCCTTGAAGAATTCGAACAGGCCCGACGCCCCGAACTTGTTTCGCAATCCGGCAAGTGGCGAGATGCGGGAAAGCTTGAACCGCAACTTGTCGGGCGAAAACACGACCGCCCGCTGGCCCAGAACGGACAGCAGGGCCATCGCGGCCGGAAACAGAAACAGGGGCAAAAGCGGGACGAGAGCATCGGAAACCAGAGACATTGCCAGACCTGCCCCTCCCGGCCCGAGAACAGCCACGGAAAGAGTGTCGGCGCGCCCCAGCACCCCGGCCAGAACACTGCCGGAAACCCGAACAAGATGCGCCCCGAATATGACCAGGGCGAGCGTCAGCCCCAGATAGGCGGCGGTTGCGGAAATGTCGGGCGAGCGCACGAGATCACCCTTGCGACGCGCCTCCTGCAACTTGCGCTCGGTCGGCTGAAAGGTTTTTTCTTCACCGTCGGATCCGCCGCTCACCATATATCTCCGAACGGGTTGGAAAGGGCCATGTCCATGAAGGACAGCCAATGGCTCAGGATGAATGGCGCCGACACGGCGAGAAGGATAATCGCCGCCAATGTGATCGCCGGCGCACCGATGAACGCCACCATCAGCTGCGGCATCGCCTTGTTGATGACGCCCAGCGCCAGGTTGTAAACCAGCGAAACCAGAACAAACGGGCCGGCAAGGGAAAACGCCTTGTAAAACGCGCCCGCGAGACCCGAAATTCCCCAGATCGAAAAATCGGTCGGATCGGGCAACTGCCCGGGATGAAAGGCTTGATAAGACAGGGCCAGAGCCAAGGCCAACTTGACGTGAAGGCCCGCCATCATTGCAAGGGCCAGACCCGACACCGTCAACAGATTGCCGATTGCCGGCATGGGGTCCTGCCCGGGCGCGCCACCGAACAGTTGGGAAAGAGACATCGCCTGCGCGGCGATCATGCCCGCAATCTCCAGCATCTGCACCAGCAACCTGAAGAATGCCCCCATCCCCAGCCCGATGACCGCTTCGATGATGATCACCTGGAACGAGGGTTCCGGCCAGTGCAGCCCGACGTCTTCCGAGGCAATTGGCCATACGATCAAGGTAAACATCACGGCGAGAATCAGCTTTATCCGCACGGGAACAGCATGTTCACCAAAACCCGGCATCATGAACATTGCTGCGGACACCCGGAAAAAGATGACAACCGGGGTCAGTGACATTGCCCCCAGCGATTGCAGCATTTGCAGGAACGCCTGTGTCATCTCAGGCGACCCCTACCAGTGCAGGGCGTGCCGACACGCCGATTTCCTCGTATGACAGAACCGGGTTTCGGACGCCCTTGGACGACAGCACCATGCGAAGAAACCGCCTGCGTCGTGACGACGTGACGATGACAGGGTAATCGCCGGTTTCACTGGCGGAGTTCAGCTTGTCATTCACCGCCTCGGCAAGGCGGTTGAACTCTTCCGGGGGCAGGGCGACTTCTTCGAGAACACCTTCACCTGCCACTGCGTGTTCGCGAAACTTCTCTTCCCACTCGGGGGAAAGCTGTATCAGGGGGATGGTTCCATCCTGACGGCGATATTCGGCAACGATCTGGAATCCCAGGCGCTGGCGGACATATTCGGCGATCTCTTCGGCCGTGTTCAGGCGGGCCCGCGCTTCGGCAATTGCCTCGAGTACAAGCGCTAGATTCCTGATCGAAACCTGTTCGTCCAGCAGCAGGCGCAATACCGCCAGCAGCAGTTCGAACGGCACCTTTTCGGGGATCAGGGAATCCAGCATCCGCTGATTCATCTCGGCCTTTTTGGGATCTGAAAGATTGGCAAATTCATCCAGCATCAGGCGCAGGCTGCGGTAATTCAGAAGCTTGGAAAAATTGCGCTTGAGGGTTTCCAGCAGATGGGTCGCCAGAACTTCGGCCGGGGAAACCACGGTCAGGCCCTGAATGCTGGCCTCTTCGCGCTGATCGGCCGGCACCCATCTGGCCGGGGCGCCATAAACGGGCTCGCGCACGATGTCGCCCTCGCCAGGCTGGGTTTCGCCAAGCAAGACCAGAACCTTGCCGGTTTCCAACCGGTCGCGCGCCTCTTCGACACCCTGTATCCTGATCGTGTAGGTGCCCTCGGGCAAGGTGGGGTTGTCCGTCAGCCGTATTTCGGGAAGCAGCAGGCCATAGGTTGCGGCAATATGTTCGCGCATGTTGTCTATTCTGGCGTCCAGGCCGTTGCCCTGATCCATGGCGATGGGCACCAGGTCGGGGGCGAACTCGACATGGATTTCGTCCACGTCCAGCCGGTCGCCAAGCGTTTCTGCGCGGGTCGTCTCGACCACCGGCTCGGGAGGCACGCCTTGTGCCTGTTCCTTTCGACGCCGGGCCAGATACACCCCTGCCCCCCCAAGAGCCAAGGCGCCAGCCATGAACGGAACGAAAGGCAAGCCGGGAACAAGCGCAAACATGAACAGCAGAACCGCAACCGTGATCAGCGCCGAAGGGTGCCTGCCAAGCTGTTCGAACAGCGCCTTGTCGGCAGCCCCGGTCGTGCCCCCGCGCGACAGCAACAGCGCCGAGGCAATCGATATGATGACGGCGGGTATCTGCGATACAAGACCATCACCAACAGTCAGGATCGCATAGTTCTCGATCGCTTTCTGCAAAGGCATACCATGAACGCCTACGCCGATCGTCAGGCCGACGACCAGATTCAGCAGGGTAATCAGCAACCCCGCAACCGCATCGCCCTTGACGAATTTGGACGCCCCGTCGAGCGAGCCGAAAAAGGTGGTTTCCGCCTGTTCCATCTGCCTGCGCCGCTTGGCCTCTTCATGGGAGATGGCGCCTGCGGACATGTCGCTGTCGATTGCCAGCTGCTTGCCCGGCATTCCATCAAGGGCAAAGCGTGCGCCGACCTCTGCCATACGGGCCGCACCCTTGGTGATCACGATGAAATTCACGATCATCAGAACGCCAAACACCACCAGACCGATCAGGACGCTGCCACCCATCACGAAATTCGCAAATCCCTCGATCACCCGCCCGGCTGCTGCGGGGCCGGTATGCCCCTGGCCGATAATCAGCTTTGTCGATGATACATTCAGCGAAAGGCGCAACATCAGCGATGCCAGAAGAATGGTCGGAAATGCGGAAAAATCCAGCGGCCTCTCGATGAACAGCGTCACCGTAAAGATAAGGATCGCCAACGCAAAGGACACGGCCAGACCGATATCCAGCACCCATGACGGCATCGGCAGGATCATCATCACGATGACCGCCATGAGGGCCATTGCCAACAGGATCGTCGGCTGAAACAATCTGGCAGCCACCGGGGACGATACCTCGCTCATTCGATCAATGCACCGACCGTGTGATCATCCAGAAATACCAGCGAACCCCGCGCTGCATGCGCCTGACGCGCAACGCTTAATAACGGGTAATTATTGGTCGCCTCGTGCAGCGCGGGTTCAGACACAAGCTTGCCCTGCGCGAGACGCGGGCCAGCAGGGTTTTCTGTCGGCAGCGTATTGAGAATTCTGATGAACCTTGCCGCGTATCGCGATGCGCGTTTCTTGTCCCGCGAATGATACGCGCCGACTGCCGCCATCCAGTTACCCTTTTCCCTGTAAAGGCGCTTTAGAAATCTGGCGGCGTATAATGCATTAGTATCGGGCTCGAACATTGAAGAGATCGAGCTGAATTCGCTTCCGTGCCATCTGTAATTGATCTGAAAACAGCCGACATCGAAAAGGCGTTGCCCATTCCCAAGGGTGCGCCGGGCGAATCTTTCGGCCTCGTTGCGCGAGGCAAACCAGAAACCCTTGCCCTTCAGGTTGACTGTCCAGGGCCAGGGGCGCCGATCGCGGCCCTTGCCACGTCCGGTTTCGACAAGTGAGACGGCCAGAAGGATCGTTGCCGGCACACCTGTGCGCTGCGCTGCCCGATGCGCCGATAATACACATCTGTCCGCATCGGTTGACGCTGCCAGCCCGGTTGGTGACACAACCATAATTCCCCAGACGATAAGCAGCGCGACAAAGACGTGGTTGAACACCCGGGCCAGACCAATACGTCCGCCAGTGCGCATTCTGCCCTGCCACCGCGAAAGCACGGGCCGCGCTGCGTTGTGTTTCGGGTTGATTGAAAGCGGCCAGAGCACCGGATTTCCCGTTCTGAGAATCATCGGGTTCAGGCTATGTTTCAGCGATTTACAAAGGGTAAAGCCGGTCGCGACTGGCGGGCATCTACGGCGTTGGGTATTTTTTCAAAAGCTGGTCGATCTGGCGACGCGATTCCTGGCTGTCTTTCAGGATTTTCCTCAACTTGGAAAGCCTCAGTTTTTGCGGCGGTCGCAGATGCCGGGCCAGCACCGATCCATCCCGTGAATCCCCCGTCCCGGCAAGATACCGGGCAGCATCGCGGCTCAGCTTGTCATGCGCGTTTTTCACGATGTCCCATCGGCCCGCGCGCCAGGCGGTTTGCTGAACGGTCTCGTTCTGCGGGGCATGTTTCAAGGACTGGTCAAGCGCTTCGTCATAGCGTCCCATCCGCTCGAACGCCTGACGACGAATTTCTTGCGCGGGGGCTGAATTCAGGCCATTGAGCGCCACAATGGCCTGACGAGGTTGATCATTTTCAAGAAATGCCCGCGCTTTCAGCAAGATGTCGGCAGGAACCTGTCGATTCTTGAGTGGATCAAGCAATTTCAGGGTGGTCGCGGGCAAGGCTGAATACAGCACCATCGCCAGATGCCGGCGCGCGTCATCCATACCGGGATCGGATGTCAGCAAGTGTCGATAACGAAAATATACGCGCGCCAGTTCTGCCGAACTGCGCTTTTTCGGATCAAAGGAAAGAAATATTCCTGCGATGATGTTCGTCGTCAGCCGTTCGTCAAAGTTTCCGATCTGCTTTTCATGCAGCACTTCCTCAAACGCCTGTTCTTGATGTTGGGCATGTGCGCGGGTCAGGATTTCGGCACGTTTCAACCTGCGGCCGATTTTGGTAAATCGCGTCTGAAACGCCAATGCCTGTGCCAGGTCCACAATGTGGGGGGGGATGTCCAGGCCGGTTTCAAGCCGTGTCTCCAACACCAACGCCATTGCCTCTGGCGCGGAAGGCGTGCGCGTTTTCGCTATCTTTTCAAGAATCTCCAACCCCGCATTCCATTTTCGCCGTTTCAGATTCAGCTTTGCGCGCGCCAGCTGAAAACGATCACCCTCGCTTCCAGGGGCACGGGCCGTCATGGCGATGATCTTGCCCGCCATTCGCAATTTCCCATGCTCTACAAGACCTTCCACGATAATCGGCCCGAGGATATGGCGCAGGCCCCCGGGCATCTTTGAAAAGGTCTGGGCAAGGCCATCCGGGATCATCAGACCCTGCGCATGAGCAATGCTCTGCGCTGCCAATGCCCAGACACCTGCGTCATCAGGGCAATGGATGAATTGGCGCAACATGCCATTCGATGACATGCCGCCGCCTTCGACGAGGGACGCCATGTCCAGAAGAATATCCTGGTGGCGCGCAATACCGGGATGCGAATGTAACAGCGCGGCAGCCTCGACCCCAAGACGGCGCGAAATCTGAAACCGGACAAGCGCGGTGAATTTTTCAGGGTCAATCTTGTCGAATTCACCAGTGATATTGGCACGAAGACGAGACAGCGCACTGGCATCATCATGTTTTCGACCTTCGGGGAATGGAAGCTTGAAAACCTCGTTCGAAGGGCAGCCTTTGGTCGCATTCTTCAGCTCCGGCCCTGCCCTGTGTTTGAGCGCATCAAAGACCGAGCGTATCCTGATATTCCCCGTGAACGCAGGGTCAGCCCCTGATGCCCCGAACGAAGTTTCGGAATTTCCCGCGGGGAATTGTTCGGCCTGGCCATCCGGTGCCGCCTCAAGCAGCCCTTCGTCAAAAGCCGTTTTCATGCTTTTCTCGATTTCCGCGCGCAACATCACGATACCGATGTCCGGCTTCAACAGACCCTGCACCGCTTTTCTGTGGCTTGTCTTTTCCGGTTGTTGCAGGCTCTTGTTTTTTGCGTGGCGTGGCGCGGCACCGTCTGCCGTTGCGCTGTTCTTTGCATGCTTGAATGTTCCCCAAGGCTCGTGCCGCGGTGGGCCGTCGTCGAATTCAAGAACCAACAGACCCGGCAACACCTGCTTTGTCGTCAGATATTTCTTCTTGCCGGGCACAAGAAAAAGCTTCCCCGGTCCGGCCAACGCAACTGTCGGCCGCTGATCCCCGCCGGAACGTGGTCGAACCGCCGACAGATCAAGCGCCGGCGGCGGCGGATCGAAGGCAAGCACATAGCCGTTTTCATTCCAGCTTACGCGCCACCTGGTATTGCTGGGCATGCCAACAACCAGATTGCGGCTGTTTCCGCCGTTACCTGAACGAATCCAAAAGTCCCCTGCCTCCGCTGGCAAGGCCAATATGAGCGCACACGCCAACACAAGCGCGAAGCGTTTCATTCTGCCGCCCTTTGCTTGACGTCCTTGAGGGCCTCTTCCAACTCGGCATAGCTTGGGCGCACATGTCCGGGCACATTCTGCCTTCCCACTTCGATGCAGTTGTTTGGCGGGTGATTATAAAGATTGGCAACAAGAACTTCACGGATCAACCGATAGAAATTCTGGTCGCTTTCCACCACCAGCTTTACCTTGGATGCAAAGGGGGCAACAAATCCATAGGCCAGCAACACACCCAGAAATGTGCCCACCAATGCACTGCCGATCAATTCGCCTAGAACCTCGGGGGGTTGGTCGATCGAGCTCATGGTCTTGATGATGCCAAGAACAGCCGCGACAATACCCAAGGCAGGCAACCCGTCGGCAAGCGACTGCAAGGCATGGCTCGAGTGCAGGGCGTGATGGAAATTGTTTTCCATGCGCTTGTCGAGCACCTCCTCGACCTGGTTCGGATCATCGTAGTTCATCATTGCCGCGCGCAACGTGTCGCAAATCAGTGAAACCGCCTCCTTGTCGGCCTGGATGCGGGGGAACCGTGAAAATATTGCCGAACTTTCTGGCGTCTCGATATGTTCTTCAAGCGCCATCGGGTTTTGCCTGCCCAGGCGGATCAGTTCGAACAGCAGGCACAGAAGGTCCTGGTAATCCTGCTTTTTCCAGTGCGCACCCTTGAAAACCTTGCCCATGTCCTTGAGCGTGTGTTTCAGGCCGCTTGCGTCATTTCCGATGGCAAATGCGCCGATGGCGGCCCCAAGGATAATCGTCCCCTCGATAGGTGCGGCATGCATGATGACACCCATCTTCCCGCCGCCCAGTATGAACCCGCCAAACACAATGACGAGGACAAATACTATTCCGAAAATGCCTATCATGAGGTGGATGACCCTCGATGTACGAATTCGTCATGACTGTTGGGAATTTGGCGCGTCAGCCTTTAATATTTCCTGATCGCCGCTTCAGTTTTCTGGGGCGCCGGCGTTTCTTCCCGCCAAGATCAGGCTTATTTCATAGGCTCTCTGTGGCTGGATGCTGGACATGATTGCCGCAGCGCGCTGGGGGTCCATCCTGCCCAGAAAACCCGCCGCAAATTCCGGCGCCATGGATTCAAACAGCCGTGCGGCATTTTTCGGTTTCATGTCCTCGTATACTGCTGTCAGTTTGGCGAGATCCTGCTCGGCGGCCTTGTCGGCAATGGTCAGCGTCTCTTCCAGGCGTTTCTCGGCAGCGACAAGCGCCTTGCGGTTTTCGTCCAGCTTCTTTTGTGCAATATTCAGCGCCTGCAGCCGGTCTTGCAGGCGCTTTTCACGCTGGTCCAGCCGTGCCTTGCGTTCATTAAGCACGCGCATCAAGGCCACGACGTCAGGCGGTTGCTGGCATTTCTCGACCTTTTTCGCGACCTTTTCAACGCGCGGCGCCGGAGGTTCGGACAAGATCTTTTCCGACGCGCCCGCAAGATCGCCGGCCCCAAGCCGGATGGCCGCCGACGTCAACAGCGTCAGGATGATCACGGTCAGCGGTTTTCCCGAAGGGGACTTGGCCTGTTTCATGGCTAGACCTCGGTCGCCGACAACCTTCTGGTTCTGGCCCAGGCACGCGCCGACCGTTGCCCTTTTTCGATGTGCTGCAACCTGTCCATCGCGGCCTTGCGGGGATGGGTCGGCCCGCGAGCCCCCCCAAGCTCGTCATCATGAAGTGCCGCAAGCGTCAGTTCGAGCCGCGCTGCCGCCTTGTTTGCCTCGAACGTCAACTGCCTCAGGGTATCGATCTGATTCCCGGCTGTTTCGGAAATTGCCTGCAGAGTCGATTTCATCTCATCAACCTGCCTGTTCAGCGCGGTGATCGCAGCACCGACCCCTTCGTCCATGTTGTTCAGCCGCTTGAGCCGCTTGCCCAGCATCCAGCAATAAAATGACGCCAGCAGCGCCGCCGACAACAGCAATACATCCGCGATAAATCCCATCCTGTTCTCCTAGCTCAAGACAAATTCGACGATCAGAAGATCCTTTACTGTCGCGCGTCCCGCCACCAGTTGTACCCGCCTCAACATCTGCGCGCGCAGGCTGCTCATCATTGCGGGGTTTTCTATGTCGGCGGGGTCGATCGCCCGCAGATATTCATTCAGCACATCAAGGACACGCGGGATCAGAACCCTGGCCATTTCTGCCTTGTCCTTGTCGACCTCAAGCGTGGCCCGAAACCTCAGATAGCTGCTTCGGGCACTGTTGCCCAAGGAAATGACCATGGGGCTGAGCTTGATGAATTCCGAATTCAGATGCGCCGCGCGTGCCTCTTTTTCCTGTGCCGTATCGGGGGCATGGATGCCTTGCGCGGCGTGATCCCCTGCCGCGCCGCCGCCTGGCAATGTCACAAGACCCGAATAGGTGACATGGAAACCACCCGCCCCCAGCAAGACAGCGGCAAGCAAGGCGACCAGCATGCCCTTGCCCTTTTTCCCTGGCTGATCTTCTTGCGTGTCTTCCTTTGGCATGATTCCCGCGCCTTGCATTCTTGTTCGGCTGATCCGGTGATAACGGGCTCTGGCTAACCAAATGTTAAGGCGAAACACCCAGTTTGCTTTTGAAGGGCGAGTCAGAACGACTCGCGGCAATTCGAGGGCAGCAACTTGAATCAGATCGCATCGCTCTGGCAGACACTGGATTCGCGGCGGCGCCTGATTGTCATTGCCACAACGATAGGCGTGTTCGTCACTGTTCTGGTCCTTGCGCGAATGGCCGTGAACCCCTCGATGGCGCTGCTGTATTCGGGGCTTGACCCGGCAGTTTCCGGCGAAGTCGTCAATGCCCTGGAACAACGCGGCGTGACTTACGAAGTCAAAGGCGATTCCATTTATGTCGAGGCTTCGAAACGCGACCGGCTGCGCATGAGTCTGGCCCAACAGGGTTTGCCGGCAACCGGGGAGAAAGGTTACGAGCTGCTCGACAACCTTTCGGGCTTTGGCACGACCGCCCGCATGTTCGACGCCGCCTACTGGCGGGCCAAGGAAGGCGAACTTGCACGAACAATCCTTTCCTGGCCATCCATCAGGTCTGCCCGCGTGCATATCGCGGTCGCCAAGACACGCCCCTTCGAAAAACGATCGGAACCACGGGCGTCAGTCACCTTGCGCCTTGCCAGCGGTTCACTTGACGCCGCTCAGATCCGGGCTCTCAGGTTCCTGGTGTCTTCGGCAGTGGCCGGGCTCAAGCCCGAAAAGGTGGCGATAATCGATGCCGAAAGGGGGCTTCTCTCCACCAGCGAAAACAGCGTCGGAAATGATCGCAAGGCCGACAACCTGCGCAAGAATGTCGAGCGCCTCTTGCAGGCCCGTGTCGGGCCCGGAAACGCCGTGGTCGAGGTGTCGATCGAAACCGTCAAGGATCAGGAAAAACTTGTCGAGCGGCGGCTTGACCCTAAAAACCGGGTGGCAATCTCGACTGACAATCGCGAAATCACCGGTAACGCAACCAACTCTGGCGCCGGCCAGGTAACGGTGGCCAGCAACCTGCCCTCGGCAGGAAAATCCAGCGGGTCGTCAAGCCGATCCAACCACAACGAAACACGCGAAATCGTGAATTACGAGGTCTCGCAAACCACACGCGAGATCGTCAAGAGCCCCAACAAGATCAAGCGCATGACAGTTGCCGTTCTGATCAACGACATCAGGAAAACCGGCCCTGATGGCAAGGTCACATGGCAACCGCGATCAAGTGAAGAACTTGATGGATTACGCGAACTTGTGCAGTCAAGCATCGGATTCAACAAGGAAAGAGGCGATGTTGTTACGGTTCGATCAATGCGATTCGAGATGCCGCCAACTGCCGGAACCGAGGCCGTTCAATCCTTTGCATCGCGGTTTCCGATTGATGTAACCGCCTTGATCCAGGCCGCCATACTTGCGGTGGTGGCGCTTGTTCTTGGCCTGGCCGTCCTGCGCCCCTTGCTGAGCCGGTCGAATGTTGAAGTCATCTCGACAAACGACAGTGATACCCCCCCTCTTGCGACCGCACCCTCGCCCGGTGCGCACCCGACCGAAACCCTGCCCGACCCGGTTTCGCAGCTACGCCAGGTCATCTCTGAAAGACAGGGCGAGGCGATTGAGGTTCTTAAAAGCTGGATAGAATCCGAAGAGGAGCCCACAAGATGATCAGCCTGCCCGACCTGGATGAAAAGCGGAGTGAAGTCCAATCATCGACCCTGGCGGGACCTGTTCGTTTCCTCCCGAGCTCCCGCTACGAGGATGAACTTGCGGCCGCGTTTGAAAAGGGCTTCAGCGAAGGCGCCGACGCGGTACGCAAAGAGCTCCGCGAACGGGAACTTGCCCTGTCAGAGGCCCTTGTCGAAAAACTACAGGAAATATCGTTCACACATGCCGAGGCACGACAAGGGGTTCTTCGATCTCTGAAACCTCTGATTCTGGCGATCGCTGATTCCGTTGTCCCCGGGCTGGCGAATGATGCGGCCGGGGCGTTTCTGGCAAAACGCGCCGCCGAAATCGCGGCCGAGCAGATAAACCCCCAGGTGGTTCTGTATGTCTCGACCGACGATCAGGCCCTCATCAACCGGATTGAATACGCTGTTTCCGACCAACCCTGCAGGCCCGAAATCCGACGGGATCCTGACCTGGGGGAAGGGGAGATCCGGTTGCAGAACGGGGATGAAGAATTTCTTTTCAGTGCCAAAGAGGCAGTCGCCGAAATGCAGAAAAAGCTGCGTGCATTTTTCGAAACCACGACCGAAGGTTCACAACATGGATGACACCCCCAATACGGATGATCAGGAAATTTCATCCCTGTCTGACGGCACCACGCCACTGACCCGCGTTCCTGTCGAGATTACCGTTTCGGTCGGCCGTGCAAGGCCGCTGATCGGTGACCTCATAAAGATGACCCCCGATTCCGTGTTGCCGCTCGACCGCAAGGTGGATGACCCCGTCGAATTGTATATCGGCGACAAGCTGGTCGCGCGCGGCGTATTGACCGAGGCTGAAGCAGGTTCCGACGGCCAGCTGGCCGTAAAGCTGACAGAAGTCGCAAATATTCAGGACAGTTTGTAAAATGAGGATCATGGCCCGCATCGGTCTTGTCTGGATGATGTGCATGGCCCTTGCATCAACGGCCCACGCGCAGCAGGTTTCGCTGGATCTTGGGGGGCAGGGGTCGTTGACCCTGCGCAGCATCCAGATTTTCGCGCTGATCACGGTGCTCAGCATCGCACCCGGTCTTGCGATGATGATTACCTGCTTTCCCTTTATCGTCACGGTTTTTTCGATTCTTCGCCAGGCAATCGGGCTGCAACAGGCCCCGCCTGCGATGATGATCGTCAGCCTTTCGCTGTTTCTGACCTATTTCGTGATGGAGCCCACGTTCAACAAAGCCTGGACACAAGGGATATCGCCATTCATTGACGGAACCATTCCCCCGGATCAGGCCCTGCCTCTGGTGTTCGGGCCCTTTCGAAAGTTCATGCTCGCCCGCACCGATGCAAATGTTATCCACACCCTTGAGGCCGTGCGTCACATCCCGGCAACCGGCTCAACAGGCGGATCCGCCAAAGTAGCCCTGTCGGTTCTGCTGCCATCCTTCATGCTTAGTGAAATTCAACGCGCCTTCGAGGTCGGGTTTCTGATTTTTCTGCCCTTTCTGGTCATCGACCTGGTAGTCGCTGCCGTCCTCATGTCGATGGGTATGATGATGGTTCCACCGGCTGTCGTTTCCCTCCCGTTCAAGCTGGCCTTTTTCGTGGTCTCCGACGGGTGGAGCCTGTTGGCCGATGCTTTGGTACGAGGTTACCAATGAGCTCTGAATCCGTTGCAATGGATCACGCCACCGAAGGCAGGCGAAATCTTGCGCGCGAACTCCCCCAGCGCGAAAAAGCGCGTCTGGTCATCGACGCATTGAAGCAGGCACGGGGACAAACCGAAATCGGGGCAAGCAGTGAACTCCCATCGCCACATGACGTAGACCGCGACCTCCTGATAAAACAGGTCGTCGCAGAGTTTCATGCGTCACTTCAGGAACGTATGCGCAGGACGGAGCCAAGCCCCGAGGCCCGGGTATCGCAACCCGAAAAAGGTGGCACAACTATCGGCGCGCTGGCAAAAACCCTGGAATGCGAGCACCCTTGCGTGACTGCAATTGCCCTTTCTTCACGGCCAACCCATATCGCCAAGTCTGTGCTTCTGGAATTCCGCAGCGCAGCCGCAAGGCGGGCCGGGCTTGCCCTGGTTCACCTGAACAATCTATGCTGGCATCCGGTGGATTCCGCTCAAGATCTGGTGCGGGAAAAAATTAACGCAAGGCCAAAAGACAACACCGCCACGGCAGAATGACGACATCGCCGACCCATATTACTGAAGAACAAATTCCGCATGCAAAGCACCAGCGGCCTTTATGCTTTTCAAGATGTCGATCAGGTCATTGGGCGCAACACCCAAGGCATTCAGCCCCTCGATGACCTGCGCCAAAGAGGCCTCTCCATTGACTTCGGCCAGACCGATGCCCTTTTCCTTGGTCAGCGACACATCCGAGCGCGGAACAACAAGCGTATCGCCCTTCGAGAATGGATTGGGTTGAACAACCTTTGGCTGCTCTCGAATGCGGAGCGTCAAGTTTCCCTGCGACACGGCCACCCTCGATATACGAACATCCTCGCCCAACACGATTGTGCCCGATCTTTGGTCTATCACCACCATTGCCTTTTGTTCCGGCTGAATCGGCAGGTTTTCGATTCTGCTGATCAGATGCGCGACATTCCTTGCACCCGACCTTTTCACGTCCAGCTCGACTGTTCCGGAATCCTGCATGAGGGCGATCGGACGGCCGACCAGCCTGTTGATACCCTTCTCGATTTTCAATGCCGTGCTGAAATCCGGGTTTCGCAGCGCCAATCTGAGGTGACGGGTATCGTTGAAATCAAACTTTATCTCGCGCTCGACCCGCGCCCCCGAAGGAATGACCCCCGACGTTGGAACACCCATGGTCACCGATGCCGCCCTGCCCTGGGCCACGGCACCACCGGCAATGATTGGGCCCTGCGCGACCGCATAGATCTGGCCATCAGCACCACGAAGAGGTGTAAGTATCAGTGTGCCGCCGCGCAAACTCTTGGCGTCGCCAATTGTTGAAACAGTTACATCGATCTTGCTGCCCGCCCGCGCGAATGGGGGCAGCGTCGCCGTGACGAATACAGCTGCAACATTCTTGGGGCGAAACTTTTCACCCGTCACATTAACGCCGAGACGTTCCAGGATGTTTGACATCGTTTCTTCGGTAAACGGCGCATTTCTGATGCCGTCACCGGTGCCGTTAAGGCCGACAACCAGACCATAGCCCACCAGATCGTTGCCACGAACACCGTCGAAATCAACCAGATCCTTCAACCTGACCGAGGCCCCTTGCCCGACCTCCGCCCACGAAATGAAGACGAACAGAAGCATGGGCAGAATTCGGAACCGGCTGTTCAAACTCATTTCAGGAACCCGACCAAGGACATGCCCGCAACACGTGAGGTAACCATGTAAAGCGCCTGCAAATTGTTCTGAATTCCCTGCAAACGGGTCGCACTATCATAGGGGTCTGCGCTGATCAGCGCGTTGCGATCGATTTCTGCAGCGGTCATGCGGGCCATCTGCCGGGTCTCTATTTCATCGATTCTGGCCTGCGTCGTTCCGATTTTCGCCTGAAGGGAAATGATGCCGTCATTGGCTCCGACAAGAAGTGAGCCGGCCTGATACACAAGGGATGATCGGCTGGTGATGTCGTTGGTCGGAATATTCCTCGTGGTCAGGGCGGCAAGGGCCAGCCCCTGGAGGGTGGTACGAATTTCCGGCGAAAGTGCGGTCACATCAAAACTTGCCGTTTCGGTATCTGACAGGCGGACAGGGCCAGAGGGTTGGGTGGAACCCTGATATGCGCTGGTCTGGTAACCGCCTGCCGGATCCTGAAAATAGGATTCCACAATCCGGGTGACATCCTGAAGTGTGGATGCATTTGCGACCCGCGCCTCTAGATCATCAAGCATTTTCCCGGCAGATATGACGGTTGGTCCCCGCGTCGCCTGCCCGGAAAACAGGCCCAGGCCGCCGCGCCTGGCATTCAGGGCGGAAACCACAGTTTCAAGGCCGGAAAGGGCGGCTTGTCCCGCCGCCTTCACGGAAGACGATGTCCCGGACTTTCCATCGGACAGGAATGACGTGCCAAGTGTGACGGTCTGGTTCTGGATGATACCCAGCGCATCCTGGATGGCCTGCCCGCGCATGGCTGCTTCATGCCCGGCAAGTTTGTAGGATTGCAACATTGCCATTTCCCGGTTGAGGGCTCCAAGAGCGCCGACATCCCCCCGCAGATGGCCGGCAACGTCACTGACACGACCCGAAGCCACCTCTTGTGAAAGCTGTAGAAACCTCTTTTTCATGTCTCTGTTGAGCGCGCGCAGCGCGAGGGCAGAAGACAGATCGCCCACCGATGTCATGGTCATTTACAGCTCCATCAGTTGCTTCAGCATCATGTCAATTGTGGAAACCACCTTCGCATTTGCCGCATATGCGTTCTGGACCAGCAAGAGCTTTTGCATCTCGGCGTCGGTATCAACGCCCGCTGCGCGCTCGATCTGGCGCAACCCCTGCAATCGGCTATTTGTGCTGGTCTGGGCCGTTTCTGCATGCAACCGTTTTGATGCCACGGTGCCGGACATGGAATCGGCCATATCTGCCAGACTCATCGGATCAGAAGGAAACCCGCCGGAACCAACGGTTACACGCTTCTGGACTGCATCAACCAGATTGGCCAGCAAGCGGGAATTTCCGCTGTCCCCCGGGGCCAGCGCCCCCAGCCCGTCGCGCAGCCGCCACAATGCACCGCCATTATCCGGGTCAATGGCTGCATTGACTCGCAGCCGGCCTGCAAGACCGGCCTCATTTGCCGGGTCGAAACGCAGGCCCGCGTCTGTAAACAGGCCTGCATCTGCAGGCCCTACAGTCGGGTCCAGACCGGGCGTCTGAAACCTTTCGGTCAGACTGCGTGCAAACGCGTCGACCTGGGCCGAGATCTGAGGAGCGATTCGGTCCCGAATTTCAAAATGAGCGGCGAGGGATCCGCCATCAAGTTTCCCGGTTCCAGTACCTATCTGCACCGAGCGGCCATCGAGCAACAACCCTGACAACCCGCCGCCCTGAAAACTGAGTTGCGGAGTTATCAAGCCTGCCGGCTGGAAAGAAAAATGCGAAGGCACCCCCTCGAGAAGAGATTCCCCGCCCCGGGTCGTGATCGCAATCTGGTCATTTTTTCGGGTATAGACCTTGATCGGGATTATATCCGAAATCTGATCAACGAGACGTTGCCTTTCGTCCTTGAGGCCGTTTGTAGAATTGCGCTTGCCGGCTTGCAGCCGGATATCGACGTTGAGTTTGGCGATGCGTTCAAGGTTCTTGTTCAACCTGTCGACATCTTTCACGATATCCCGCTCTGCCTGCATTCGCGCATTCTGTACAGCGTCAGAAACTTGGTTGATGCGCGAAACCAGATCTTTGGCTGCGAACAGAACATTCTGTTGACGGGATTGCGATTCTGGCCGGCTTTGCGCTTCGACCAGGGAGCCCTCGAAACGAACGACAAGATCCGATAGCGAGCCCCCCTCTCCGGAAATCCCTATCTCCCTTTCGATCCGCTTGAGCATATCGGCACGCGCCTGATGCCCTGCTGTTTCTGCCTGCACCAGGCGCCTCGACGCCATCGTCAGGGTATCGCTTGCCCTCCGAATGCCGGTGATGCGCACACCTGTTCCCTGCCCGCCAGTTGTTGCGGCAGAAACCTCGACCTCCCGCCGCCCGTATCCATCGGTCATCGCATTGGCGACATTCTGGGAAATGACGTCGACCTTGCGCTGCGCCACACGCAAACCCGAATACGCATTCATGAGAGAGCCGAGCATGCTCATGTCAGGGGCCTCGTCTTATCGTTTTATGTTCGTCGTTTCCTGCAACATCTGGTCGACCGTCTGTATGATCTTTGCGTTGGATGAATAGGCCCGCTGCGTCTGGATGAGCTGAGTAAGTTCGCCCGCGATGTCGGTGGTGGATTCTTCCCGCGCGAAACCAACGAGTTCCCCGACCGGGCCATCGCCGGCTTTCCACAGGAAAAACGGGCCGCTTTGGGGAGAAATCTGGTAGGTCTGGTTGTTATGTGTAATCAATCCGTTGGGATTGGGAACATCGACCAGAGGTATCTGATATATGCGTCGGGTAAAGCCGACATCATAGATCGCACTCATGTTGCCGTTGGCATCGATTTCAACCGATGTGAGATTGCCGACGGGTGAGCCATCCTTGACGACCGAAACCGGCGCGAAACTGCCCGAAAGCTGGGTTAACCCATCTCGAGACCCCGGTGCTCCAATACCCAGTGTCATGCCCCCACCGGCAACTTGTAGCTGGATTTGACCCGTCACCGGATCGTAGGGGCCACCCGAAATGACATTCACCGAGGAAATGCTGCCACCATTCGTGCGCGAACTGTCAAAGGTGATGTTGTATTCACCGATAACAGCCCCACCCGAGGCGGAATCCTCGACAACCATGTTCCATTGGTTGGATTCCCCAGTTGCGGGAATGATGGGGTTGAATGTGATCTTCAGTGTTTCCGATGTTCCCAGATTGTCGAAATATTCAACCGACAGATCCTGCGGCGTCCCCGGCGATCCCGCGCGGGTTTCCGTAGCTGGCAGATTGACCCCAAGTGATACCTTTGTTGTGGGGTCGCCGGCAAACTGGTTCTGACCTATGTGAACCGGCTTCAACCCGTCAAAGGTATCATTTGGGAAGCTGGGGATGGTGCCGTCTGGGTTGGCGGGCCAGCCAAGCAGTGCGAGGCCGCCATCGGTTCGTAGAATCCCGTTCGCATCGGGCCGAAAGGAACCGGTCGTGACCAGCAAGGTCGGCAGCGGCCCCGAAGAGCCGCCAATCGCGGCAACGGTTGTAACCGGAATCATCCCGCGCCCCGAAACCGCCAGATCGGTTGGGTTGTCGGTTGTAATCAGGGGGCCGGGGCGATCAATCTCGCGGTGGGTGCTGACACGCACACCGCCGGCCGAATACGACCCGCCAACGCCGTTCAACACCATGGACTGGAAATCGGCGGTTTCCCGTTTATACCCATAGGTGGCCGAGTTTGCGATATTGTCAGAGATCGTGGCCAACCTGCTGGCAATCACGTTCAGACCAGAAACGCCGGCATTCAGTGAAGATGAGATCGTCATGTTACGCCCTTCTGCTGCGTCAATCACTGGCTGCAGCATGGGCGCAAATGCCTTAAAAAGCCCCTAACCCGGGCCGCCCCATTCAGCCCCCCGGAATTTTTCGCAACAACGTGATCTCGATCCGGTTGTTTCGGACGGCCATCGGATCCTTGACCGCCGGTTTCTTGTCGGCCCATCCGACAACCCGCTGCATGCGTGTATCTGGGGTGCCGGCCCGTTCCAGCATGTGCCGGGCCTTTTGCGCGCGGGCCGTTGACAGATCCCACACCGGGTTGTCGCGCAGCACGATGGGATAGGAAAGCGTGTAGCCCGCAACCGCGATCTTGTTACGCGTTGTGCGAAGAAGGTCTGCGATCATCCTGATGATATCCCTCAGCAGCTTTGTCGGGGTACTGGAATCCTGTTCGAACAACGCCGAATCAGGCAGATCGAACAGTTCGATCACAAGGCCCTCGTCGGTCACCCTAGTCAGGATATGGCGAAACATCTTGTCCGCCACCTCGCTTTCGCCGCTGTTTCCCTTCAGCTTGGTTTCGATCATCTTCAGCGCGGTATCCTCTTTCTTGCGGCTTTGATCCCTGGATACGCCGGATTGCCCGCGCGCCTGTCGCTGGGGTGACGACGAGCGTGTTTCGCCACCGGTGCCATTCTGGGAAAGCGAATCCTCGGAAAATACGCTATCGCCGCCAAACATGCCTTCGCCGCCGCCTGAAATCCGGTTTACCGGAATTGTGGGGTTGAAATAGTCGGCAATGCCCTTGCGCTGTTTTTCAGTGGTCGCGTTCAACAGCCACATCAGCAGAAAGAACGCCATCATTGCGGTGACGAAATCCGCATAGGCCACCTTCCACGCGCCGCCATGATGGCCATCACCTGCGACGACCTTTTTTCGCTTGATGATAACAGGCGCCGGCCCGGCATTACCTGCCCCGGATGTTTCAGACATAGTTACCCCTTGTCCCCTTGTGAGAGGCCCAAAAGGTAGTCGCAGAATGCTGAATCGCCCCTGAACAGGTTGAATTTTATGTTTATTTCTTCCGCATCGCGCCTTCAAACCAGGCGACGATCTGGTTCCGCTCGGCCGGCTCCATATAGGAAACATTCGCCGGCGGCATCGCATGGCTGCGACCGGCCTGCAGATAGATCTGCGGGCCGTGCAAGGCAATCTGGGCCTCGGTTTCAAGCACCACGCCACGCGGAGGCGTCACGATTCCGGGCCAGCCCGGTTCTTGCGCGTGGCACATGGCGCAGCGCGACATCACGATATCGGAAACATCCGAAAACCCGTCGGCCGAGGCCAGCCTTGCCGCGGCAGGCGGCAGGCTGGAAACATCCTCGGACTGCTCCGACTGCACGCCGGGCTGCGTTGACAGCCACACGATCACGACAAAGATGACGGCAGTAACAATCCAGGTCCAGATCGGGCGCCCCTTTCGGCCGTGCATCGAGTTGAAATAGTGCCGGATCAACACCCCCATCAGGAAAACCAGGCTTGCGATGATCCAGTTGTATTTCGTGGCAAAAGCCAGCGGGTAATGGTTTGACAGCATCAAAAAGATGACCGGCAACGTCAGATAGTTGTTATGGGTCGAACGCTGCTTGGCAATGCGCCCGTATTTCGGGTCGGGGGTGCGGCCGGCCTTGAGATCGGCAACCACGATCTTCTGGTTGGGAATGATGATGAAAAACACATTGGCCGTCATGATCGTGGCAGTGAACGCCCCCAGATGCAGCAGCGCCGCGCGCCCCGAAAACACCTGCGCATAGCCCCACGCCATACCAACAAGAACCACATAGAGGAACAGCATCAGGCGGGTATTGTTGTCGCCAAACCGGCTTTTGCAGATCAGGTCATAAGCGATCCAGCCAAACGCGATGCTCGCAAGAGAAATGCCGATTGCCGCCGGCAAAGACAGTTCCATCACCTGTGGGTCGACCAGAAACAGATCGCCGCGGGCATAATAGACCAGCGTCAACATGGCAAAACCCGACAGCCAGGTCGAATAGCTTTCCCATTTGAACCAGGTCAGGTGTTCGGGCATCTCGGCCGGTGCAACCATGTATTTGCGGATATGATAGAACCCGCCACCATGAACCTGCCACTCCTCGCCATGCACCCCCTCGGGCAGGCCTTCCCGCTTGCGCAAGCCAAGATCCAGCGCGATGAAATAGAACGAAGAACCGATCCATGCGATCGCCGTAATCACATGTGTCCACCGCGCGGCGAATTCCAGCCACGAAAGAATGATCGCGTAATAATCCATGTGCCCCCCGAATTTTTCATATGCCGGAACAAGGCCGTAGCCCGCTCCGCCGCCGAACCAGTAAACAGTGCCCAAGACGGGTTTACAAGGGGACACCTATGCAGTCTGGAGTGTGGGGGTCTACTGTTCTGTGATACTGTAGCGATCCAAATGTTTCGCGGGCTCACCAGCCCCCGAAACTGATCGTGTGAGCTATGCCACGCATTTATTTCCCCTCGTTCTCGCTCGTTAATGTTTCTCTAACCTCCCTCCAGACGAAAAACATTATCGAATATTTCGTGCTGAGCAGATACCGCGTTTCACGCCCATACTTCCTTGACTTCGCCATGATCGGGAAAGCAATGGACAGTGCAGCGCTCATCATGCCAAAGGGCGCGAGGGCCACGAAGGCCATAGCTGAGAACTTTCCGACGACTTCTCCAACGCCCTGCGATATATTTCCCGCACTTGCCAGAAACGAAACCCCGATCAAGGTCGCAAACAAAAACGCCTGGACAGTCATAACGGCAAGGCAGACCTTTTTTTGTCATCTGCACCTCCCGATGATTATCGCTTCGCAATTACGCACCGGGCATCTCCTCCATCGTTTCACTTCCACCAACGGGCGACTAATAGAACATGCGATTTTGCTCGCTCATTTCATGCGTTCCCTGCATTTCCTGAATATCGCCGAAGACGCCGCTTCCCCGAGATCCGCTCCGGGGCGTTCCGCGGCAACCAGACAGGAGATTTCGCTCAGATCCTCGAACTTGAGACTAAGGCGCTCGGCAAGGAATCTGCTCGATCGCTTGACCGCCAAATCATGAAACTGCCCGGCCGTGCTAATGCGGAATCGCTCAGAAAAAACGCCGGCCCTTTCAAACAACCGTCTTTCATATAGAAGCCAAAGCGCCAGTTTTTCGCTGTCCGGCTTGTCGGATTTCATCAGCTCGACGAGTGAAAGCGTCATCGCGGCACTGGCAAGGGCGGGATCACCGATCCACCAATCCGTAGCCAGCGCCTTCTTTGCCAAGAGAAAATACCCGTCGCCTTGCGCAACTTTTCTTCCCATAAAATAACCACGTCTCGGTGGAGAAAATCTGTCGGGTTTCCACAGGCTTAGAATGGCCGCCGCGTTCTCCGAGCACGGAAACGAACCCACCCCGACAGTTTCCGGAACAGAACCCGAAGTCACAAGCGCCTCGGCAGTCAGACAAGTTTCCGAGTTCGCATTTCCTGCGGATGCCGGCAATGGAGCCGAAAGGCCAAGAGTGACGATCACAAATACAAGGCGTGTGATCATGTGTTGCCCCCGACCTGTGCCACCGCACCATAATTCGAGCCCATCGCAGCCGCGGAAGCATAAAAGTCATCCAGATTTCGTTCCGCCGCCATTTCACGAAAGGCATCAACGGTGTCGAT
>WFQE01000021.1 GCA_015487165.1 Paracoccaceae bacterium | reverse complement strand
GGACATGTGCAACAGCCCTTGTTTTCCGGTCATTTTCGTTGCAAAGCGGCACCTGCGCGGTGGTCGAGTTATTTCCCTCGGCTGCGCCCTTGTCCGTCGCGGAAATGTGGTTCCGCATGAAAACGGTTGGGGCATGCGTGTCACAAGTGCCACTTTGGATTCGGGATATTGCAATGCCACAGCAAGAGCCAGCACACAACCGGCAAGTCAACCTCATCTTTCTTTCGGTGATCGCCTTGGTGATCGGGGTGGTCACGGGGTTGGGCGCGGTGTTCCTGCGTTGGCTTATCGGCCTTATCCACAACGTCTTTTTCCTGGGCCAGTTCACCGCTGCCTATGATGCGAACATTCCCACACCCGAAAGCCCGTTCGGCGCCTGGGTCATTCTCGCGCCGGTCATTGGCGGGGCGATCGTGGTGTTTCTGGTCAACCGCTTTGCCCCCGAGGCGCGCGGCCACGGCGTTCCCGAGGTGATGGATGCGATCTATTTCCGCAATGGCAAGATTCGCCCGCAGGTCGTGATCATCAAATCCCTGGCTTCGGCATTGTCGATCGGGTCAGGTGCGTCGGTTGGTCGCGAAGGCCCCATCATCCAGATCGGCAGCGGCATCGGTTCGGTTCTGGGGCAGCTGTTGCATTTGCGGCATTGGCAGGTGATTGCGCTGGTTGCGGCAGGTGCGGGGGCCGGTATCGCGGCGACCTTCAACACGCCGCTGGGCGCGGTGATGTTCGCGATCGAGCTGATGCTGCCAGAATTCAGCGCCCGCACATTCCTGCCGGTGGTGCTGGCAACCGGTGCCGCGACCTATGTCGGGCGGCTGGTCTTTGGCAACGAGCCGGCCTTTCTGGTGGCCAGCTACACGCTGCCCGATCCCTTTGTGCCGATGTCGGTCGATGTGCTGCCGCTCTATGCGCTTCTGGGCATCCTGATCGGGGTGGCCGCCTGGCTGTTTGTCTGGCTGTTGCACTGGCTGGAAGACCGATTCGACGAATTTCCTGTCAATGACTATGTCAAGAACGCCGTCGGCATGCTGGGAATCGGGATCCTTTTCTATGTGCTGATGCGCACGACCGGCATGTATCACACTGCGGGCGTCGGCTATGCCACCATCCAGGCCATCCTCAATGACGGGCTGACCACCTTCTGGCTGCTGATCATCCTGTTTGTCGCCAAACTTGTGGCAACCACCCTCAGCCTGGCATCCGGAGCTTCGGGCGGGATCTTTTCGCCCTCGCTGTTCATGGGGGCAACGCTGGGGGGCGCCTTTGGTGCGGCACTTGATCTGATGTGGCCGCATCTGGGGTTCAGCCCGGTGATCTTTGCGCTGGTCGGCATGGCCGCACTTGTTGGCGGCGGCACCGGCGCCGCAATGACCGCGATCATGATGATCTTCGAGATGACCGGCGACTACAACATCACGCTGGCCGCGATCATTGCCGTTGCATGTGCCATCGGCACAAGGCGCGCCCTGGTGGCCGAAAACATCTATACGATGAAACTTGCGCGCCGGGGCCATCATATCCCGCAGGATCACAAGACCCACATGTTCCCGATCCGCCTTGCCAGCGAAGTAATGAAGCCCGTGGTGGCCACGGTCGAGGAATCGGAGCTGGAGCGCGCGCCGGCATCTCTGGGCATGCCTTCCGAAGACATGGTTTATGCGGTCGTCACGCGCGGCCGTCACATTGCCGGCATCGTGGCGGTTGACCGCAATGACAAGACCAGGGCCCTGTCGCCCATCCGCGGGCCGATCGGGCTGGCGCGCGAAGACAACCTGCTGGAAACCATCCTCAGCCGCATGGTCGCCCGGGGGCACAATGTCGAACTGGTGGTCAGCGGCAAGGGGGTTCCCCGGGCCGAAAACGTGATCGGCGTCATCACGCGCGAAGCCATCGCAGAGTGGGTGCTTAACGACTACAAGGTCTGAGGTTCGGGCCCCGGCCCTGGCCACGGAAACACCGTTCCGACATCCGACACGAACCGGTCGGGCGTTTTTCCGAATTGCCCGGTTTGGCCCGTCAATTCCGGATTGCAGGGGGCAGGCCTGTTCGCTATAGGGTGTCGGCAAGGCACCCGTAGCTCAGCTGGATAGAGCGCTGCCCTCCGAAGGCAGAGGCCACAGGTTCGAATCCTGTCGGGTGCGCCAAGCACATCAATATGGCTTTGATCAGGCGGCCTGCCTTTCGCACCCCGGCAGTTCGACAAAGAATGTCGTGCCCTTGCCGACCTCGCTGTCAAAGTGGATTCTGCCGCCATGCAGATCGACAATCGACCTGGAAATGCTCAGCCCCAATCCCGTGCCGCCCTTTCGGCGCTGGTCCGAAGAATCGGCCTGGGTAAAGCGTTCAAAGATCGTGCCTTGCGCTTCGGGGGGAATGCCGGTGCCATGGTCCTGTACCGAAATGATCACATGGCCGTTTTCGGTGGCTGCCGACAATTCGACCTTTTGCCCCTTGTCAGAAAACTTGGCGGCGTTCGAGACCAGGTTGTCAAGAACCTGCCGCAGCCGGCTTCGGTCACCGTTGATGCATAGACCGATCTCCAGTTGGGACGCGACAAAGGTGACCCCATATTGGGATGCATAGGCCTGATTGGCCTCGATCACCTCGAAAACAAGATCGGCCACATCGACCGGCTCTTTATGCAGGGCGATCTGCCCGGATTGCATCTTTTCAATGTCGAGAAGGTCGTTGATCAACAGCATCAGCCGGTCGCTGTTCTTGCTGGCGAGCGTGACAAGCTTGCCGACCTTTTCGGGGAGTTCACCACCAACCCCGGCCTCGATCAGCCCCAACGCACCCTTGATCGAGGTCAGGGGCGTGCGCAATTCGTGGCTGACGGTTGAAACGAATTCGGATTTCGCCTTTTCGGCAATCTTGTGTTCGCTGATGTCGCGATAGATGGCCAGAAAACGGGGATTCGATCCTTCGGGTTCGACAAGGTGCAGATAGATTTCCAGAACGCGTTTGTTCTTGTCGACCATTTCATAGGAAAAGCAGCGTTCAGGCCCCTCGATCAGCGATTTGCAGCGCTTTTTCAGGGCTTCAAGCTGTGATGGGCTAACGAAGTCGCCGACCTTTCGGCCGCGCCATTTGCGCCCTTCGGCGGCGGCGCGTCTGGCGGCTGCTTCGTTCAGATAGATGAATTCATAGCTGTCCGGCCAGAACAGATACACCTCGTCCTGGATCAGATCGAGGGATTGCGAAAGCAGCCTTGATTCTTCCTCGGCGGCCTTTTGTTCCGAGATGTTTTCGGCAATGGCAACGATACTGGGTGTGGCGCCGGCGGGTCTGACGATCTGATAAGAGACGCGAATCGGGTTTCCCTTGCAGTCGTATCGCTCCTTGATAATCTTGCTTTCCTTCCCCTTGAACAGAGGTTCAAGCAGTTTCCGATAGGATTTTTCGTCAACCCCGCTGAGCGCATCCACCGGCGATTTGTCGCGGTATTCATGTTCGGACCAGCCTAGCCGCGCAAGGGCCGTCCGATTCATGTATGTGAAGCGCAGCGTCGCCGGATCAATGATCGTGACCGATGCTGGCATCAGGTCCAACGTATTGAAAACATCCGATATTTCACCAAGCATGCTGTCACGCTGCTGCACATAGGGCCTGATCGCCCAGAACAGGGCGATTGGGGACACAATCGCCACCAAGAGTGCCGCATCGGTCAGTGGCAAAAGCCAGATATTGTCATGGAAAACGTCCAGGACTGGCTGTGGTAGAAGCGGAAACAACAGCATGATGTTGGCTTCCACAATGAAAACTGCCGCCGCAATTTTCAGGACGACACGCCACTGTGAGAGCTCGGATCGAATGCTGCCCGTGACGGATGGGCACAGGAATTGCCTGGCGCCCGCTGATCTGAAGGTCGTTGTACTCATCCCGACACTAATTCATGTCACTGGGGCGAAATTATGACAGAAACGGAAAAAATGGGCCTTGGGGGAACGGGGCGGCTGCCGTCAGTCGTGCTTGTTTCGGTAATGATTCAGCACAAACAGGCGGATTGCGCCGGCGAGCCCCGAGCCGGTGCCGCGCTGGTCATCGATGGTTTCAGCCATCCGGTTGATCGACATGCCGCGCTCGCGCGCGATTTCGCGGAATGCGTGCCAGAATTCATCTTCCAGCGACACGGATGTTCTGTGCCCGTGCAGGGTTAGAGATCGTTTTCGGGGCCGCTGGTCAGTCATCGGGATCGTTCCTGTCAAGGCGGTGGCTGTCCAGCCGGGTGATCCGCTGTTCTTCGGATTGTCGGGCAAGATTCCTGTCGGCCTTGGGCACGCCATGCTGCGCGGCGTTGATATCGGCCTGACGCTGCCGTTCCTGCCGCGCCCGTTCCTTGCGGGCGCGGCGAAGGTTGACGATCTTGACCACCAATCTAGCCCTTGGGCCCGATCATGTTTTCCGGCCGCACCACGCGATCGAATGTTTCGGCATCGACAAAGCCAAGGCGGATCGCCTCTTCCTTGAGCGTCGTGCCGTTCTTGTGGGCCGTCTTGGCCACCTTGGTGGCGTTGTCATAGCCGATCTCGGGGGCAAGTGCTGTGACCAGCATCAGGCTTTCATGCAGCAGTTTTTCGATGCGTTCCTCATTGGCCCTGATGCCGATGACGCAACGGTCGGTAAAGCTGCGCGCGGCGTCGCCCAGCAGCTGCATGGATTGCAGCAGGTTATAGGCCATCATCGGCTTGTAGACGTTCAGCTCGAAATGGCCCTGGCTGCCGGCAAAGCCGATGGCCGCGTCATTGCCCATCACATGGGCGCAGACCTGGGTAAGGGCCTCTGCCTGGGTGGGGTTGACCTTGCCCGGCATGATCGAGCTGCCCGGCTCGTTTTCCGGCAGGATCAGCTCGCCCAGCCCGCAGCGCGGGCCCGAGCCCAGAAAACGGATGTCGTTGGCGATCTTGAACAGGCTGGCCGCCGCGGTTTTCAGCGCGCCCGACATTTCGACCACGGCGTCATGGGCGGCCAGCGCCTCGAACTTGTTAGGGGCGGTCCTGAAGGGCAGGCCGGTGATGTCGGCCATGTTGGCGGCAACCATTTCATCCCAGCCCTTGACGGTGTTCAGCCCGGTGCCGACAGCAGTGCCGCCCTGGGCAAGGAAGTAAATGTTTTCAAGGGCCTGTCGCACGCGCTTGATGCTTTGTTCGACCTGAAAGGCATAGCCCGAAAATTCCTGCCCCAGCGTCAGGGGCGTCGCGTCCTGGGTGTGGGTGCGGCCGATCTTGATGATGTCCTTGAAGGCCTCGACCTTTTCGCTCAGCGCCGCATGCAGATGTTCCAGCCCCGGCAACAGCACGTCGCGCGCCATGGTGGCGGTGGCGATATGCATGGCGGTGGGGAAGGTGTCGTTGCTGCTTTGGCCCATGTTCACATGGTCATTGGGATGCACCGGGTCTTTCGAGCCGATCACCCCGCCCAACAGCTCGATCGCGCGGTTGGCGATGACCTCGTTGGCATTCATGTTCGACTGCGTGCCCGAGCCTGTCTGCCACACGACCAGCGGGAAATGGTCGTCCCATTTGCCGGCAACGACCTCGGCCGCGGCGGTCTCGATGGCCTTGCCGCGGCGCTCGTCCAGCTTGCCAAGGGTCATGTTGGCTTGCGCACAGGCCTGCTTGATCACGCCAAGGGCGCGGATGATGGCGATGGGCTGGCGCTCCCATCCGATCGGAAAGTTCTGCAGGCTGCGCTGGGTCTGGGCGCCCCAGTATTTGTCGGCGGGAACTTCAAGCGGGCCAAAGCTGTCGGATTCGGTGCGGGTGGCGGTCATCTTGCTCTCCAATTGTCAAAATCCCGCGCCCTTAATGCGCGCCCCTCAAGGAAAGATCAATATGCGTTGGGGGGCATATGAAAACGCCAGCGGGGGCTGTCTGCCCCCGCAACCCCGAGAGTGTTTTTTCAAAGAAGAAGGCCCTTGCCGGGCTCGCCTCATCCCCCGCGCCGGAATTCGTAAACCGAGGCTGGCGGGAAGTTGGCCCAGACGCGCCCGCGCAGATGCCATGTCAGTTCCAGATTCTGCATCACCTGCGGCGAAATCGGCGGTTTGCGGCCATAGGTGAACTGCACCAGCTCGCGCCCCGGTTCAAGAGCGTCGAAAACGGCCGAAAGGATTTCATGTTGCAGACCGGAAGGGAAATTCAGAAAGGGCAGGCCGCTGACAACGGTTTCGGCCCCCTTGATGCCATGCTTGCCCAGCTCTTGCGCGCCGCCATGGATGATGTTGGCCCGTGGATAGCGCTTGGCCAGCGTTTTGCAAAAGGCCTCGTTCAGCTCGACCAGAACCAGGTTTTCCTGCGGCACGCCGGCCTCGATGATGGCGCGGGTCAGGCTGCCGGTGCCGGGGCCGATTTCAACGACCAGCTTGCTGTGGGGGCCCAGATCGCGGGCCATCAGGCGGCCCAGAATCAACCCCGAAGGGGCAATGGCCCCCACATGCGTCGGGTTGCGCAGGGCCTGCCCCAGAAACAGCGCGAGGTTCTTTGGCATTGTCGGTCTTTCTTCTGATTGTCGTTACTTGCGAAATGAATCGAGCGACACGACCTCGGCATCGCCTTCGGTGGCGTCATCATCCGTATCGTCGTCGATTTCGATCATCGGGCTTTCATCCGGTTCGGGGTTCTCGCCCTCGGCCGCTTCAAAGCGCAGGCCGAATTCGACGCTGGGATCGACAAAGGTCAGGATCGCGTCCAGCGGAATGGTCATGGGCACTTCCTGATTGCCGAAATTCAGCGTTACCGAAAACGCCTGGTCATCCACGGTCAGATCCTTGAACCATTCCTGCATGACGATGGTCATCTCATCCGGATAGCGCTCGCGCAGCCAGTCGGGCAGATCCACACCGGGATGGTTGGTCGTAAAGGTGATGAAAAAGTGATGTTCACCGGGCAGGCCATCGCGCGCGACGTCGCTCAAAACCTGGGCGATCAGGCGCCGCATCGCCTGATGCATCAGCTGGCCGTAATTGATCGTATCGCTCATCTGCCTGACCCTGTTGATTTTTCGTCAGCATAGGCGTTTTTTCGGTCAAGGGAAGGGACTTTTTCCAGCGAGTTTCGCCCCCTCTCAGCCACGCTTTTCCTGGACCAACAATTCGGCCGCTCGGCACGGAAGTCGCGACAACGGCACCACATAGCTGTGGATCGAAAACACCACGGCGCCGGTTTGCGCCAGCTTGACCAGAGATTGCCTTTCGACCCGCACCCAGAGCGGGCCGTCAAGCCTGATCTCTCGCGGGTCATTTTCAGGGCGCGGCTGAAACAGCGCCGGATCGTCATAAAGCAGATAATTCGCCCGCCACATGGGTGTTTCCGGGCGCATCAGATCGAACATCCGCTGCACCCGCTGTGCCATCGCCGGATCATAGGGGACAACGGGATTGTGGATGACCGACAGCGTGCCGCCGAATTTCTCGGCCAATGTCCAGCTTGCGGGAAAGCACAGCACGGCCGCGGTCAGCACATGCTCGATATCCGGCTTTTGCAGGATCAGCAGATCCTCTTGCACAAGACGCGCGGCAACGATCAGCGGTGTATCATCGTCAAGCCCGACGCACCGGCCATCGGGGCAGGTGACGGTATTGTCGGCAATGTCGAAACCCGGCAGGGGGCGCAGTTCAGCAAGGATGCGCTCAAGCAGCTCGGCGGCCGCCTCATTGGCCCCGTCGGCCTGGCGAAAGACATCATCGCGGTGATCGGAGAGAAGCCTTTCGCGCAGGGCCATCTGCGGGCCATAGGCGTCGTCAATCTGCAACCACTCGCCCGGGGCAATGGGGTTCAGCCCCGGCAGACGGCGGGTGCGTTCCTCCATCCAGGGCATGATTGGCAGGGATTTCTGGCAGATTTCGGGCATGATCCCTCGGCGCGACACGGGTGCCCTGCCAGAATGGCCTGCGATCCTGCCTGATGCAAGAATGACGTCAGGCAGAAAGTGCGTCGATTATCGCGCCAAAATCGGCCGCTTTCAGCGAGGCCCCACCGACAAGCCCGCCATCGACATTGGCGACCGAAATGATCTCGGCCGCATTGCCGGGGTTCATCGAGCCACCATAAAGCAGGCGGATGCTGTCGGCGGTTTCTGGGCCGAACCTGTCGGTCAGCTCGGCACGGATGAAATCATGCACCTCGGATATTTCGCCAAGCGTCGGAACGCGCCCGGTGCCGATGGCCCAGATGGGTTCATAGGCGACGACGACGTTGTCACCATCGGCGCCCTCAGGGAGGGATCCGGCCAATTGCGCACCCACGACCTTCAGCGTGTCACCGGCATCGCGCTGCGCCTCGCTTTCGCCCACACAAACGATTGCCACCAGCCCCGCGCGCCATGCGGCCTGGACCTTGGCGTCAACCATGTCGTCGGTTTCACCATGATCGGCGCGGCGTTCGGAATGGCCCAGAATCACATATTCGGCCCCCGCATCAACCAGCATTTCGGCCGAAATATCACCGGTGTGGGCGCCTTTCGGTTCGGTATGGCAGTCCTGTCCACCACAGGAAATGGCGGTGCCTTCGCACAGGCGGGCAGCGCGTTCCAGCAGGGTTGCCGGCGGGCAGATCAGCACGTCGCAGCCGGGCGAGGGATGGGCCTGGACGAGGGCGCGCAGCTCGTCCAGATTGGCGCGCGTGCCGTTCATCTTCCAGTTTCCGGCGGCCAGTCTGCGGCGCATGTCATTCCCTCCCGTTCAAGCGTTAGGTGCAATGCTAGGATGTTTGCCCCCGCGATTGACGATGCCGAATTGCCGCGCCTCAGGATGCCTGAAGGGTTTCGTCGAACTTGATGGATTCGCCGCAGCCGCAGGCCTCGGTCACGTTGGGGTTGTTGAAGCGGAACCCCGATTCCAGCAACCCGACCTCGTAATCGATCTGGGTGCCGAACAGAAACATCTGCGCCATGGGGGCGATCATGATGCGGGCGCCATCCTGTTCGACCACCTCGTCATTTGGGTCGATCTCGTCGACATATTCCATCGTGTATTCCATGCCCGCACAGCCACCTTTCTTGATGCCTATGCGCAGCCCCTTCTTGCCGCCCTGCTTCATCAGCTTGGCGATTTGCGCCGCAGCAGCGGAGGTCATGGTCACGGCCTGTTTTCCGGGTATGCCGAACATCGGATATCTTCCTGTTTCAGTCCTGTCCTGACCAATTTAGTCATCTATTGCGCCTTAAACAAGGTTTCAAACGGCCGCAGCCGCGGCGACGAGGTTGCGCAGCTTGATTTCCGCACGTTCGCGGCCCAGAAAACCCAGCCCGCAATCGGGGGCCGCGATCAGGCGTTCGGGGGGCAGAACCTCAAGCACCTCGCGCATGCGGGCGGCCATTTCTTCCACCGGCTCGATGCGCGAGGTGGCAATGTCGATGAACCCGACGATCGCGGTGGTGCTGCGGAATTTCTCGAACAGGTCGGGTGCGTTATGGCAATGGCAATGCTCGATCGACAGCGCGTCTATCCGCCCGTCAAGCGCCTCGACCAGATCGTAATAGACCCGGTGATCGGCCTTGGGGTAGTCGGGATTGTCCAAGCGGTCCGGGTAGCCGCAGCACATATGCGCCGTCCGGGTGATGCCATCGCCCACGCCGTGAAAGATGCGTTCCAGCATCTCGACGCCATATTCCAGCGCGGCGCCCGGCTTGCGCGCAAAGACGGGTTCATCCACCTGGATATGGCTGCACCCGGCCGCGGCCAGCGCCATGACCTCGGCATGCAGGGCATCGGCGAGATCGCGGGCAAGACGGCGGTCGTCATTGTAAAACCGGTCGGCGCAGGTATCCATGATGGTCAGCGGGCCGGGCAGGGTCATCTTGACGGGGCGCCCATCCGCAGCTGCCTGCGCCTCGCGCCAATCGCGCACAAGCACGGGATCGCCCGCCCGCACAGCCCCGGTGATCGAGGGCAGGTCGGTGACATAGGCGCCCTCGCGCATGACCTTGCGGGTCAGAACGGAAAAATCGAACCCGCTCATGTGACGGCACTGGTAATGCACATAGTTTTCGCGCCGCTGCTCGCCATCGGTCGGGATGTCGATGCCGATCTCGACCTGCAGGCGCACGACCTCGGCCGTGGCGCGGCGGAAAAGCGCATCGTTTTCAGGGTCTTCATTCCATGCCTTGATCACGTCGTCGGCATAGTTGTCCTCGCCCATATCCACATGAAACCAGTCGCGGATGGGCACATAGTCGGGCTTGGGAAACGCGCCAAGCGTGGTGGTGCGAATGGGCATGCGGGGGCCTCCTGAACCGTGTTGCGGGTTCAGCCTGCCTGCTTGAGGTCCTGCGTGCAAGGTTTCTTCTTTGTGAAAATACTCTCGGGGGTGCGGGGGCAGACGGCCCCCGCTGTCGCTTACATGAAGCCCAGTTCCAGCCGCGCCTCGTCAGACATCATTTCCATGCCCCATTGCGGTTCCCACACCAGATCGACATTGATGGTGGAAACGCCGGGCACCGCCAGCACCGCATCGGCCACCCATCCGGGCATGTCGCCGGCCACGGGGCAGCCGGGGGCGGTCAGGGTCATCTTGATTTCAACCGCGCCTTCGTCGGAAATATCGATGGTGTAGATCAGCCCCAGATCATAGATATTGACCGGAATTTCCGGGTCATAAACCGTCCGGCAGGCTTCAACCACCGCATCATAGAGCGGGTGATCCGTCGAGGACGGCGCGATCAGGGGGGTGCCCTCCATGCGCTCGGCTTCGGTGTTTTCGGTTGTCTGTTCGCTTGATACGTCCATTTTCACACCCGTTCCTATTCCTGACCAAACATATAGGGAATAGATCGCGCGACGTCCAGACCCCCGATACGGGGGCGCGACAGGATGCGGCAGGCAGGCAGCCGTTGGCATTGCCGCGCGCCATGTGATAACTGCGCCCGACAGTCAGAAAAAGGCGCTAGCAGCTATGCCGAAATCCTTTTCATTCGAGATCCATGCCAGCCAGGGCAAGGCGCGCACCGGTGTTCTGAAAACCCGGCGCGGCGATATCCGCACGCCCGCCTTCATGCCGGTGGGCACGGCGGCAACCGTCAAGGCCATGCTGCCCGAATCGGTGCGCGAGACGGGCGCCGACATCCTGCTGGGCAATACCTATCACCTGATGCTGCGCCCCGGCGCCGAGCGCATCGCGCGCCTTGGGGGGCTGCACCGTTTCATGAACTGGCAGCGCCCGATCCTGACAGATTCCGGCGGCTTTCAGGTG
>WFQE01000020.1 GCA_015487165.1 Paracoccaceae bacterium | reverse complement strand
GGGGTCGATGTCGCGCTTTACCTTGCTGCGGCAACTGGCCCGCTTTTATATCGAGATCATCCGCGGCGTGCCCATGATGGTGCTGCTGCTTTATGTGGCGTTCGTTCTTGCCCCGGCAATGGTGGCTGCGTGGAACTGGCTGACCGGCCCGCTCGGGCTGGATCCCGCGCGTACAAGGGATTTTTCGCTGATGTGGCGGGCCATCATTGCGCTGACGATCGGCTATTCCGCCTTTGTCGCCGAGGTGTTTCGTGCCGGTCTTCAGTCGATCGACCCCGGCCAGATTGAGGCCGCCAAGGCGCTGGGGCTGAGCGGCTGGCAACGCTTTCGCCATATCGTCTTTCCGCAGGCGATCCGCACGATCATGCCCCCTCTGGGCAATGACTTCATTGCCATGATCAAGGACAGCTCGCTTGTGTCGGTGCTTGGGGTGTACGACATCACACAGGCCGGCAAGATCACGGCGGCTGGAAATTTTCGCTATTTCGAAACCTATAACGTGGTCGCGCTGATCTATCTGATCATGACGGTCAGCCTGTCGTTGCTGATGCGCCGGATAGAAAGGCGCATGCGTCGTAACGAACAGCGATAAGCCCGCGCTGCGTCAGCTCGTGCGAATGCGGGCTTCCAGAAGCTGCCCGAACCTTTCGATCCTGTCACGATAGCGTCTTGTCAGTCGCCCCTTGGTCACCCGGGCCGATTGCACCAGCATGCGGGCGCTCAGGCTGCGCGGTTTGACGTCAAGCGTGACCGCGACGCGCGTACGCCGTGCTGTCAGAGGCACAAGGCCGATGGTCAGTGCAAGATCCATCCCGCCGGTCGAGCCCAGGAAATCGAGTGTTTCCGGCGGATCGTAATCGACCAGTTCCATCTGGATGCGCAGGTTGCGGTCGCGAATTTTCGTGCGGATATCCCACATCATGCCCGGGCCGGGCGAGGCCAGATCATCGATCCGCGCGACCTTTGCCCCGGATTGCCGGGCGTGGTTCTCGAACATTTCGAAATCGGCGATGGCTGCAAAAGTGTCGTTCAGTGTTGCTTCAATTTCGGTCTTGCCTGTAAATTTCATTCTCGCGATGCCTGTCTGCTGCGAATTATCCCCAAGCTTTGCCCTATGAAAGGCGGCCTGACAACCAGTTCCTTATCAAAAACGATGCAATTGCCCCCTCGCGCGGGGCGATGATTGCGCCGCCGGGGTTTGCCCACGCGGCCATGACCTCTTCGCGCGATATCCAGCGGGCATCCTCGATTTCCTGGCTGTCGATCTCGATCGTCCGGTTGGTGGCTTCGGCGCGACAGCCGATCATCAGCGAAGAGGGAAAAGGCCAGGGCTGGCTGGCCAGATAGGTGACGGGCCCCAGTTTGATGCGGGTTTCCTCGAATACTTCGCGCCGGGCTGCGATTTCGACGGTTTCCCCCGGTTCCATGAAGCCAGCCAACAGCGAATACATGCCCTCGGGCCAGCCCGGCGATCGCCCCAGAAGAAGATCATTGCCCGAGGTGACCAGCACGATCACCACCGGATCGGTGCGGGGGAAATGTTGGCGGCCGCAATCGCGGCATTCGCGCTGCCAGCCGGCCATGGTGATGTGGCTTGCAGCACCGCAATTCGCGCAAAAGCGGTGGTGGCGATGCCAGGCAAACAGCCCGATCGACATGGCGGCCAGCTCGGCGTCTAGCGGGGAAAGTCTGAACATGACCTGTCTCAGATCGACAAAGACGCAGCCGTCGGGTGTTTCGGGGTGGTGATGGGCTGTGCTGTCCCAGGCACCACCGCCGACAGGTGCCGCGCTGTCGCCACCCCATGCCGAAATATCGCGGGCAAATAGCGCTCGCCCCTCGCGGAGACCCAGAAATGCCGCCGGTGCAACAGCATCGGCGAATACCGGATGATCGGCCGGTGCCATGAAAAGGCGGTCGTTTCCATCAACAGGCACACGGTTGCGCCATATCGGCAGAACGCGGGTTTCCGGCTGGCGCAGCAGGTGGGTTATTCGCGCATCATCCCGGCGCAACAGGGCCAAGCGGTCGAAATCCGCGCCCCCAAAGGTAATTTCTTCTGCCAATGTCATCTGCTGTCTTTCCGGTCTTTCGAATCCTGATTTCACTTCATCGAAATACCGGAGGACTGCAAGCTGATCGTTTCGTCAACGCGCGGGCAGGGCGATACTGAGCATGGTTCGGTAAGAGCTGGCCGACGGCAAGTGTGTACACCCGTGCCAGCGTTGTGGACGTGGCCTTCGCGCAGATTGCCAAATGGCCGTTTCAGGCGCCCTTGAAACCAAGGACGGTGACAAGGGTTTTCCAGACCAGCCAGGTTTCCATACGGAAACCGGCGTTGCGGATATAACGCAAATCTGCCGCGACCTTCTTGCGCGTGGCCTCGCAGCCTTGCGTATAGCCGACCTCTATTTGTGCGAGCCCACTGATGCCGGGGCGGATGACATGCCTTTCAGCATAACCGGGGACCGAGGCCAGAAATACCTTTGCGTGTTCGTAATAGTCGGGCCGTGGGCCAATCAGGCTCATCTCGCCCTTCAGCACATTGATGATCTGCGGAAGCTCATCGATACGGCATTTCCGCATGAAACGACCCAAAGGGGTAATTCGTTCGATTTCGATCGGATCCTCATGCCCTCGCAGAATTTCACCCACATGCATCATCGAGCGGAACTTGATCGCCCGAAAGGGCACGCAGTTCCTCCCCATCCTTTCCTGAACGTAAAACAGCGGGCCACTGTTCAGAAACGGGTTGAGAATGATCAGAACGCCGGCAACCGGGATCAGGACAAGCATGAGAAGAAGGCTGACGCCGATATCGAAACCCCGCTTGCAGGCCCAAAATACCTTTCCTCCGCCGATCAGGGGCGGCAGCAGGTTGTCTGTCGGTCCCCTTGACCGGGAAACATCGCCTAAAACATGATCCAGCATCAGATCGCCTGTCTAAGTCTAAGAAAATGGGCATTTCAGTCTAACACCTGCAAGGATGAACCGGGTTGAGACACAAATCAACCTTTTGGGGTTAAGGTTTCCTTACCTTCTCGCCAAAAAAAGGTAGTCGATTGCCGATTTCGCCCTGGAACTGGAGCGCGCGCCCTATTTTATGCGTGCCGCGAATGCCTGGATGAAGGACGGCCCGATCTGGCTGACGGTCCGATTCCATTTGGTGACCGGCTGCTCCGCCACGAATATGATATCGTTCGGCCTCAGCTCCATCTTGGTCGCCATGACCATATAGGCGATATTCCGGGCATCAAGCTGATACGCCGTGACCGAATTGCCCTTCCGGTTGCCGCGCAGGACGTAGATCTGGCTGACATTGGCAACCTGGGTCGTGATGCCCGAAGACGAAAACAGGGCGTCAGCCAACGAGGCCCGGCGGTTGAACGGCAAGGTAAAGCGCCCCTGCTTGACGACTTCGCCCGCCAGGTAGACATAATCACGCGGTACCGCATCAAGGGCCACGCGGGCCTGAAAGTTCGCACGAATTTCGTCGAGCCGCGCTTTCTGCCTGGAAATTTCACGATCCAGCCGCTTCTGCGCCCTGGATCGTGCAGAATAGTCCAGATCCATCATCTGTATCTGTTGTGCAAAATAGGCCTGCGCTTTTCCCAGATCGAATTCGGTGTCGACATAGATGCTGTCACCATCTTTCAGAACGAGTTTCTGCAATTTGGGGTCCATGAGGAAACGGGTCACCGGAATCTGGTAAAGCTTTCCGTCGCGATACAGACGTATGGTGGCATAATCCTGGTCTTTCGCTGTAATTCCACCCGCCAGTTGCAATGCTTCACCCAGATGCAGGGGCTGCAGCCGTATCGGCACCACGCCGGGCTGTCCAACCGCACCCCCTATGACGACCCGTTTGGAATTGAACCCGGCCACGTCAAGCCCAAAGCGCAAGGTGATCTGGTTCTTGGCAAGGGCCTTGAAGATTTCGGCTTCGGCTTCGGAAACGGTCAGGCCGGCGACATTGACACGGCCGATATCGGGTATCGCGATCGTGCCATCATCTTGCACCGTGTATTGTTGTGGCTTGGGGCGCGCAGGGGCTGCCATGCTTGGCGCGATGCCGGGCGTGCCCGGGACAATGGAGGGCTGATCCGCCGATGAAGACAGTGTTGACGTTTTCAACAGGATCACATCCCCGATGCCAAGCCGGTAGGGGCCAGGGTCAAGTGCCGGCGGCAAACGCATTTCCAGATGTTTCGGGCGATTTTCGGGCTGGACCGGGGGCTGTGGAAGGTCAGGCGCCGAAACTTGCACAACCGGCATGGCTGTCAGCTTTTCAAACGCCTTGGGCAGGCGCTTGGGGACATAGCGAGAGCGATTTGCTGCACGTATGGATGCAGGCGTCAGTTGAATGACCTTTACGCTGATATCCGCGCCCGAATTCTTTGAAACTTCCTGGACGGTAGGAGAAATATAAGCGGATCCACACCCTGCGAGAACGACAAAAGCCAGCACGAAAAGCCGCTTCATTATATTTCCCCCGAGAAATCAACTGGTACGTTCTGAAATGAAGATTGCACAGCTTGAAGGTGCTTCACAAGACCGGAAAAAAGACAAAAAAAAGCGGGCCGCGAGGCCCGCTTCCGGATGCTTTCGGTTCAGGTGCCCGATGTAGAATTGGCAACAACCACGATAGTGGTCACAACCACACCTGCCACAAGCGCGCCTGTACCGGCGGCGCCGAGGCCGCCAAGGCCCAACGATGTGGGCGGTACGGCTTGTGTGGATTTCGTCACCTTGAGGGGTTTGATTTTTTCGCCGGCCATGGCACCAGTAGCGGCGGTCGCGGCGAGGGCAATAGCCGCGGCGAGCGGAATCAATTTTTTCATTTTCAATATCTCCTGATATCTGTTGCGCGCGTCTGATAACATAACGGTATCAGGCATTGTGTCAACGCCAAGCATCATTAAAATTGCGCCATGTTCCCAATGGTTGCAAGCGGTCTCCACTCCGACCGATATGGATGCGCTTTCAAGAGCGCCAAGGTGCCGATGGTCGCACCCGTCAATGTCCCGGGAATTGCTTCCAGCCGTCCCGCGGCAGGGAATTGGGGTCAAAATTTCGAATGATCTTTTTCAGCTTGGGTTCGCGCACCATCTTGGCCGCTCGTTTTCTGCTGAACCACTTGATGCGGCGCTGGCCTTTTTCCTTGAAATCGCGGTGCTGCCTGGTCACGCGCAGCGGAAAGATATAGGCCTCATCCGAAATGTTGTGCTGGTCGTCGGGGGCGCGGTGATATTTGTAGCGGCCCAGCGCATAGGGCAGAACCTCGCCCGTGACACCCGCCTCTTCAAGGGCCTCCACCGCCGCGCTTTCGTGGGGGGGGGTATCCGGTATGGGCCAGCCCTTGGGCGGGATCCATCGACCGGTTCCCCTGCTGGTGACCAAGAGGATCTCGCATCCCCGTTTCTTGTGCACGCGAAAGCAGAGCGCGGCATATTGCGTGCCTCGGCCGGTCTTTCGGATGACTTTCTTGAGTGATTTCATCCCGTCTCGGCCGGTTGCTTTTGCGCTGTCCTGTCTTGTGCTGCCTTGTCCGGCAAGGCCATCCGGTCAGCGCGAGGCGCGCCGGTCGCGCCGGGTGGACATCGGTTGAAAGGCAACCGCAACATGGGCTTCGCAATAGGGCTTGCCCTGTTGCACGGGGTGGCCGCAGAACCAGAAGTCGTCGGTCGCCGGGTCGCCAACGGGCCATTTGCATGTGCGTTCGGTCAGTTCCATCAGAGACAGGCGCTTGGCGGTCTTTTCCACCTTGCGCACCTTGGCAAGCGCTTCTTCGCTGACCTCGTTGGCCGAAGGCTGTGGCGGCAGGGGCTGGCCCGCCTTGATGATGGGGCGCCGCGGTGGGATTGGCAGATTCTTTTCCGCCGGTTTTTCTGCCGGAGTTTCCGGTTCGGCGGGTTTGGGTGTTTCTGCTTCGGCTGCCTTTTTCGGGGGGGCTGCCTTCGGCGCGGGCTTGTCTGTTGCGGGCTTGGTCTTGGTTCCCGATGCGTTGCGGTTGGACAGGCCCAGGCGATGCACCTTGCCGATTACCGCGTTGCGGGTCACGCCGCCAAGTTCCTTGGCGATCTGGCTGGCGCTCTTGCCTTCGGCCCACATCGATTTCAGTTTTTCGACTCGTTCATCCGTCCAGGACATGGTCTGCTCCTGCATGTTCATGTGCCTGCGCGCGTCACGTGGCGCCACGGCACAGGCCAGAATTGATTGACCGCCCATTGTAACCTTTGGCAGGGCGGTTACAAGACATGTGGCAAAAGTTTCTGAAAGGGCGAGGCAATGGCATTGGACAGGCGCGAATTCGGCAAGGGCACCCGGCGCTTTGGGCGGGTCAACTGGCTGGGCCTTTATACCCTGACCGAGCGCGAGGTGATCCGTTTCACCACCATCTGGACCCAGACCGTGCTGGCACCGCTGATCACGGCGGGCCTGTTCCTGCTGGTGTTCAGTCTGGCGCTGGGCACAAGGCGGGGCGAGGTCATGGGCGTGCCGTTCGCGCATTTTCTGGCGCCCGGCATCCTGATGATGACGGTGATCCAGAATGCCTTTGCCAATACGGCAAGCTCGCTGGTGATTTCCAAGATCCAGGGCAATATCGTCGATACCCTCATGCCGCCGCTTTCGCCGGCCGAGCTGGTGGTCGGCTATGTGATGGGCGGGGTGCTGCGCGGGCTGGCGGTGGCCGGTGCCGTGATGGTGGTCACCTTTCCGGTGCTGGGTGTCGGCATCGCGCACCCGCTCTGGGCGCTTCTGTTCATCCTGCTGGGCAGCGCGCTGCTGTCGCTGATCGGGATACTGGCCGGGATCATTTCCGACCGGTTCGACCAGATGAACGCGATCACCAATTTCATCATCACGCCGCTCAGCTTTCTGTCGGGCACCTTCTATTCGATCGAGGTTCTGCCGCCGTTGTTGCAAAAGCTGACCCATTTCAACCCGATCTTCTATCTGATCGACGGGCTGAGATATGGCGTCATCGGCGCGTCCGACGGCAGCCCCGCGGTTGGTGCGCTGTTCTGTGGCGGGCTGGTGCTGGTACTGGGCCTGTGGGCGTGGCGGTGGTTTGCCAGCGGTTACCGGCTGAAAAGCTGAGCCATGCCCCGGGCTGGACAAAGCCACCGGCGCCGGCTAAACCGTCGCCCATGACCCTGAGCGGAACATATCTTCTGGCCCGACGCCGACGCTGAAGCCACCATTGGCGCAGACCCCCGGTCTTGCGCCCTGTTCCGTCACGATCATCCATCCACCGACAATTGACTCGCCCGTGACTTTGCGTCACATCACAGACTTTACACGGGCCTTCCACGAAAGGTTTTTGCCATGATACCCGCCGTTTTGCCGACCTATGCGCGCGCGCCGCTTTCCTTTGTCTCGGGCAAGGGCAGCTGGCTGACCGAGGCCGACGGCAGCCGATATCTCGATCTTGGCGCCGGCATCGCGGTCAACGTGCTGGGGCATGCCCATCCCGACCTTGTCGCGGCGCTCAAGGCGCAGGCCGAAACCCTGTGGCATACGTCGAACCTGTATCGCATCCCCAACCAGGAAAAGCTGGCCGAGGCGCTGGTTGACGCGACTTTCGCCGACACCGTGTTCTTTGCCAATTCCGGGGCCGAGGCGGTGGAATGTGCGATCAAGATGGCGCGCAAGCATTTCAGCGCCGCAGGCCATGAGGGGCGCAACACCATCATCACCTTTGCCGAGGCCTTTCACGGCCGCACGCTGGCCACCATCGCGGCGGCCGGTGCCGAAAAGCTGGTCAAGGGTTTCGGCCCCGACATGCCGGGTTTCAAACATGTGCCTTTCGGAGACATCGACGCAACCCGCACCGCCATCGATGACAGCACCGCCGCGATCATGGTCGAGCCGGTGCAGGGCGAGGGCGGCATCAAACCCGCCGACGATGCCTTTCTGCGTGCCCTGCGCGAGATCTGCGACGAACACGGCCTGCTGCTGATCATGGATGAAATCCAGTGCGGCATGGGGCGCACCGGGCGTCTGTTTGCCCATGAATGGGCGGGCGTGACCCCCGACATCATGGCGGTCGCCAAGGGTATCGGCGGAGGCTTTCCGCTGGGCGCCTGCCTTGCGACCGAGCGCGCGGCCTCGGGCATGGTCGCGGGCACGCATGGTTCCACCTATGGGGGCAACCCGCTGGCCTGTGCCGTGGGGCTGAAGGTCATGGAAAAGGTCGCCGATGACGATTTCCTGGCCGAGGTGCGGCGCAAGTCGTCGCTCTTGCGGCAAAAGCTGGAGGGGCTGGTTGCCACGCACCCGGACGTGTTCGAATCCGTGCGCGGCCTTGGCATGATGCTGGGGATCCGCTGCAAGCCTGCCAACATGGACGTGGTGAATGCCGGCTACAAGGCCCATGTCCTGGTAGTGCCGGGCGGCGACAACGTGATCCGCCTGCTGCCGCCGTTGAACATTACCGACGAAGAAATAGACGAAGGAATTGCGCGCCTGCACAAGGCGGCAGAAACGATCGAGGCAGCCCAATGACCCATTTTCTGGATATCAACAAGACCGACGCCGCCGATCTGCGGGCGATCATCGACCAGGCCGCCGCCATGAAACAGGTCCGCGCCGGTCGCCCCCGCGGCGCGCCTGACGACGAACAGCCGCTGGCCGGGCGCATGGTCGCGCTGATCTTTGAAAAGCCCAGCACCCGCACGCGCGTCAGCTTTGACGTGGGCGCGCGCCAGCTGGGGGCGCAGACGATGGTGCTGTCAGGGGCCGACATGCAGCTGGGCCATGGCGAGACCATCGCCGACACCGCCCGCGTGCTGTCGCGCTATGTCGATCTGATCATGATGCGCACCTTT
>WFQE01000019.1 GCA_015487165.1 Paracoccaceae bacterium | reverse complement strand
TGATCGACGCCATTGATGGCGTTCTGGAAAGCGCCGTCATCGGCGTGCCCCACCCGGATTTCGGCGAGGCCGTCGTTGCCATCGTCGTGCCCAAACAGGGGGCTGCGCTTGACGCTGCGCAGATCGTGGCGCCGCTTGAAAAATCGCTGGCAGGTTTCAAGCAGCCAAAGACGGTGATATTTGTCGAAGAGTTGCCGCGAAACACCATGGGCAAGGTGCAAAAAAACGCCTTGCGGCAACAATACGCCGCACTGTTTGGCTGAGAAGGTTCCGCCCTAAATCGGCTGCCCCTGCATCAACCGCGGCAGTTCGCCGGTCAGCCCGGCCGCATTGCGCATCAGGCCACGGCGCAATCCCGGCACCGCATTGACCAGCCCCAGCCCAAGATCGCGCCCAAGCCGCAAGATCGGGTTGTCGTTTGAAAACAGCCGGTTGATACCGTCCGTTGCAACCGCCATCGAGGCCACGTCAAACCGCCGCCATTGCTGATATCGTTCAAGCACCAGCGGCGAGGAAATATCCTCGCCCCGCCGTGCTGCGGTGATCAGAACCTCGGCCAGCGCCGCAACGTCGCGCAACCCCATGTTCAGCCCCTGTCCGGCCAGCGGGTGCATGCCATGGGCGGCATCGCCCACAAGCGCCAGGCGATCGGAAACGAAACTGTTGGCGATCGTCAGTTTCAACGGATAGGCAAACCGCTTGCCCTCAAGCGCTATATTGCCCAGAAAATCGCCGAAACGCGGGCGCAGCTCGGCAAGGTATTCGTCATCGGGCAGCGACTGGATCCATTTCGCGCGCTCGGATGTTTCCGCCCAGACAATCGAACAGCGGTTGCCCGGCAAGGGAAGAATTCCCAGCGGCCCCGACGGCATGAAAAACTGATGCGCAACCCCGTGATGAGGCTTGTCATGGGCAATGGCACAGACCAGACCCGTCTGGTCATATCCCCACCCCGTGCGGCTGATGCCCGCCCGGCGTGCTGTGCCGCTGTCGCGCCCGTCGCTGCCGACCAGAACACATGCGCTCAACACCGTGCCGTCATCCAGTGTGACCTCGGCCCGGTCTTCGTGAATGACCTGATCCACAACCTTTCGGCCATGTATTACCGTGATCCTGCTGTCTGCCTCGACCGCAGCCAGCAGCGCGCGGCGCAGATAGCGGTCTTCAAGCATATGGCCCATGGGGCCTTCTTCGATTTCGGCATGGTCGAAATGCAGCGTCCAAGGCGCCGCACCTTCGCCCGGCTTTCCGTCGGACACGACAATATCAAGAATGGGCTGGCTGTTTGCGTCAACCTCTTGCCAGATGCCCAGCGCCGACAACATGCGTTTCGACGCCAGTGCCAGCGCATAGGCGCGACCATCGAAATCGTCGCCCTGGAGCAGCTTCAGCGGCAAGGCATCAATCATGGTCACACTCAGCCCGCCCTGGGCAAGCGCAAGCGCCAGAGCCGGGCCATTGAGGCCGCCGCCAATGATCAGGATGTCGCTGTCTGTCACCATGCCCCCTTTATGGCGCAACGGGCGGGATTGTCCATTGCCGAAAGGCCGGTTACCGTGCGCCATATCCAAAAAACAGGAGAGCGAGATGTCGCAGGATTGGCTGTTTCAAAGCGCCGCGGAACTTGGCAAGGGAATCGAACGCGGCGAGATCGACCCGCTGGCACTTGCCGAAACCTATCTTGATGCCATCGACAGCCACCCCCTGCGCGACAGTATCTATACGGTCGTCACCCGTGATCGCGCGCTGAACGAGGCCCGCGCCGCATCAAGCCGTGCGCGCAACAAGCTGCGGCTGGGCCCGCTGGACGGTGTGCCCGTATCCTGGAAAGACCTGTTCGACACCGCCGGCGTGCCAACCGAAGCGGGATCCGCGCATCTGAAAGGGCGCATCCCCGAACGCGACGCCGAAGTTGTTGAAAATGCAACATCCGCCGGCCTGGTCTGCCTTGGCAAGACGCATATGAGCGAACTTGCCTTTTCGGGGCTGGGCTACAACCCGGTCACTGCAACACCGCCCTGCGTGAACGACGCGGATGCCGTGCCCGGGGGCTCTTCTTCCGGGGCGGCGGCAAGTGTTGCCTTTGGCCTGGCCCCCTGCGGGATCGGGTCGGACACGGGCGGTTCGGTGCGCATTCCGTCCGCCTGGAACGATCTTGTGGGGTTGAAAACAACGCATGGCCTGCTGTCCCTTCGGGGCGTCGTGCCGCTGTGTGAAACCTTCGACACCGTCGGCCCGCTCTGTCGGTCGGTCGAGGATGCCGCGCTTTTCCTTGCCGCGCTGGGCGGCACCAAGGCCCCCGACCTGACAAATGCCAGCCTTGCAGGCCGGCGCTTTCTGATTCTCGACAATGTCGGAATGGAAGACGTGCGTGAAACGCCCCTCAAGGGATTTGAGCGCGCGGTCAACGCCCTGAAAGATGCCGGCGCGACCGTGGTGCATGGCGAAATCCCCGAAGTCACGCAGGCCATGCCGCTTTCAGCCTGTCTTTTCACGGTCGATGCCTATGCGCAATGGCGCGATGTGATCGAAGCCGCGCCCGAGCTGATGTTCCACGAGATCCTTGACCGTTTTCGCGCCGGCGCAAAATTCAGCGGGGTGCAATATGTGCAGGACTGGATGACATTGCGCAAACTGCGCGCGGCATATCTTGAAAAGACGGCCGGCTTTGACGCGGTGATCGTGCCGACATCGCCCATCCTGCCCCCCAATCTTGAACGCCTGAAAACCGATCATGTGTATTATGTCACCGAAAACCTGCAGGCGCTGCGCAACACCCGCATCGGCAACCTGATGGGGCTGTGTGCGCTGACGCTTCCCACAGGCGTCCCCTCGGCCGGGATCATGCTGCTTGGCGCCCCCAACACCGAGGCACGCCTGTTGCGCCTTGGCAAGGCGCTTGAAACGGCGCTGGCCTGAAAACAACCGGCAGCTCGGGCGCCTTCAGGGCAAGGTGACGCTGGACCCAAAGGCAAACTCGCGGTATTGTTTCAGGAAATGGGGCGCTTAGACCCCGGACAATGAGGCAATAATGCGGTTTCCCGAGCGGTTTTCGAACCTGCCAGAATATGCGTTTCCGCGTCTGCGGGCGTTGCTTGCCGGCCATGCGCCGGGCGGGCCCGAGATCGCCATGTCGATTGGCGAGCCACGCCACCCCATGCCCGCATTTGTGGGCGAGGTTATTGCCAACCATCTGGAAGGGTTTGCAAAATACCCCCCGAATGACGGCAACGACGGGCTGCGCAGTGCAATCACCGGCTGGCTGAACCGGCGCTATGGGGTAAACAAGGATCCCGCCACCGATATCCTGGTGCTGAACGGCACCCGCGAAGGTCTGTTCAATGCCTGCATCGCCCTGTGCCCCGAACGCAAGAACGGCCGGCAACCCAAGGTGCTGATCCCCAATCCGTTTTATCAGGTTTACGCCGTTGCCGCCGCCGCCGTTGGCGCCGAGCCGGTTTTCATTCCGTCCCCGCAGGAGGATGGCTTTCTTCCCGATTTCGGCAAACTGTCCGATGACGTTATGAATGACACCGCGATCGTGTATCTTTGTTCGCCCTCGAACCCGCAAGGCGCCATTGCCTCGCGCGGATACTGGCGCACCCTGCTGGAACTGGCCGAAAAGCATGATTTCATCATCTTCGCGGATGAATGCTATTCCGAAATCTACCGGGACACACCGCCGCCCGGGGTGCTTGAGGTCGCCCGTGAAACTGGCGCCGATCCCGAACGGGTGGTCGCCTTTCACTCGTTATCCAAGCGTTCCAACCTGCCGGGCCTGCGATCGGGCTTCGCCGCAAGTGGACCCCGCAACATTGCCGAGATGAAGCGCCTTCGCGCCTATGCCGGCGCACCATTGCCGCTGCCGCTGCAAGAGGTTGCCGCGCGCGCATGGGCCGACGAAACACATGTGCGGGAAAACCGCGCCCTCTACCGGCGCAAATACGAAATCGCCGACCGTCTGTTTCACGACATGCCGCATTACACGCCGCCACAAGCCGGGTTTTTCCTCTGGCTGGATGTGGGCGATGGCGAGGCGACAACCCTCAAGCTGTGGCGCGAAACCGGCGTCAAGGTGCTGCCCGGCGCCTATCTGGGGCGCGAGGTTGAAGGTGAAAATCCCGGGCAGAAATACATACGGGTCGCAATGGTGGCCAAAGAAAACGAAATGCAGCGCGGTCTGGAAATGATCCGCGACTGCATCAACCAGTGAGGCAAGCAGAGATGGCTTATCAGGTCAGACAACGGGATCCGCTGCTGGAAAGCGACATGCAGATGGCGCTGCAACAACGTGGCAAGGAACTTCTCGGCCTGCTGATGATGGCTGTTGCGGCGATGGGGGCCGCGATGCTGTGGTCATACACGCCGGATGACCCAAGCTGGCTGAGCGCGACCGACGCGCCCGCCCACAACCTGCTGGGCCGTTTCGGCGCGACCATCGCAAGCCCTCTTTATGTGACCATCGGTGTGGCGGCCTGGGGTATTCCGGTCGTCTTTCTGGGCTGGGGTCTGCGGTTCTTTTTTCATCGCGGCGAAGAGCGGCTGTTTTCGCGCATCATCTTCTCGCCCATCGCCATTGCCGTTGGCACGGTTTTTGCATCCACCTATGCCCCATGGGGCAGCTGGCCACACAGCTTTGGTCTGGGTGGCCTTGCAGGCGATACCGCCCTTGCGGCCTTTCTTTCCATGTCGCCGTTCGACCTGCTGTTTTCGGTGCGCTTCATTACTGCCATTCTGGGGTTGTTGCTGCTTGCCAGCAGTCTTTTCGTCCTTGGTTTTTCCCGGGTCGAGCTTGCTGCAATCGGACAGTTCATGGTGGTCGGTGTTGTCGTCAGCTATGACATGCTGGCCAAACTGACAGGCAAGCTGCTTCGGCATGTGGCGCGCATGCTGCTATCGCTCAGCCCGCATATGAGGGCGCGCCGCGTCAAGCCGGTAGAATACCCGTCAGCAACAAATGAACGCGGCAGCCCCGGCGAACCTGAAAAACCATTGCGCCCCTCGATCCTTGGGAAAAATACCACGGCATTCGTACGCCGCCCCCCGGTGATCAAGACCCCTGCACCCGAGCTGGTGACGCCAGAGCCGCCCGAAATCGAAATCGCGGCACCGGGCGCCGACCGGATCCGTTCGCGTATCGCAGATGTCATCCGCAAGCGAAATGGCGAGGACAGCGCAAAAACCCCCCGCCCCGAGCCCC
>WFQE01000018.1 GCA_015487165.1 Paracoccaceae bacterium | reverse complement strand
TCATCAGCTTGGCCATGTCGCCAAGCCCACCCAAACCTTTCAGCATGTGATGCTCCTCACTGGATCGGTGTTTCAGTCGCCTTCGAACGGGTCCCAATCATCGCCCGCCGCGTCGATGTCAAGCGGAACCATATTGTCCGCCTCGTCCTGCATATCGGGTTTCACGGCCAGGATTTCAGCCCCCGGAAAATGTTTCAGCACCTCCTGCACCATCGGATGGGCCATCGCCTGGGCATGCAGGTCGTTGCGCGCGGCCTCGCGCAATTCACGGATGGTGGGGCCGCCGCCTTCGGACACGACCGACACGCCCCAGCGCAGGCCGGTCCAGGATTGCAGCCGCGACGACAGCCGCGCGGCCAGATCGCGCGAGGTCTTTTCGGTCATCTCGAATTCGATCCGCCCCGGCGTGTATCGGGCCAGTTTCAGCGTATCCTCGACCTCGACCAGCAGCTGCATGTCGCGATTGGCGCGGATCAGATCGACAACCGAATCGAAGGTGGGAAAGCGGGCAAGCGCCGCCTCGGCCGCAGGTGCCGCGGCGGTCGCGCCCCCGCCGGCCACGGCAGAAACCCCGCCCGATTGCGGGGTTGGTTGCGCGGCAGATTGCGCGGCGGCGGCCATCTGCGCGCGCGCCGTCACACCGCCCGTGCCGCCAGAAACCGCACCACCGCCGCCGCCCGGCCCGGTCGGCGGGGTGTTGTGCAGCTTGCGCACCAGATCCTCGGGGCTGGGCAGGTCGGCGACATGGGTCAGCCGGATGATCGCCATTTCCGCCGCCATCATGGCGTTGGGGGCATGCGCCACCTCTTCCAGCGCCTTCAGCAGCATCTGCCACATCCGCGTCAGCGCCCGCATGGGCAGGCGTTCGGCCAGATCACGGCCGCGGGCGCATTCGTCGGGGCTGACGGTGGGGTCCTGGGCGGCCTCGGGGGTGATCTTGATAACCGAGGTCCAATGCGTCACCTCGGCCAGATCGCGCAGCACCGCCATCGGGTCGGCACCATCGGCATACTGGCCGGAAAGTTCCTGCAAAGCGCCTGCTGCATCGCCACGCATGATCAGTTCGAACAGATCCAGCACGCGGCCCCGGTCGGCCAGCCCCAGCATGGCGCGCACCTGTTCGGCCGAGGTCTCGCCGGCGCCGTGGGCGATCGCCTGATCCATCAGCGACAGCGCATCCCTCACCGAGCCCTCGGCCGCGCGCGTGATCAGAGCCAGGGCATCATCGCTGATCTGCGCGCCTTCGCGTTCGGCGATGCCGCGCAGATGGGCGATCATCACCTCGGGCTCGATCCGGCGCAGGTCGAAACGCTGGCAGCGGCTCAGCACCGTCACCGGCACCTTGCGGATTTCGGTGGTGGCAAAGATGAATTTCACATGCTCGGGCGGTTCTTCCAGCGTTTTCAGCAGCGCGTTGAAGGCGCTGGTGGACAGCATGTGAACCTCGTCGATGATATAGATCTTGTAGCGCGCGCTGGCGGCCCGGTAATGCACGCTGTCGATGATCTCGCGGATGTCGCCGACGCCGGTGCGGCTGGCGGCGTCCATCTCCATCACGTCCACATGGCGCCCCTCGGCGATGGCGCGGCAGGGCTCGCATTCGCCGCAGGGCTCTACCGTGGGGCCGCCCTGGCCGTCGGGGCCGATGCAGTTCAGCCCCTTGGCGATGATGCGCGCGGTGGTGGTCTTGCCCACGCCACGCACGCCGGTCATGATGAAGGCATGTGCGATCCGGTCGGCCTGAAAGGCGTTTTTCAGGGTGCGCACCATGGCATCCTGACCGATCAGGTCGGCAAAGGTCTGAGGGCGGTATTTCAGCGCCAGAACCTGATAATTTCGCTGATCGGATGCGTCGCTCATTTGACCCCGGTTCGTTTTCCTGCCACCCATTCCTAGCGGCACACGCCGCGAAAGGCGAGTCCCAAGCAAGGCGGGGTGGGCATGAAATCCGTCACACTGCAAGCCCGATGCCGGTTCGCCTTTGAGCCGGTTCGCGCCGGGTCATTTCCATTCGCATTCTTGACGGGTTCCATCGCGAGTTGAGGGCAGCGCCCGCCTTGGGGGGCGGGCGGGCGCTGCCGCAGAGAAACCCCGAACAGGATTCCCCCTGGTGCATAATTGCCCAGCGCCGGTGTATAAGGACATCGACAGAAACCCGTGCACCACAGCGTTCATTTACAAACCTGACGGAACGGCAGGCATGACATTTCAAATCGCGCAAATCGACATGATCGGCGGCGGGCGGGCGGGTATCAGCCCCCTGCCCGGGCGCGATGGCAAGGCGCTGGCGGACCTGTCAACCATCGCCCGCTGGGGTGCCGATATCGTCGTTTCCATGACCACGATGGCCGAAATGGCCCGCTTTGGCATGGAGGATCTGGGCCGCGAACTGGCGCTGATGGATATCGCCCACGCCCATTTCCCCATTGCCGATTTCAACGCCCCGCCACCCGACGCGCCATGGGCCGATCTGTCGGCACGGCTGCATGCCACCCTTGATCGCGGCGGGAAGGTATTGCTGCACTGCATGGCGGGTCGGGGTCGGTCGGGCATGGTCGCGCTGCGCCTGATGGTCGAGCGCGGACAGGCCCCTGATGACGCGCTGGCAAGGCTGCGGGCAGCGCGACCGGGTGCCGTGGAAACCGTGAGCCAGATGGAATGGGCCACTGCCCCTGTTCAGAGCCCGTAGCTCGCCAGAACCTCGGCCTCGAAACGCTTGAGTACCGGCAACGCCGTTTCCCCTGCGCCGTCGCGATCCGCAAGTTCGGGAAACAGTTCAACCACCTCTGCGCGCGCCGCCTTTCCCAGCGCGTCCATGGCCATGTCGCCGGGATGCAGGCTCTCGCTTGGCAGACCGTTGGAATAGACCACCTCGTGACCGTCGAAAAGAAGGTGGTAATATGTCACCTCACCCAGATCCGCCGCAACCGTGACCGTCCGGTCATTCACAAGGTGCAGCGCCGCGGCAAGAACCCGTTCTTCGCCAAACAACGCCTCGGCCCAAGGGGTATC
>WFQE01000017.1 GCA_015487165.1 Paracoccaceae bacterium | reverse complement strand
GCGTGATCGGCCATCTCAGCGCCATGGGGGCGTTGTCGCCGCGCACCGTGCTGGCCCATTGCGTGCATGTGGATTGCGACGAGATGGAGCTTCTGGCCCGAACCGGCACCCATGTGGTGCATAACCCGATGTCCAATCTCAAGCTGGCGTCGGGTGTCGCGCCGGTGCCCGAGATGGTGATGCGCGGGGTCAGCCTGTGCCTTGGCACGGACGGGCCGATCAGCGGCAATGACATGGATATGTGGCTGGCCATGCGGCTGGCGGCGACCCTGCACAAGGGGGTGCGTGAGGATGCTACCGCCATGCCGGTTGGCGAGGTGTTGCAGATGGCAACGATCAATGGCGCGCGCGCATTGGCGGCCGAAAGCCGGCTGGGCTCGATCACGCCGGGCAAGCGGGCCGATTTTATCCTGCTGGATATCACCGGGCCACATGCGGCCCCGATCTTTGACCCGATCAACCATGTGGTCTTTGCCGCAGGGCGGGGCGATGTACGCGATGTGTTCGTTTCGGGGCGACAGGTGGTCAGGGATCGGCAGTTGCTGACGATGGATGTGGACAAGTTGGTCGCAGATGTGCGGGCCTTGCAGCCCCGGATCCGCGCGGCGCTGGAGGATGGCGCATGAAGGAAGGTTTTTCTTCCCGTGTCGACGATGTGGTTGCCGCAATCCGCCGCGTTACCGATTTCGTGCCTCATGCAGCGATCGTGACCGGCACGGGGCTGGGGCCCGTTCTTGACGATATCCGCCTGGTGGCGCGTCTGGCCTATGCCGATCTGCCCGGCTTCCCCGTTTCCACCGCGCCGTCGCATGCGGGCGAATTGCTGCTGGGCATGCTGGGCGATCTTCCGGTCGTGGCCCAGAACGGGCGGTTTCACCTGTATGAGGGCTGGCAGGGCGACGATATCGTGCTGCCGGTTTACGTCATGCGGGCGCTGGGCGCGAAAAGCTATGTGGTGACAAATGCAGCGGGCGCGCTGAACCCCGATCTGCGGATGGGCTCGGCCGTGCTGATACAGGATCACATCAGTTTTCTCGGCGTGCATCCGCTGGCTGGCCCGAATGACGACAGGCTGGGCCTGCGCTTTCCAGATATGTCGCGCGCCTATGACCCCGATCTGCGGGCCGCTGCGGCAAGTGCTGCCGATGCCGAGGGGGTTGCGCTGGAACGGGGCATCTATGCCGCCGTTCACGGGCCGGAATTCGAAACCAGCGCCGAGCGGCGCTTTCTGCGCATGGCGGGTGGCGATCTGGTCGGCATGTCAACGGTGCTGGAGGTCATTGCCGCCAACCATGCCGGCATGCGTGTGCTGGGCTTTTCTGCCGTGACCAACAATGCCAGCGGCGGGCCGGACCAGCAGCCCGACACGCTGGAAGAGGTGCTGGAAAATGCCGCCATCGGTGGCGACATTATTCGCCGCATATTGCTGCGGATGATCCGCGAGGGCACGTTGTGAGCGGGGCGGATCTTGCGGGCAGGGTCGCGCTGGTGACCGGTGCCAGCGGCGGGATTGGTGCCGCAATCGCCGTTTCTCTGGCCGAGGCCGGCGCCGCGGTGGCGTTGCAGTATCGGCGCAAGGAGCCGCAGAATCTGACGGCCCGTCTTGCCGAACTGGGCGCGCGGGTAGCGGCGTTCGAGGCGGATTTCAGCGAAGCAGACGCGGCCGATGATCTTTTCGCGCAGGTCGCGGCCTCTCTGGGCAGGCCCGATATCCTGGTGAACTGCGCCGCCGATCAGCGCATGGATGCGGATGCCGCCTTTGACGACATGCTGAAAACCAATGTGATTGCTGCCGAGCAACTGACCCGCATCATGGCGGGGCAGGGTGGCGGGGCGGTTGTTAACGTCTCGTCCATCGAGGCCGCTCACCCGGCACCGGGCCACGGGCGCTATGGTGCCAGCAAGGCCGCGCTCGAGGCACTGACCAAGGCGCAGGCGGTGGAATTTGGCCCACAGGGCCTGCGGGTCAATGCGGTTGCGCCGGGATTGGTCGCGCGTGACGGGATCACGGCAGACTGGCCCGAAGGCGTCGCCCGCTGGCAGGCCGCCTGCCCGCTGGGCCGCCTTGGGGATGCGCGCGATGTCGCCAATGCGGTGCTGTTTCTGGTCTCGGACTCGGCGGCATGGATCACCGGCGCTGTGTTGGCGGTTGACGGCGGCACCACCGCAGGGCCGGGCTGGTAGGTGAAAACCTGCAAATGGTCGCGGAAGGGCGCGCAAAGCTTGGCAAACCAGCATCTTTGTGCCTGACTGTGCGGGATGAGGGAACAGGACAAGCTCGAAATTTCGGTTCTGGGTGGGATCGACGCCGTTGCCGCCGGGCAATGGGATGCGCTGGCCTGCCCCGAAGGCGCGCCGCCTGACGACCCGTTCACCACGCACCGCTTTCTGAAGGCGCTGGAGGACAGTGGCTCGGTCGGTCATGGCACGGGCTGGATGGCCCGACACATGTTGGTAAGACAGTCCGGGCACCTGATCGCCGCGATGCCGCTATATGTAAAGGGCCACAGCCAGGGCGAATATGTATTCGATCACGCCTGGGCCCGCGCCTTTGAAACTGCCGGCGGGCGCTATTATCCCAAGCTGCAATCGGCAGTGCCGTTCACGCCCGTCACCAGCCGGCGTTTTCTATGCGCGCCGGGTTTCGAGGAACAGGGCCGTGCCGCGCTGATACAGGGGGCGATCGGTCTGGCATCGGAAAACGGGTTGTCGTCCTTTCATGTGACCTTCTGCACCGAAGAAGAGGTCGCCGCGGGCAAGGCGTTGGGATTGATGCACCGCATTGGCGAACAATTCCACTGGGTCAATGACGGCTATGCAGATTTCGAAGATTTCCTCGCGCGCCTGTCCTCGCGCAAACGCAAGACCATCCGCAAGGAACGCGCCCGTGCCCGCGCCTTCGGCGGTAGCATACACCAGCTGACGGGCGATGACATACGGCCCGAACACTGGGATGCGGTCTGGGCCTTTTACCAGGATACCGGCGCACGCAAATGGGGCACGCCCTATCTGACGCGCGCGTTTTTCGACCTGCTCCATGAAACCATGCGCGACGACGTGCTGCTGGTCATGTGCCGGCGCGACGGGCGCTGGATTGCCGGCGCGATGAACCTGATCGGGCGCAATACCCTGTTTGGCCGCTATTGGGGGGCGACGGAACACCACCCCTTTCTGCATTTTGAGGTCTGTTACTATCAGGCGATCGATTTTGCCATCGCGGCGGGGTTGGCCCGTATCGAGGCCGGCGCCCAGGGTGAACACAAGCTTGCGCGCGGCTACATGCCGGTGCAAACACATTCGCTGCACTGGATCGCGGATCCGGGCTTTGCGCGTGCGGTCGCACAGTTCCTGAAGGACGAGCGCGAGGCCGTGGACGAAGAGATCGAGATAATGACAAGCTATGGCCCCTTCAGACGGGGCGGAGAGGACCATGAATGAGTGACGAACTGAAAGAACGCGACCGCGAAAAGGAACTGCCCCCACTGTTTGATGCCGGGTGGGAAATGGTCACGGGCCGTGATGCGATCCGCAAGACCTATGAATTCAAAAGCTTCATCGATGCCTGGGGCTGGATGACCCGCGCCGCTATATGGGCCGAAAAATGGAACCACCACCCGGAATGGTGCAACGTCTATAATCGCGTCGAGGTCACGCTGACCAGCCACGACGTCGAAGGGCTTTCCCTGCGTGACGTGCGGCTGGCCCGCAAGATGGATCGTCTGCTGGACTGATTTCAAATCTGGCCCAACAGTGTTTCGGCGGCGGTCAGGTCGCACACGCCTGATTGGGTTTCAAGGTTGAGCGCACTGATCCTGCCATCCTCGACATATGCCGAGAAACGCAGGCAGCGGTCGATGAAACCCAGTTCGGGCAACGAAAAGGCAAGCCCTGCCGCCTTGGTGAATTCCGACGCACCGTCGGCCAGCAGTTCGACCCCGGCGGCCGCCGCGCCCATCGCGTCGTCCCACGCCTTCATCACGAAGGGGTCGTTCACGCTGATGCAGACGATGTGATCGACACCCTTGGCGCGAAAGGCCTCGGCATTGCGGATGAAGCCGGGCAGGTGCAGGGCCGAACAGGTGCGCGTGAATGCGCCCGGCAGGCCGAAGACCACCAGTTTCTTGCCGTCGCGCAGGCTGGCGATGCTGACCTGTTCCGGCCCGTTTTCGCCTATGCGCATCAGCGTGGCATCGGGCAGCTTGTCTCCGACCGTGATCATTTCTCTTCCCCTTGTTTGTTATTGGCCTTTCCCGCGCCAAGGATATAGGTTCGGCGGGCAGACGAAAGCATAAAGTGGCGGGGATGACATGACGGAAATCGTGGTTGTCGGGGCAGGGCAGGCGGGTGCGTCGCTGGTGGCCAAGCTGCGCGCGCTGGGTTTTGACGGTGGGATCACCCTGATCGGCGAAGAACC
>WFQE01000016.1 GCA_015487165.1 Paracoccaceae bacterium | reverse complement strand
GTAGTGCCCGACACCTCTGACGACTGCTCGGATAACGCTCATGCTGGAAGATCACTCGTTTGACTGGGTCGAAGCGCCATTGTCGCCCTGCAGACCACCGGATGCAACCCGCGCAGCAAGCTTTTCCGTAAAACCGCTTCGGGCAAGCTGAAAGGCCAGCCTGATGGCCGATGAAACGCCGGTGGCATCGGCGTCGCCGTGGGATTTGATGACCGTGCCGTTGAGGCCCAGAAAGACCCCGCCATTGACGCGACGGGGGTCGATCTTGCGATGCAGGCGCCGCAGAGAGGTCATGGCAAACAATGCGCCTATGCGCGACAGCGGGGTATGGCGAAAGGCCGCCCGCAATTCGCGGCTGACAAAGGACGCGGTGCCTTCGGCGGTTTTCAGGGCCACATTGCCGGTAAACCCGTCGGTGACGATCACATCGACCCGATCCGAGGGGATGTCACTGCCCTCGACAAAGCCGACGAAATCGAAATTGCCCTGTTCCTGGCGCGAGCCGATCAGCTCTAGCGCCTGCTTCAGTTCGGCGCGCCACTTGTGTTCTTCGGTACCCACATTCAGCAGGCCAATGCGGGGCTTGGTAATGAAAAGGCCATTGCGTGCGAACGAGGCCCCCATCAATGCGTATTGCAAAAGGTCGCTGGCCTCGGCCCGCACATCGGCGCCGGCGTCAAGCAGAACGTTGAAACCCTGGGGGTTGCTGGAAGGCCACTGGACGGCAATGGCCGGTCGCGTGACACCGGGCAGCTTGCGCAGGCGCAGCATCGACAGCGCCATCAGCGCGCCGGTGTTGCCGCAGGAAACCGCAACGGTGGCATTGCCCTGCCGCACGCAGTCGATCGCCGCCCACATCGAGGTGCCCTTGCCATTGCGCATGACCTGGCTGGGCTTGGCGTCCATGTTGACGACGCCTTCGGCGTGGCGAATCTCGCAGATGCCGGCAAGGTTCTTGCGCCGCCCGATCAGGCGTTCAAGCGTGGGCTTGTCGCCATGAACGATGAATCTGATTTCGGGGTTCTTGCTGGCAGAACGGGCAATGCCGGCGACAACCGCCGCCGGGCCCCGATCGCTTCCCATCGCGTCGACCGAGATGACCACCTTGTTGCGGGCGCTGCCCGCGGGATGCGCCTGCCCGGTCATGCGTCCGACCCCCTGATACGGGTGTTACGCCGCGTCTTCGTCCAGATCGATCTCGTCGGCCAGTGCGATGACTTCGCGGTCGGCATAGTGCCCACAGGACGGGCAGACGTGATGCGGACGCTTGAGTTCGCCGCAGTTCGAGCATTCGTTGGGATTGTCGGCCACCAGAGCGTCGTGCGAACGGCGCTGGTTCCGGCGGGAGCGGGTGATCTTGTTCTGTGGGACAGCCATGTCACAACCTCGGTTCTGGGGCACGCCAGGGCGCCCGATTTCGGACCCGGCAGGGCAAGCGTCGGGCACAACCCGAACCACTCGCCAACCGGGGTTGGAAAGGAAGCCGCGAAAATACTCGGAAAATGCGTCAGCGCAACCCCCAATTTACATCCTCTCGCGGCCTATTTCTGCAATTTCTCGCGCAACTGCGCCAAAGATGCAAAGGGTTTTGTGTCAGTCTCTTCGATCGGGGCCGCGTCGGGGGGGGTCGCAACGGTCTTTTCCAGCGTTCCATCGGCCTTGCGCGGATAGTCGGGAATGGCCAGCGACAGGGATTCGCTCAGCACCGCCATCATGTCTATTTCGTGGCGCAGGGGTTCCAGCTCGTCATTGCCGTCAAAGACCGATTCTTCCTCTTCGGGGATGGGGCTGTAGTTGCGGCTGAAGATGCGCCTGACGGGCACGTCAAGACGGGTCGTGACGGGTTCGTCGGTTACCACGCAGGGCTGCACGACGGTGGCGCCGAGCATGGCGTCAAGCTTCCAGTCGCCGTTTTCCAGCTGTTGCAGCGTTCCCGTCAGACGCAGCTTGCGCAGCGCCGAAAGGCCCAGAAAGCCCGCCAGATCCCTGCACACGGCGCCGTCGGGCCGCATGTCAAAGCGGTTGTCGCCCTTGGGGTCGAGATGGCGCAGCCGCAGAATCCAGGGCGCGCCAAGCGCGACAGCGGCGGCCTTGTCAGCGGATTTCGTCATTCAGTTGCAACCCTTGCAGGATAATTTTTTCGTAAGCCTCAACTTTCTTGCTTGTTTTGCACGTCTTCGCTAAGCCGACAAGAAGGATATGCGGTCTGGGTGAGGATGACGCGAATGCTGGCAGTGAACAGGCTGGGTGTGAAGGCGGGGCTTATGGCCACGCTTCTTTTCGTGTTGGCGGGATGCGCGGCGATCATCGTCAGCCACGGCTATGCGCCCACGGAGGCCGAGCTGAAAGCGATCAAGGTTGGTGTCGATGACAAGGCCTCGGTCGAACAGGCCATTGGCCGTCCGGGCGCCACCGGGGTCATCGGGGATGACACCTGGTATTACATGTCCAGCAAGGTCAGAAACTATGCTTACAAGGCGCCGAAGGTCATCGACCGGCAGCTTGTCGCCGTCCGGTTCGGCAAGAATGGACGTGTCGCGAATATCGAGCGCTTTACCCTGAAAGACGGCCGCGTGATCGCCCTGAATCGCCGCGTGACCGATACCGGCATCAAGGGCGTGTCCTTTATCCGGCAGATGCTTGGAAATATCGGCAATGTGAACCTGTCGGATCAGCCGCCGCCACAATAGGCGGACAGCAGGCGGTCGGTGATTTTCTTTCCCTTGTCTCTGACGCGGTCAGTCTGCTGCGGGGTCCTCGGGATCGAAAAGCAGTGCTATGCCATTTATGCAGTAGCGTAATCCGGTCGGGGGCGGCCCATCCTCGAACACATGGCCCAGATGTGCGTCGCAATTTGCACAAAGAACCTCGATTCGCTTGGAAAACCAGCTGCTATCCTCGCGCGTCGTGATCGCCGATTCGCTGATTGGCTGATAGAACGAGGGCCAGCCGGTACCCGAGTCGAACTTGGCGTCGGAATGAAACAGCGGCGCGTTGCAGCAGATGCAACGGAACTGGCCCTTTCTGTCGGGAAAGTCGTCATGGCTGAAAGGGCGTTCGGTCGCGCCTTTGCGGGTCACCTTGTAGGCCAGGTCCGACAGGCGGGCGCGCCATTCGGAATCGGATTTGGTGAATTTGGGGGCCATTCTAACCTCATTTCCCGGCGCGCGCCGGCGATACCGTTGAAAACCCGTTCAACTGAGGCAGATATAATGTTACCCAACTTACCTAACAACCTGCCGAAAGGTTACTTTGGGGCTGTCTCGGAATCATGGATGAACGTCAGCTGACCGATCTCACCAAGGGCCGATACCGGGCCGGGATCGTGCGCTCGCAAGAGGGGATCCGCCAGATCCTTGAATTGCGCGCACGCTGTTTCAGGCCGGGCTGCGGCCCGGTCAAGCCGGGAAGTGATCGGGACCGGCATGATTCTTCCTTTCAGCAGGTCGCCATTCACGACACCGTTCTGGACAAGCTGGTCGGTTGCTATCGTTTCAAGCTGTTTTCAGGCGGCTCCGATATCGGTTCCGGCTATACCGCCGGCCATTACGATCTTTCGCCGCTTGAGGGATATCAGGGCCCGATGCTGGAGATGGGGCGATTCTGTCTGGCCCCAGGCAGTTTCAATCCCGATGTTTTGCGTATGGCCTGGGGTTTTCTGACCCGCGTGGTCGATCGGGCCGGGGTCAGGATGATCTTTGGGTGTTCTTCCTTTCACGGCGCCGATATTGCCCGGCATGAAGATGCCCTTGCATTGTTGCGCAGCCGCTATCTGGGCCCCCGGGGATGGTTGCCCAGGATGAAGGCACCCGAGTGTTTTCCCTTTGCCAGTCGTCTGGCGCAGCGCAAGCCTGATCCGGGCAAGGCGCTTAAATCGATGCCGCCATTGCTGCGCAGCTATCTGGCAATGGGAGGGTGGGTTTCCGATCACGCGGTGATTGATTCGGATCTGGACACGATTCACGTTTTCACGGGCCTCGAGATTGACGCGATTCCGCCTGCCAGAGCTAGATCACTCAGGGCTGTTTCTTCGTGATTATTCAATATATTGCGGCAGGATATTCACGCATTTCAGGCCATTTCTCGCGGTTGGGTGGCCTGATGTTGATTGATCAGTCAATATAAATGTGATCACAAAGATTCTGCCTTGGCGAGCAGTCGCAGCGATTGGCGCGAGGCTTCACGAGGAAATGGGGATCAGCCGCCGGTGTGGCTCATATGCCGGGTCATCTGGCCGGAAACGGATTGGCGCGAATAATCGAAATCATGGCCTTTCGGCTTTTTCGTGATCGCGTGATGCAGCGCCTTGATCACCGGCGCATCGTCATCCGGGTTGTCGCGCAGAACCTTGCGCAGATCGTATTCGCCTTCTTGCCCGAGACACTGGAACAGTTGCCCGGTGCATGTCAGGCGCACCCGGTTGCAGGATTCACAGAAATTATGCGAAAGCGGCGTGATGAAGCCCAGCTTCTGGCCGGTTTCCTCGACCCGCCTGTAGCGCGCTGGCCCGCCGGTGCTTTCGGCCAGATCGGTCAGGCGATAACGGGTTTCCAGCTGACGGGCTACGTCGTTCAAAGACCAGTACTGGCCAAGCCGTTCTTCGCCGGCAATGTCTTCGCCCATGGGCATGACCTCGATGAATGTCAGGTCCATTCCCTGTTCGGCACACCATTCGACCATGTCGAACAGCTCGTCGTCATTGAAACCCTTCAGCGCCACCATGTTGATCTTGATGCGCAGCCCGGCGTCTTGGGCGGCGCGGATCCCGTCCATGACCTGCGGCAGGCGCCCCCAACGGGTGACGCGTTTGAACTTGTCCGCGTTCAACGTATCCAGCGAAATATTGACCCGGCGCACCCCGAAACCCGCAAGGTCGGCCGCAAACCGGCCCAGCTGCGAACCGTTTGTCGTTAGCGTCAGCTCGTCCAGCGCGCCGCTTTCAAGATGGCGGGACATGGCCTGAAAGAAATTCATGATGCCGCGCCGCACCAATGGTTCACCGCCAGTGACGCGCAGCTTGCGCACGCCCTGCGAGATGAAGGCCGAACACAGGCGATCCAGCTCTTCCAGCGTCAGCAGGTCGCGCTTGGGCAGAAAGGTCATGTGTTCCGACATGCAATAGACACAGCGGAAATCGCACCTGTCGGTGACGGAAACGCGCAGATAGGTGATCGCGCGCTGAAACGGGTCTATGAGTCGGGGTGCATCAGACATGGCAGACAGGCTATCCTTGGCCAGCCGTTTGCGCAAGGCGTTGATGCCGGTGGCAAAGGCTTCTACACTTCGGGCCATGACAACGCGCATGACCTCGTTTTTTCCGGCGTTTCCCCCCCTCATGCTGGGGGCTTTGGCGCTGGTTTTTCTGTCCGGCTGCACGCTGACGCTGCCGCGCTTGTTCAAGCAACGCGAGGCTGCGCCGGTGTGCGTGGGCAACAACTGCCCCACGGCCGAGGTTGCCGGCCCCGACACCC
>WFQE01000015.1 GCA_015487165.1 Paracoccaceae bacterium | reverse complement strand
GCGATGACCGTCGAAACCGAGGCCGCGCCCGATTCGGATCTGGGCGAACAGGCCCTGGCCGACAAGGCGGGCGAGGTGCGCCACCACATCAAGTCGATCATCGGGGTGACCTGCAACGTGGTTGTGCGCCTGCCCGGCGAACTGCCCCGATCCGAGGGCAAGGCGGTGCGGGTCAGGGATCTGCGCGGCAAATAGCGGGGGCGGCAAGGTGGCTGACCGCCCGAGGGGCGGTCAGTTGTCCATCTTGAGGGCGTTGATAAAGGCGCTTTGCGGGATTTCCACCTTGCCGAACTGGCGCATCTTCTTTTTGCCCTTCTTCTGCTTTTCCAGCAGCTTCTTCTTGCGCGTGACATCCCCGCCATAGCATTTGGCGGTGACGTCCTTGCGCAGGGCGCTGATGGTTTCGCGCGCGATGATACGCCCGCCAATGGCCGCCTGGATCGGGATCTTGAACATGTGCTGGGGGATCAGCTGTTTCAGCTTTTCCACCATGGCGCGGCCGCGGGCCTCGGCCCGGTCGCGATGCACCATGACCGACAGCGCATCCACCGGCTCGTCATTGACCAGAATCGTCATCTTGACCAGATTGTCCTGCCGGTAGCCGGCCATCTGATAGTCAAAGCTGGCATAGCCCTTGGTCACGCTTTTCAGCCGGTCATAGAAATCGAACACCACCTCGTTCAGTGGCAGGTCGTAAACCACCATCGCCCGGCTGCCCGCATAGGTCAGATCCAGCTGGATACCGCGCCGGTCCTGGCACAGCTTCAGCACGTCGCCCAGATATTCGTCGGGCACAAGGATCGTGGCCTTGATGCGCGGTTCCTCGATATGGTCGATATGGGTGGGGTCCGGCATGTCGGCCGGGTTGTGCATCTCGATCACGGATCCGTCGCGCATGTGGATCTGATAGATCACGCTGGGCGCGGTGGTGATCAGCTCGATTCCGTATTCCCGTTCCAGCCGATCGCGGATCACCTCGAGGTGCAACAACCCCAGAAAGCCGCAGCGAAAGCCAAAGCCAAGCGCGGCCGAGGTTTCCATTTCGGTCGAGAAACTGGCGTCGTTCAGGCTGAGCTTGGAAATGGCGTCGCGCAGATCCTCGAATTCGGCGTTGTCCACCAGGAACAGGCCACAGAAAACCACCGGCTGGCTGGGGGCAAAGCCGGGCAGGGCCTCGTCACAGCCGCGTTTTTCATGGGTGATGGTGTCACCGACACGGGTATCGCGCACCTGCTTGATGCTGGCGGTCAGAAAGCCGATCTCGCCCGGCCCCAGCTCGCCCGTATTTTCCATCGCCGGGCGAAACACGCCGACGCGGTCAACCGGATAGACAGCATTTGTGGACATCATGCGGATGCGGTCGCCCTTTTTCAGCACGCCGTCAATCACCCGCACCAGCACGACAACGCCCAGATAGGCATCATACCAGCTGTCCACCAGCATCGCCTTGAGCGGCGCGTCGCGCTCGCCCTGCGGCGGCGGCAGGCGCTTGACGATGGCCTCCAGCACCTCGGGGATGCCTTCACCCGTCTTGGCCGATACCAGAATCGCCTCGGACGCGTCGATGCCGATGACATCCTCGATCTGTTCGCAGACGCGCTCGGGCTCGGCCGCGGGCAGGTCGATCTTGTTCAGCACCGGCACGATCTCGTGGTCGGCGTCCAGCGCCTGATAGACATTGGCCAGCGTCTGCGCCTCAACCCCTTGCGTGCTGTCAACCACCAGCAGGCTGCCTTCGACCGCGCGCATGGATCGGCTGACCTCATAGGCGAAATCCACGTGCCCCGGCGTGTCGATCAGGTTCAGGATATAGGTCTCGCCATCCTGCGCGGTGTATTCGATGCGCACCGTGTTGGCCTTGATGGTGATGCCACGCTCGCGCTCGATATCCATGGTGTCCAGAAGCTGGGCCTCCATGTCGCGCTCGGCAACCGTGCCGGTACTCTGGATCAGCCGGTCGGCAAGCGTGGATTTGCCGTGGTCGATATGGGCCACGATGGAAAAATTGCGGATATGGGACAGGTCGGTCATGGGATCGGGATATGAGGGGGTTTGCGGCACCGGTCAAGGGCTTCGGGCATGTTTGAGGGTCTGCGTCCCCATCCGGGGCGGGGAATGGGGCGATCCGTGGCGTATCGGGCGCAGGGCACGAGGGTCAATCGCCCGGGGGCGTGCAATTTTTCGGGGGCACGAAGGCGTATTCATAGGTGGCAGTCTTTCCCGCCAGGTTTCTGCGCAAGGGCAGCGTGATTCTGTTGCTTTCCTTGATCCCAAAGGCTTGCCGGATGGTCTTGCCGTTGCCGTAAGGGGGCTTCCAGACAAGGATACCGCCTTTCGAGATCGCGTTCTTGCCCTGCGTCGATTTCATGTCGGGATCGGCCAGAGACGAAAACGCCACCAATGCCCCTGGCGCATAGGCGGCCACAAGGGTGGAAACGGTTTCCTGCCCCAGGACAAAGCCGGGGCCGCAGGAAAATCCGGCATCCCAGCGCGCCAACAGCTCGGCCGCCAGTGCCGGGCCCGGTTCTTGCGCCTTGCCATGACCCGGCCCGAACAGATAGCCCGCGCTCGCCACCAGATAGATCACCGCCCAGAACAGGCCTGCAATCGTGATGACGCGGGGGGCAAGGCGTGCGACCCGCTCGCCGGGGATGAACCAGAGCAGCGCAACGACCACAAAACCCGCAACAGGCGTCTGATAGCGTATCTTGAAATCGGCCCCCAGAAATGCGGCAAGCAGGGGCAGCAGCACCAGCAGCCCGACCAGCAGCAGAAAATGGCGAAACGGCTGCGGGGCCTGGACCAGCGCGCGCCGTCTCAGTGCGGGGCCAAGAACGAACATCCCCGGAATGACCAGCAGGAATGGCGCAATGATGACCGCAAGAACCGATTGCGATATCGCGCCAATGCCCGCGGCGGCCGGCGCGACCTTCTGGTGGACGAATTCCAGATGGTCGGGGTGGCTCCACAACCAGTAGAGATGCGGTGCCGCCACAATGAAGGCGACAATTACCGCCAGCCACGGCCCTCTTGCCAGCCAGATCCTTCGCGTATCGCGGTCGATCAGCGATGCAAGCACCAGTGCCCCCATCAGCAGCAGCACATAATATTTCGTCAGACATGCCAACCCCAGCGCGACGCCCATCAGCAGCCAGTTCCGGGCGCGCATGGGGTTGCGGATCGCGCCAAGATACCACCAGACCGCCGCAGGCCAGGTCATCAGCTGCGCAAGATCCTCGTTCAGGGAAAACCCCGGCACGGACCACACTGTCATCAACATCGAGGATAGCAGCACAATCGCCGCAAGCCGCAGCCGCGCAGGTTCAAGAAACAGCTGCCCGATCCTGACAAGAAACCAGATCGCCCCCAGATTCAGCAGGGCCTGCAACAGAACCGCGCTCCAGGCGTCATGCAGGGGGATCAGGTGATTTATCCATGCCAGCCAGGATGAAAGCGGCGGGTGGCGGTCGGTTCCCAACAGCGGAAATTCCGCAGCCAGCGCACTCAGCCGCCGGATGTCGACGTGATAGGTTGGCAGAACAAGGGCAACGATGACAACAGGCGCCAGAAAGATTGCGACAAGAACCAGTATCTGGCCCCGCGTCAGCCCGGCAGTGATCCCCCCGGCAAGGCGGTGTTCGGGCTGTGCGCTGGTCATGAGATTCCTGCCAATATCCGCCTTGGTCCTGCCGGGACAGGACGCATGTGCAATGGCAAAATTCGATCAGGCCCACTCATGGCCACGGGATATGGACGCCCCCGCGCCGCCGGTCAAGACCCGCGAGTCGATCCCTTCTTCTTTGCTCAAATACTCCGGGGGAGTCGCGCCCCCGCGACGGGGGCAGCGCCCCCACTTGCCCCTCAACCCCGCGCATCCCGTTTCACCATGTCGGCGGCCCGTTCCGCGATCATGATCGTGGGCGCGTTGGTGTTGCCCCCGGGGATCAGCGGCATGACCGAGGCATCGACCACGCGCAGCCCATCAACCCCGCGCACCCGCAAGCGGGGGTCCACCACGGCCATGTCGTCCACCCCCATGCGGCAGGTGCCGACCGGGTGATAGATGGTGTCGGCGCGGGCGCGGATATGGGCCTCCCACTGGGCATCGGTCATGTTGTCATGGGTGTGCAGCTCCTTGTGGCGCCAGCGTGCCATTTCGGGGCCGGTCATGATGTCGCGGGTCAGTTTCGCGCCGCGGATCAGGCCCTGCAGGTCGCGTTCGTCCGACAGGAATTGCGGGTCGATCAGGGGGGCTGCCAGGGGGTCGGCACTGTTCAGCCCGACGCGCCCGCGCGAATGGGGATGCAGCACGCAGACATGGCAGGAATAGCCGTGCCCCATATACAGCTTGCGCGCGTGATCCTCGACCACCGAGATCACGAAATGCAGCTGGATGTCGGGGCGTGGCAGATCGGGGCGTGAGCGGATGAAGGCCCCGGCCTCGGCAAAGGGGGTGGCGATCATGCTGCGCCCGTCGCGCCGCCAGCGCAGGATATGGCGGATCAGGTTGATGCCGCCGCGCAGGGAAATGCCGAAATTGTCGGTGTCGCGCGTCTTCCAGGCCAGGATGAAATCCAGATGGTCCTGAAGGTTCTGCCCTACCCCCGGCAGCGCGTGCACGACCTCGATCCCGTGGGGTTGCAGATCCTCGGGCGCGCCGATCCCCGACAGTTGCAGCAGCTGGGGCGAGTTGAACGCGCCACCACACAGGATGACCTCGCGCCCGGCGCGGACCTCGTGCAGGCCGCTGCGGTCGCGATAGCGCACGCCCACCGCGCGCCGGCCCTCCATGATGATGCCGGTTGCCTGTGCATGGGTGATGACGCGCAGATTGGGGCGGTTCATGACCGGGTGCAGATAGGCGGCGGCGGCCGAACAGCGCTCGCCCCGGCGGGCATCGTCAAAGAACTGGGTCACTTGAAACAGCCCGGCGCCT
>WFQE01000014.1 GCA_015487165.1 Paracoccaceae bacterium | reverse complement strand
GTTCGGCGCCATGCCGAGCGCGACTTCACAGACCACGCTCGATGGCACCGCGAGTGCTGGCGGCACGGTGCTCGTCAATATCGACCTGCTGGCGCTGGGCATCGCGGCCGCCGACATCGATGCGGGCGGGGTCACGCTGGATTTTTCGGCCGTGCAGAATTTCGTCTGGGGTGGGCCCTGGCTGCAGCTGCGTGCCTTCGGCCTGCCGGATGCAAACGGCGCGCCGGGTTTTATGCCGTCCTATGCACCGCTGATTTTCGACCAGCGTAGCTATTCGGATGCAACCAACACCATCGTGACCACCAGCGGCACTGGAACCGTTCCGCCGGGCAGCCGCTGGGTGCAGCTGCAGATCATCATGACTGACGGGATCACGGTCTCCAACCCGTCCGTGCAGTTCTCGCTGGCCAATGCCGCGGTCACCTCGGGCTTCGTTGGTTATACCGCTGACTGGTCCGAGTATTTCGGGCATCACCCGAAGGATGGGACGAACGACGTATTTTTCCACCTCGATCCGCTTTGGGCCTCACAGGACGTGCATTTCATCGGCATCGACAATTATCTGCCCTTGTCGGACTGGCGAGACGGGACCAACCATCTGGATGCGCAGGCCGGCTGGAGCGGCGTGCGGGATCTTGGATATCTCAAGGCCAATATCGAGGGTGGCGAGAAGTTTGACTGGTTCTACGCCTCAGGTGCGGATCGGCAGGCGCAAACCCGCACCACCATTGCCGACAGCGCATACGCCAAGCCCTGGGTCTTCCGCCCCAAGGACATCCGGGCCTGGTGGAGCAATGTGCATTACGACCGGCCTGGCGGTGTCGAGAATCCGACCCCAACCGCCTGGTTGCCGGAATCAAAACCCATCCGGTTTACCGAACTCGGGTGCCCGGCGGTCGATCGCGGCACCAATCAGCCCAACGTGTTCTATGATCCGAAGTCATCCGAAAGCGCCCTGCCGTATTTCTCCCGTGGCTGGCAGGACGAGGCGCTGCAGCGGCGGTATCTCGAGGCGATGCTGGGATATTGGGGGGACGCGGCCAACAACCCGGTGTCGTCGGTCACCGGCACGCCGATGATCGACATGGCCGAGGCTGCAGTCTGGACCTGGGACGCGCGGCCCTTTCCGGACTTTCCGGCGCGCGTTGATATCTGGGCGGACGCCCCAAACTGGCGGCTGGGACATTGGCTGACCGGAAGGCTGGGCGCGGTGGGCCTCGGGGCGCTGGTGCGGGATCTGTGTTGGGCGGCCGGGCTGCAGAGTGGCGATATCGACGTGAGCGAACTCTCGGACATCGTGCCGGGTTTCGTGGTGTCTGCGCTGGAAAGCCCGCGCGCGTCGATTGCCACTCTCGCGCGGCATTTCGGCTTCGACGCCATCGAGACCGGCGGCAGGATCGTGTTTCGTGCCCGTGGCCGGGCGGCGGCCCTGACCATCGCGCCGGATCAGATGGTCGGCAATGGCCAGGGTGAAGTCATGGAACTGACCCGGGGTCAGGAGACCGAGCTGCCCCAAGCGCTCAAGTGGCAGCTGGTGCGGGCCGATGAGGAGTATGACACCGCCACCGTCGAGGCACGCCGCACAACCGTTCAGGCGGCGCGGGTTTCCTCGGAGAGCTTTCCGCTGGCGGTCAGCCTGGAAGAAGCTGACCGGCGCTGCCGCCGCGCCCTGATGGAGGCCTGGGTCGGGCGCGAGACACTGACGGCGAAGCTGCCGCCTCCGCTGTTGCGGCTGGATCCAGGGGATGTAATCAGTCTCAGCCATGACGGACGGCTGATTGACTACCGCATCACCCGTATTGCGGATGCCGGGGCGCGGGCGATCGAGGCGATCCGTACCGATGCAAAGATCTACGATCTGCCGCCTGGGCAATATCGACCGGCGTCCTTGCCCAGCCCGACCGTCTTTGGCCCGGCCGAGGTCGCGCTGATGGACCTGCCGCAGATCTCTGATAGCGTGCCGGCGCATCGGCCCCATGCGGCGGTATTCTCAAAGCCTTGGTATGGCACGGCTGCCATCTGGCGCAGCGCCAGCAATTCGGGTTTTGCGCTGCTCGAGGCCATTGGCACACCTGCGCATATGGGAACATTGGCCGCCGACCTGCCCGCCGGGCCGCTCTGGCGTTTTGACATGGGCAGCGAGTTGCTGGTCGATCTCACTTCCGGCGCGCTGGTCAGCGTCACTGATACCGAACTGCTCAACGGCGCCAATGCGCTGGCCGTCGAGAGCGCGCCAAACGTTTGGGAGATCGTCCAGTTCGGGAATGCGGAGCTGGTCTCGGCCGGGCGTTATCGCCTGACCCGCCTGCTACGTGGACAGCGTGGCACCGAGGATGCGATGGGTAATCCGGCTCCCTCTGGTGCGCGGGTCGTCATCCTCGATACTGCCATCCAGCCGCTTCCGATCACCGAGGCCGATCTGGGCCTGCCCTGGAACTGGCGCATCGGGCCGGGCAACGCGACGCCTTCTGACGCCATCATGCAGGCACTGACCTTCACGCCCGCAGGGCGCGGGTTGATGCCTTTTGCCCCGGCACAAGCCAGAATGCGGCGGCTCGCAAACGATGATCTCGCGATCCGCTGGATCCGGCGTGACCGGGCATTGTCCGCCGACAGCTGGGTACTGGCGGATGCGCCGATGTCGGAAGCCAGTGAGGCTTATGATCTGGAGATCTTGAGCGGCGGTTCGGTGGTGCGCACGGTCACCGGCCTGACCAGCCCGGCTTTCACCTACACCGCCATCTTGCAGGCCGCCGATTTCGGCGGGCCTGTCACCTGCCTTGATCTGCGCATTTACCAGATCGGCGCGCTGGGCCGTGGCGTGCCCTATTCCACCACCCTCAAAGTTACGGAAGCAACATGACCACCCCCAACCTCGCCCTGCCGCTGCTCGCCGCCGCTCAAGCCCAGAAGCATGTCACCGTCAACGAGGCGCTCTCCCGGCTCGATGGCCTCGTGCAGCTCTCGGTGATTTCCGCGACCCTGACCGCACCGCCGGCCACCCCGGCCGAAGGGGATCGTTACATCGTCGCCGCAGGGGCTACCGGCGCCTGGGCTGGGTGGGACGATTCCGTTGCGCTGTTTTCTGGTGGAGCGTGGCTCCGGCTGATCCCCCAGACAGGTTGGCTGGCCTGGGATCAGGGCGCGGGTGGGATCGTCACCTATGACAGCGCCACGGGCTGGTCAGCCCTGCAAACCGGGGGTGGAGGGTCCGCTGGCCCGGTGACCTACAACCCCTTCGCCAAGCGCGTGGAGATCCCGCTTGCTGCCGACTTTCCGGCGTCGCGCAGTACCACCGGCGCGGCAGGTACCATAACCGATGACCCCGTGAACGGTCTGATGATCACCTCAACCTCCGGCACCGAGGCCGCCCGGTTCATCGCAACCAAGCCGCTGCCTGCGAACTGGGAAGTCATCGAGTTTGCCTGTTCCTCGGACCAATCCACCATCACCTGGGGTTCGAACGGTTTTGTGCTGATGGGGGCGGCCGGAACATTCGTGACTATCGGTGTCGGCTCCTATTCCGACATGACCCCGCGCGTGCGCATTCTGAAGTGGAATGCCTCCGGCACCTTCAACAACGCGATCCAGAACGGTATCGCATTGGAGGGCTGGAGCGGGTACTTTCGCCTGATCCATCGGGGCAGCAAGATCATTGTTTACTATTCCTATGATGGGGCGGCTTGGAGCTATTCCGGCACGATTGACGAAACCGCGGATCTGGGAGGGCCGGCGCTGCACATTGGCCCCTCGGCCAACCACAACACCTCGATGTATGTGACGTATTACGCCGACGCTGACATCGTGCCGCAATTTGCGGGCTTTGTCGGGGCGGGCGGCACTGCGCCGGTGCTGGCCGACATGACCTTGGCCCAGGCCCCGAGCGGGGCCGCCATCGGGGTGCATGTGGTCGAGGAATTGCTGATGGGGCTTTCGGGTGCCAGCGTCACTTCCACAATCACCATCCCTGACCGGGCCATCGTGTTGGCTGTCTCGACGCGCACGACAACGGCAATCACCGGGGCCACCTCATATGACTGCGGCATTGCCGGCACGCCCGCCAAGTTCGGGGGCACGTTGGGCATCTCAGCCGGCAGCACCAATGTCGGGGTGATCGGGCCGCAGGCGTTCTATGCGCCCACGCCGATCGTGCTCACCGCCAACGGCGGAAACTTCACCGGCGGGGATGTGCGCATTGCTATCCAGTACCTGCTGCCAACAGCGCCGGCCGCCTGATTCCACACCACCAAAGATAGGTTGCACCATGACACCACCGTCGAAAGACGCGGGCTTTGTCCGCATGCCTGAGGAAGATTTCGAGGCCATCCTTGCCCGCGCCGCCGAGAAGGGCGCCCGCAAGGCGCTGGCCGATGTCGGCCTCGAAGGCCCGGAAGCCGCCATCGATATCCGCGATTTGCGCACGCTGCTCGCGAGCCTCCGCATGGCGCGGCGCACCGCCTGGCAGACCATCGTGCGGTTGATCACCACCGGGCTGCTTCTGGCGCTGATGGCTGGTGTGGCGGTGAAATTGAGGGTGTTCGGAATTGGAGAGTGAAAATGGTCGATCTCATCTCCGGCCACTGCGTACATATTTCGTCCGGGGGTGATCATATGCACGGCAACCATGGCCGGAACGCGTGGTGAAGCTCGCGTTGATTATTGCGATGCCGGTAAAGAGGTTTACCGGTGGAGCCATCTACCCGCCGAGAAGGTTTCTTAGATAGTTCCCGTATTCGTTTTTCTTGAACCGTTCGGCACGAGCCAGTAGCGCTTGTTTGTCGATCCAGCCCATCAGATAGGCGATTTCATCAGGTGATCCGACTTGTTGGCCTTGGCGTTCCGTCAGGGTGCGCACGAAGTTTCCGGCATCGAGCAGCGAGGCATGGGTGCCGGTGTCCAACCAGGCATAGCCGCGTCCCATGCGTTTGACCGACAGAATTCCGTCAGACAGGTAGCTTTCAAGAAGCGAGGTGATTTCCAGTTCACCCCGCGGCGAAGGTTTGACTGCGCGGGCACGCTGGGGGGCCGAACTGTCGACAAAATAGAGCCCGGTTACGGCGTAGTTTGAGGGTGGTACCTCGGGCTTTTCGATGATCGAACGAACCCCGTCGTTTTCATCGAAATCGACGACACCATAGCGCTCGGGGTCAGCGACGTGATAGCCAAAGACCGTCGCGCCAGTCGCGCTGGCATTTGCCTCGCGCAGGATCTCGGGCAGGCCGTGACCGAAGAAGATATTGTCGCCCAGCACCATCGCGGACGCGGCACCGGCGAGGAAATCCTCGGCAAGGATGAAGGCTTGCGCAAGCCCGTCGGGGCTGGGCTGGGCCTTGTATTCGAGCGTTACCCCCCACTGGCTGCCGTCGCCGAGCGTGCGCCTGAACTGGTCCTGATCCTGCGGCGTGGTGATGACCAGGATCTCGCGGATACCCGCAAGCATCAGCACGGTCAGCGGATAATAGACCATCGGCTTGTCGTAAACCGGCAGGAGCTGCTTCGACACCCCGAGGGTCAGCGGGTGAAGCCGGGTGCCAGAGCCACCGGCGAGGATAATGCCTTTGCGTGCAGTCACGAGATGATCTCCAGTTCTTTCAATACATCCTTGAGCGCTGAGCGCCAGTCGGGGCGGGCAATGCCAAAGGTCTTTTCGGTCGTCGTGCAATCGAGTCGGGAATTAAGCGGGCGTTCGGCCGCCGTCGGGTAGGTGCTGGTCGGGATCGGGGCAACCGCGATCCTGCGGCCGGCCTGCGCGAAGATTTCCACCGCGAAATCATGCCAGCTGACCTCTGGAGCACCGCTGAAATGATAGGTGCCGGACATGGTGCCATCGACGGCCAGGTGGTGGGCGATGGTCAGGCAGGCGGCCGCGACGGCACGCGCGGAGGTCGCCCCGCCGATCTGGTCTGACACGACGCTCAAGGCGTTGCAGCTCTCTGACAGGCGCAGCATGGTTTTCACGAAATTCGCCCCGTGCGCAGAAAACACCCAAGATGTGCGCAGGATCGCGAAGCGCCCGCCGGCCGCGCGCACGCCATCTTCCCCAACCAGTTTCGATCGGCCATAGGCATTTTTCGGTGCGGTTGCATCCCCAGGCGCCCATGGCCGCCTCCCCTCGCCCGAAAATACATAGTCGGTCGAGAGATGGATGAAGGGAATATCCAGATCCGCACAAGCCCCGGCCATGGCCGTGGGCGCGGCCCCGTTGATCACGGTTGCCAGTGCCTCTTCCTCTTCGGCGCGATCGACAGCAGTGTAGGCTGCGGCATTGATGACGGCGCGCGGTGCGTGGGCGCGGATCGCTTGCGCGCAGGCCTCGGGATCGGACAGATCGGCCGCGTCGCGCCCCAACGCGGTCACATTGGCGAGGGCGCGCAATTCGGTCGCCACCTGCCCGGTCCAACCAAAGACGAGCACTGTCACGGCGCAGCCTTTCCGGTGCCAAGGCGCTCACCCACGCCCTTGCGCGCGAGCAGCGGGCGCCACCAGGCCTCGTTGTCGAGGTACCAGCGCACGGTGCGCTCGAGCCCTTCCTCGATTGTCACCGACGGGCACCAGCCGAGTTCCTCGCGGATGCGGGTAGGGTCAATGGCATAGCGGGCGTCATGGCCGGGACGGTCGGCCACGAAGGTGATGAGATCGGCGTAAGTGCCGCCATCTTCGCGCGGGCGCAATCGGTCGAGAATGCCACAGATGGTTTGCACCAGTTCAAGATTGCTGCACTCGTTTTCGCCGCCGATATTGTAGCTGCGCCCGACCTCTCCCTTTTCCAGGACCGTCAGCAGCGCGTCGGCGTGATCCTCGACATAAAGCCAGTCGCGTACGTTCGAACCATCGCCGTAGATCGGCAACGGCTTGTCCTCGAGCGCGTTCAGGATGACCACCGGAATGAGTTTCTCGGGGAAGTGGTAGGGCCCGTAATTGTTCGAACAATTCGTCAGCACGACGGGCAGGCCGTAGGTCTCGTGCCAGGCGCGCACCAGATGGTCCGAGCCGGCTTTCGACGCCGAATAGGGGCTGCGCGGATCGTAAGGTGTTTCTTCGGTAAATTTCACGCCGGGATCGGGGGGAAGTGAGCCATAGACCTCGTCGGTCGAGATATGGTGAAAGCGGAAGCCTTCCGGGCGGCCTCTGTGCTCCCAGTATTCCCGCGCGACCTCCAGCATGTTGAAGGTGCCGATGATATTGGTCTCGATGAAATCGGCCGGGCCGTCGATGGAGCGGTCCACATGGCTCTCGGCGGCAAGGTGCATAACCGCTTCAGGTTGATGGCTCGCAACAATCCGCTCAAGCGCGGCGTGCTTGCGGATGTCGGCCTGCTCGAAGGCATAAAGCGGGCTGTTGGCCACCGAGGCGACATTTTCAAGGCAGGCGGCATAGGTCAGCGCATCGACATTGATCACCGAATGCCCCCGCGCCACGGCAAGACGGATAACCGCCGAGCCGATGAAGCCAGTTCCCCCGGTCACGAGGATCTTCATGGCTTTCCGTCCCACACGAACGGGGTGTCGAAATCAGCAAGCAGCAGAGCGTCCGCATCCTTGGAGCTCAGAATCGCATCGCCCTTCAGGGGCCATTTGATGCCGATGGCCGGATCATCCCAGCGCAGGGCACCTTCGGTTTCGGGGGCGTAGTAGTCCGAGACCTTGTAGACGATCTCGCTGTCGGGCTCGAGCGTCATGAAACCATGCGCAAATCCTGCCGGGATGAACAGCTGCCGCCCGTTCTCGGCGCTGAGTTCATAGCCCACCCATTGCCCAAAGGTCGGACTGCCGCGCCTTATGTCCACCGCGACGTCAAAGATCGCCCCGCGCCCGCAGCGCACCAGCTTGGCCTGCGCACGGGGCGGTGCCTGAAAATGCAGCCCCCGGACCGTCCCGATCTGCCTGGATAGCGAATGGTTGTCCTGTACGAAATCAACTTCAATATCGTGCCGCGCGAAAATACGGCGACTGTAGGTTTCGGCAAAAAAACCGCGGTGATCTCCGAATCTCCGCGGCGTTAGGAGACATAGCCCTGCCAACTCTGTTTGGACGAATTCCAAGTCAGGCATCCAAAAGGTCGAAATATGCCTTGCCGACCTTTTCCCAAGTATATCGGCGCTGTGCGATTTCGAGCATGTCGGCACCGACGCGAGCCGCCTTTTCGGCATCCAGAGCACACATCTCTTCAGCCAATTGCGCAGGGGACTCAAAATAGAGGGCCTTGTCCTCGGTCGTGTACCGATTGAAGGTACAGCCATGCGCTATAATCGGGATTCCGAAATGCATCATTTCCACGAGCGAAGGATTCGTTCCGCCTGCGGAGTGGCCGTGAACATAAACCGTCGCTCTGTCACGAATCGCTCGCAGTGCTCCTGGCTCATATACCGGATCATGAATGATGATATTGGGCATGCGCTCGTAGCGAGTTTTGAGTTTACGGCCATAACTACTCTTCCCCCAATTACCAACGAAAACCAACGGCGTGTCGAGTTCGGCAAAGGCATCAAGGATCATCGCGACGTTGTTTTCTGGCTCGATCCGGCAAAGCGCGAGGGCGTATCGGTCCGGCAACTCCGAGATTGCGGCGGAATTGGGGGCGGCGGCGAGGGCATGGTCTCCGCCATATGGAATAACCTCGCAGGGGCGGCCGTAAGCCTGCGAGAGGTATTCCGCGATCGCTTGGTTATCAGCAATGACCTTGTGCGAGAACCGTACGGCCGCCCATTCCGAAGCGCGCAGAAATATTCTTGCCAACCAGTTCCACTTTGCCCGTTTCCACTCGATCCCGTCGATATTCGTGACCGTCCGCGCGCGGCTAATCAGCCGCACAAGCGGCAATGCGAGCGCACCGGATACACCGAGCAGCAGAAGTCGGGTGTCGCCTTGGCGGACCGCGTCCATCAGCGAAAGCACGTCATAGAGAATGCTCTGCGGGCCATTTGCTTCAAGAGCGACATAACGCAGGCGGGCTGAGCGATAGGATTTCGGCCTATCTGGGAAAGCTTTCGCTGAACAATAAACGGCAAGATCGGAGCCTTCGAGCACGTCATCATGATAGTCCACTAGGTTCTGTGCGACGGTTTCGAACCCGCCATAGCTTCCCGGGACACCGACCGTGCCAAGGATTGCGATCCTGTTCGATCTCATGGACAATCACTTTCGAGTTGGAGAGTTGCATCGGCGAGCGCATCCTCGGTCTCATCGAAGATTGGCGACAACCAGCCAGGGAGGGCTACCGAGGTGGTATGCGCTGGGTCGGCGAGTGTCGTGGCCGACGTAGGATTTGAAGCGACGTATGGGGCTGAGCCCGGGCACAATCGGTTGTTCGGGGTCGAAGTCGCGTGGATGAAAATAGGTCATGACGTAGCTGGCGCGTTCAAAGCCGCGCTTAAGCGCCGCGTAGGGAAGAACGCGGAAATACCCGCCGCCAGAGAATACGATCCGGCGGCCAAGGACGTGGCCAAAGCTCATCGGAAATATTTTCAGTTGCCGGCTATTGTCGGTTTCGAGCAGGCAGGGACCTCCGGCGGGAAAGGAGGGCAGGCCGCCGTGTGCGCGCGGTGCAGGAAAAATTGAGCCGTCAATCTTGATGCCGTTGCGGGCAAGAATGTCGAAAGCCCAGACGCTCCTAGCGGTAATTGAGAACCCGGGGGCGCGATATGCATTCGGGCGGATGCCAGTCGCGGCCTCGATTCGCTCGAGAGCGGTCACCAGATCCCGTTCGAATTCACCGGCTGTCTGCGTGTAAACCAGTTGGTGACGATACGAGTGGCAAGCGATCTCATGCCCGCGCCGTGCGATTTCGGCGATGACATCCGGCGCGCGCTCGGCGACCCATCCCAGAATGAAAAACGTCGCCTTCACGCCGGCTTGGTCGCAGAAACCCAACAATTTGTTGACCCCACTTTCGAGACGGGAGGGGAATGCTTTCCATTGTTCGATGTTGTTGGTGTCGGGGTTGTCGAGGACGTGAAACCAATCCTCAATATCAAAGGTGATTATGTGCATTTTCAAATCCAGTTACTTCAACGAACCAAACATGGCGTCTGTCGCCGATAAAAGGGTCACAGAAGCAGCGACTTTAGCGCTGAGCGTGTGGCTTGATAGGCCCGCCCCAGTGGGTAGAGGGACTTATGCCAAATCGGCACTTTGGGCTCTTGGACAATTGCGCGTCTCGCCGCGATTTCGCCTTGATACATCAGGTCTCTTTGAGCGGACTCCCCGCCTAGGGTATTCGGCGTTCGGCCGAGCTTGCAAGCCTCAACGTCGAGCATCACCAGGCGCTTCACCTCGAACAGTGAGACCGTCGTCATGAAATAATCTTCGCAGTGCCGAAGTTTTTCATGAAATCTGACGCTTTCGCGTGTTATGGCAATTGATGGAGTGTAGTACACGTTGAAAAACACCGACACTAGGCGCGCGACGCCGATGCGGAAGGGTGCCGGAAGAATCCTGAGAACTTTCGCGATCGCCCCTGCAACGCGCGGGGGATTCTTGACAATCCCGACGAACATTACTTTCGATGTCGAAGACTGCCGTGAGATTGCATGGTCGACAATAGCGTCGATCCAATCGGCTAGGAACTCATCGTCGGAATCGAGAAAGGCAACAAATTTTCCCTGTGCGACTTGCACGCCAGCTTTTCGAGCAAGACCGGGCCCTCCGTTGTTGGCTAAGCGCAAGACTCGAACTGCGACTCCGGATTGATTGCGCGGGTTTTCAAACCGAAAGGGAACCGTACCCGCGTCGTCAACCACGAGGATTTCAACGGATTCCGGCGACCGGGTCCTGACAGAAAAAATGGCTCGTTCCGTCAACTCCTGTCGGTTGAATGTCGGGATGATGACACTAACGACAACACTCATTGCCAAAGATATCCGTAGTTATTGCTCAGAACGATCATGGTGAGGAGCTGCACGACAAGGATGCCGAAAATGATCTTGTTGACCGTCAAGGTGCTGGTGCCGGATTGGGTAATCAGAAAAATCTGAATCGGAACGCTGATCATGGCGAGCCGGAATGTGACGTAACGGAAGAAAACGAATGTGAAAGCGATCAGAAGGCTCGAGTAAAGAAATGAGATGATTTCAATGCGTGTCAGATGGGACCAGGCAAATGTGGCGCGTGCCAAAAACACAATCAAGAGCGGAGCCACCATAAAAATCAGGAATGAGGCGTTCAAGTCGATCGCGTAAATCACGCTATAGGACTCGGTCAAATCGAGTATCGAAGAAATCAACCCGTTGATGCCAAGCGGGTTTGTTAGTGCCATTAGTCCGACCAATAGAACGAGCAAAACGGACATCAACTGCATTGTGCGACCAGGAAGTGAAACCCTCCATTGATAATAGAGCAACGGGAAGAAAACGAGGAGTGAATTGTGGATCAAACCAGCTATTGCGAAGAGTGCGGCTGACGTGAAGAGCCTTGACCGGCCGCTGTGAAGAGCGCCAAAGAAAAAGAACAGTGCGAACCCTGTTCGCAAGGCATTGGTCATCAACTCAAAGCCATAAACACTTAGCATCGCAGCCGATGCAATCAACCAATCTCCACGCTTCCAACGGGCGAACCAAAGATATGCTGCTGGAACCATAAATGCGGATACAAAGAGGAAGAATCTGTCGGATTGAAACAGACACGCCCCCGTCAAGTTGTACATCAACCGAAAGCTATATGAGCGCAGGCTGAATTCGGGGAGATCATTATACATACCGCAATAGGCATACATTTCATTGATGTACCGGCCCGTATCATTGCCAGAATAAACTGAAGTGATGGGTCGCAGCGCCAACAGTATTACAATCGCAAGTGCAAAAATGCTGAAACTCACCCGTCGGTGAAACGGAGCACGTGCGACAAGCAATTTATTCATTCTTTTGACTTTTCGACGCTTGCGCGCTTTGGTGCCGCTGCCGGCCATTGGTTCGGGCCATTTACAATCTCTCCAAACTCGCAATTTCCGAGGATTTTCTAGTCGTTGTGTGGATCTTGAGATTCGACGGTACAAGAGGCGCCCATAAGTTCGGCAGCCAGAACCTCGCCCGCACTCCAAGTTTCCTTGAAGCTCGGCTCCAAGGTGTTGCCTTCGGCCCATTCGTTCCACGATTTCACAAAGAGCAACGCCGGGGCGTTGTTCTGCTCCATCTGCACCGCGTTTCGAATCGCCCGTGCGAAGGATTGGCGTGTGTAGCCGCGTAACACCAAGCCCCGGCGCCCCGATCGTGGCGTATTGTCCCAACCCGCCACCACGGTTGCATGCGCCGTTCCCGCGATATCTTGTGCGCCGCGCTCCAATGTTTCCAGCGTGTCCAAATATGGACGGATTTCCGGTCCCAGATACAGCTTCCTTTTCACTGCCGAAAGCGCTGCATACACTGCCTGTCGGCGCTTGTCGCGGTAGTATTTCCCGACATTATTGACAACTGCTGCATCGAGGCCCAGTTCGCTGCAGGACGAAAATCGTTCGCTGCGCCCCGGTCCCCAGGTTCCAATCAGATACAAATCGACCCCGGCTTCCCCGCGCACCCGATCCCTCAGTTCTCCGAAATAGGCGCGCGGGTCGGGAACTTTCAGCGGCTTGTAGATGAGAAAAGGCTTTCCGCGGGGGGTATCGAGGTAGCGATCGTTCCTGAGGTAAGAGGCGAGAAGCTTGGCGTGTGCCTCGAGTTCGTCACGTCCGTATGTTTGCTCCACAATAACCTGATCGGTCAAGCCATGCCAGGCGCCGGTCCAGGATTCGTTCGCCCAGCCAAGCATGAATTTCAGTCCCTGATCCGGCAGTTCCAACATCCGATCGAGCGGGCGATGCAGCAATCGTTGACCACTCATCCAGTAGTGCCAGTAGCAGAAGGCATCGACACCGATTTGCCGCGCGAGCAGCTGTTGCTCAATCAACGTGTCATCGCAGCGCAGGTCGTAGAAACCGAGCCGGCCTGGCAGGCGCGGCTGTTGATGGCCGGGAAACAGAGGGCGTGCGCGTGCCACGTTGTGCCATTCCGAGAATCCCTCGCCCCAGAACCGGTTGTTTTCTTCAACCGGGTGAAACTGCCCAAGGTAGTAAGCTACTGTTTTCAATGTTGACACCACCACCCTCCGTAATTCTCAGCTGTCGTAGCCCAACATGCGCATCGAGGGCCGGTTCTTGACGGAATTGAAAAAAACGGCCAGTTCCGGGTCGCGCTCGAATGCGCTCGCGCGCTCCACCCGGAAACGGGATACGACACGACCAAGCGCCTCGTCGGAGGGTTTGAGACCACAGAATTCCGCCATCTCATTGAGGCTCGTCTTGGGTTCTTTGAGAATGTCTTCGTAACGTACCTGAAGTTGCTGCAACCCGAGGGAACCAAGACTCTCCTGCGATTGAAGGACATATTCCTCCCATAGCAAGAAGCCTTCCGAAAGCTGCCAACACCGTGGCGACCAGCCAAATCCGCCCCGCTTTCCGCGAAGGGCATAGGTGCGCCGGCGAATGCGCCGAAGGTGAAGATCCTTGGCTTGTGCCAGCATCTTTCGCTCTCGTGCTCGCAAGCTCGCAGCGACCGCCACCCCGTTGCGATGGATGTTTATGACCTTGGCGTGCGGGAATATCTTGCTCCAGAGCGGAATAGTGAAGACCGTTCGTGGATCTTTCCAGCCCCATGGTTCCCGAACTTCATCGCGAAAGGCCCAGTGACGCAGGAAGCGCGACATCCCCCAGAATGGCAGGGACGCGATGCTTCCGAAACGCATTTCCATGTATTCCGTGAAAAGCTGCGTGTGTTCGGGCGAGCGCAGGACATAGGTGAACGCCTTTGGGTTGTCCCAAGCACCTCCGGCTTGACGCAGGGCCCAGTCATTTAGCGCAAGAAAAAACATCGACTCGTGGTTTTCCTCCAGGTCCCTGCCGAGGAAGAGGCCCAAATCGTCGAGTGCGGATGCAATCATCGTCGTACCAGATCGATGCATGCCAAGAATGATCACTGGCGAAGCATTGGTATCTACCAATTTGTCACCTTTTCGTTTTGCCGGTGATGGGAAGGGGGCCGACTTGAATTCCAAGCCATTGCTGCGCGATGTACAGCGCCGAAAGATTGAGTATTGCGGTTGAGACGGCTATGGCCACGGCTGCCCCGATCCCTCCGAACTGTGGTATGAGCAGAAAGCACAAGACGATGAGTACGCCGGAACTTGTAAGTATGAGCTGCTTGAATCGCCTCTCTTGACCGGTCATCATCATGAGCATTCCGACGGACCCGGTCGCAACATTGATGAACTGGCCTGCGAGAATAACCGTGAGCACGGTACCGCCAGTCCGGAAGTCCTCGCCAAATATCCCCATCAAGGATTTGCTAAACATGATTCCAAAAAGGACGATCAGTGCTGCAGCGATCGCAAGAACAACCGAAATCGACCTGCCAACCTCCCCCAGCCGCTTCAGGTCACGGCGTTCATAGAGCTTGGCGAAGCGTGGAGCAACGACAATATTCGCCGCAACCAGCATCAACCCCACAATCATGCCGATCCGGTTCGCCACCGAAAAAACCGCCACGTCTTTCGCAGTCCCCCAAACACCGATCAGGATTGTCGGGGCATAAACAATGACAGCTTGACCGGCCAGAGCAATCACGAAGAGGTGTTTGGCGCTGTCGAGCAGGGGGCCTAAGGGAATCGTGTGCCCGGTCATCGGTCGATGTATTACGCCTTGGCGCCACCAGTAAATCCCTACGCTGGCTGAAATAGTGGTCGCAACCGAGAACGTTAGAGCGGCCCCACTAGGCCCAAACTCACGAACCAGCGGGGTGAGCAGGATAAGGCCCGTTGCTAAGTGCAAGATCGACGACACCAGTACCGATGCAGTCAGTTTCCCACTCGCGCGCAGAAATTCCGAGAGGATTGTCATCAGGCTAAACGGGACAATGGAGACCGCGAGTAGGCGGAGCATCGAGGCACTGCCGGTACTATTCCACATGCCGGTGGATATCTGGGGCGCGAAGAATACCACGGGAACGGCAATGGCAAAAGAAAGCATCGCTACGACCCCGATGACCGTGCGGAATATCCGCCTGACGCCAATCCAATTTTCCTGATCGACCGCAATTGACGTATAGCGCAAAACCGCGTTGTCCAGGCCGATTCGCGCCAATGTTGACAAGAACATTACCAACGAAAAGGCAAAGAAGTATTGGCCTGCATCATTAGCTCCGAGCTGTCGCGCAATCGCCACAGTGTAGATAAAGGAAAGGGCCGCTCCAGTAATTCTCAAGAAGAGGACGCCGGCGGCGGCACGCAGGAAAGAAGCCGGCTTTGACTGAAGGGAAAGCCGATCAACCATTCTTGGTAGAAACCCGGATATTGATTCTCCGGCCAGTTCCGTTCTGGGTCTCGATGCAGCGAAACCGCAGCGAATCACGAGGTGTGTTGGCTGTTACATAGAAACCATAATGGCAGCGAAGATGATCAATCAAACTAACATATCCAAGAAATCTATTCATGTCTGGTTTCCATCTCCGCCCGCACCGCCTCAATCTCCGCCTTCAGCGCCTCATACTCTCGCATCTTCCGCGCCAGGAATCGTCCGGTCAGGGCTGCCTTTTCGGCCACTCCCTTGGGTGTCAGCAGGTACATGTATTTCCGCTTGTCCTCGGCTTCCTGGAAGTTCCGCATCTTCACGAAGCCCTTCTCGACCAGCGCGTTCAGGCAGTAGTTGACGCCGCCGAGGCTGATGCCCAGTGCCTTGGCGATTTCGCGCTGGCTGGCGGTGGGATTTTCCTCGAGGAGGCGCAGGACGCGGAAGCGGACGTCTTCGGCCTTGGCTCGGTTTCTGCTGGACATGAGGGACGGGTGGTGTGTAGCCCTTGCGCGCGGTTACGGCTACCGCACGGAGGCTCGCGCGAAGGGCCTCGGAGGGGGAATGGGCAGCGGTGTCAGCGAACCGAAAGGCATGATGGTTCAAGATTGAACACTTAACTGATTCCCGTTGGGAGGGAAAGCCCGAATGTTACCTTCCCCGACAGTTTGCACGCGGCGTCGGCAACTCTGCGGTAACAGGCAGGGGGCGCCAGCCGGCGGTGCCACGCTCTCGAGCTGAGGAGAGAGGCGAGAGACGACGACAGTACATCAGCCACAGAGCGCTGGGCGGCGGCTCTTTCACGGCAATGTTTTCGGCACGTTTCAGTCACAAACACCCTCAAAACCCCCGAAAACCTCTCCCAAATACCGTTGTCACATTTCGCCATATGTTCCCGATACGTCCCACCTGAATTTTCCCCTTACCCTTTGATATTTCGCAATATTACTTCCGGCTTGCAAATCCGTCTGCACTAACTTGTCCCCTGCACTCGCCTCCAAACATTCAAGGATTCGGCGAACGGATGGTGCGTGAAGGAGGAATTTTCACATCCGCTCCATGTTTCCCGTTTTGGTCACGGTCCATTCGGGGCTCGTGTCTCCTCCTTGCGCGGGCTGGGTGCCAGATTAGGCAGTAAGCGCCACGCCGATCCCCTCCTGCCGCTTTGAAGCTGGCTGTGCGAGTCCTGCTTTCGATGTGAGACAGGATAGGACGGCAAAATGGACATCTCTTTGGACGGCTCGACGGGTGGCTACGCGGGCAGGATCGAGGTTCTCGAGGGCCGGTCAGGCGGACGGTTTCGAAGCGAGGCGGAGCGGGCGCGGATCGCGGCGGAGTGGCCCTGTCGCGTTTTGATGCCGCTCCGGTTTCTCATTTATGCGGCCTGAGCTTCGAAATCCAAGGGGCTTTTCCAGCCCAGGGCCGAGTGCCTTCGACGCGGGTTGTGAGAGCCGTTGATGTATTCGAAGATGGCCAGTTCGGCAGATCGCCGGGTATC
>WFQE01000013.1 GCA_015487165.1 Paracoccaceae bacterium | reverse complement strand
GGCGCGCCGATTTGCGGGCGGCGACTTCGTCCAGCTTGTAGGCCTTTATGCGGTCGAGGATATCGCTCATGCCGCCGCTTCCGTTGTCAGGCGGGCAAGCGATTCCACCTTGGCGCGGGCGGCGCCGGAATCGATGCTTTCACGGGCCATCTCGACGCCCTGTTTCAGGTCATGGGCCTTGTCGGCCACCACCAGCGCGGCGGCGGCGTTCAGCAGAACGGCATCGCGATAGGCCGATTTCATGCCTTCCAGCAGGGCGCGAAAGGCGGCGGCGTTTTCCGACGGGCTGCCGCCAATGATGTCGTCGAACGGGTGCACCGGCAGGCCGGCGTCCTCGGGGTGGATCTCGCGCATATGGACCTTGCCACCCTCAAGGGCTGCGACCCATGTCGGGCCTGCGATGGAGATTTCATCGGTGCCGTCGCTGCCATGCACAAGCCAGGCCTTTTCGCTGCCCAGCGCGCCCAGGGTTTCGGCCATGGGGCGGATGACGTCGCGCGAAAAGGCGCCGGTCAGCTGACGTTTCACCCCGGCCGGGTTGGTCAGCGGGCCGAGGATGTTGAAGATCGTGCGTGTGCCCAACTCTTGCCGCGAGGGCATGACATGGCGCACGGCTGGGTGGTGCATCGGCGCCATCATGAAGCCGATGCCGATTTCATTGATCGCGCGTTCCACGACATCGGGGCCGACCATGACGTTGACGCCCATTTCCGTCAGCGCATCCGCCGCGCCGGATTTCGACGAAAGGTTGCGGTTGCCATGCTTGGCCACGACGACGCCCGCGCCCGCCACCACAAAGGCGGTCGCGGTGGAAATGTTCAGCGTGCCCTTGCCGTCGCCGCCGGTGCCGACGATATCCATCGCGCCCTCGGGTGCCTTGACCGGGTTGCATTTGGCCCGCATCACGGCGGCGGCGGCGGCGTATTCATCGACGGTCTCGCCGCGCGTGCGCAGCGCCATCAAGAGCCCGCCGATCTGGCTGGGGGTGGCGGCACCCTCCATGATGATGCGAAAGGCCTCTTCGGCCTCGGGCCGGGTCAGGGGGCGGTCGGCGGCAAGGCCGATCAGCGGTCTCAGATCGTCGCTCATGCGGGCTCTTTCACCTCGTCCAGAAAGTTTTTCAGCAATTCATGCCCGTGTTCCGAGGCAATGCTTTCGGGGTGGAACTGCACGCCGTGTATCGGCAATTCGCGATGGCGCAGCCCCATGATGGTGCCGTCATTCAGCCAGGCACTGACCGTCAGGCAATCGGGCAACTCGTCGCGCGCCACCACCAGCGAGTGATAGCGCGTCGCCCGGAGCGGCGAGGGCAGGCCGGCAAACACCCCCTTGCCGTCATGTTCGATCATGTCGGTCTTGCCATGCACGATCTGGTCATGGCGCACCACGCGCCCGCCAAAGGCCTGTCCGATGGTCTGATGCCCAAGGCACACCCCCAACAGCGGTATGCGGGCCTCGGCGGCAGCAAGGGTCAGGTCAAGGCAGATGCCCGCCTGATCCGGGTCGCACGGCCCCGGCGACAGCAGGATCGCATCGGGCGCCAGCGCCAGCGCCTCGGCCACACTCAGCGCGTCATTGCGCACGACCCGTGTTTCGGCGCCCAGCTCGCCCAGATAATGCACGAGGTTCCAGGTAAAGCTGTCATAGTTGTCGATCAGAAGAATCATCTTGGGCCAGGCTTTGCAGGAAGGGGCGGATTTTCAAGGTGATCGCCCGATTGTTTCGCGCTATAAATGCCCGGAGCCACGCAAGATGGTCAAGAGCAGGCACAAGGAATAATGGCGCAAATGATGGCGGGGGCACATAAATGAGTGGCGGGTTTGGCGCGGGTTTCATAAAGGGGGCACTGCTTTCGCTTGCCGTGGCGTCGGCTGCATCGCTGATCTTGCCCATGCCGGATGTCAATCCCGTGCGCAAGACCCAGACCAAAATCGAAACGCCCGCCGGATCGGGGTTTGGCGCCGTGCGGCGCGATACGGTGCCGGTGCTGCCTGAAACCGATCAGACGGTCAAGAAAAAGCCGGTGCGCCAGCCATCCCCCAGGGTCGAGGCTCCCGCAAGCCCGCCCGCTGCGGATACAGCCTCGGCGGATCGCCCCAGCGTTCCTGTCGCGCCGGTCGGCCAGGGGCTGTCGCAGACGCAGGTGGCGCAAGGCGATAGCGGGCCAAGCCTGCCTGCCCCTGTTGACGAGGCCTCGCCCCGTGTTTCGCTGCCCTCTCTGGGGGGTGCCCCGACGGGTGACACGCCGGTTTCCGAGCGCCCGACCCGGCCTGCAAACCCGGTTTCCCCGCCGGCGACATCGGTCGAGGCGCCGCGCATGGTTGCCGGGGCTGATACCTCGCCCGCGGTCGGGGCTGCCGGTAATGGTGCCCCGACAGACAGGACGATCGGCCAGGACAGCCTGCCCCCCGCGCTCGAGCGCAATGCCGTGCCCTATTCAAACCCCGATCACAAACCGATGCTGTCGGTCATCCTGATAGATGTGGGCGACAAGGGGCTTTCGACCGATGTGCTGCGCAGCTTCGATTTTCCCGTGACCTTTGCGCTGGATCCCGATCTTGACGGGGCTACGGCCAAGGCCAAGCTGCTTTATCGCGGCGGGCGCTTTGAAATCATGGCGCTGGCCCCGGCCCGGTTGGGGGTGCCAGGCAGCAATGCCGATCCCGCCACCGTTCTGGAAGATGCCCTTGTATCCTTGCCCGAAACCGTGGCCCTGCTCGAGCGCCCTGAACACAGCCTTACACAGGTCAAGGGGCTGGCCGACAGGATCTTGCCGGTTCTCAAGGGCAGGGGGGTTGGCCTTGTGGCCTATGACCGTGCCGACGACAGCGCCTTTGGCCGAGCGCGCCGCGCCGGTGTGCCGGTTGGGGCCGTTTACCGCCTGCTTGATGGCGAGCGCGAGTCGGGCATCGTCATAAAACGCTATCTCAGCCGCGCGGCGATCGAGGCCACCCGACGCGGCCGTGTCATTGTTGTGGGCCACAGCTATCCCGAAACGGTAACGGCCCTGTTCAGCTGGGCCATTTCCGAAAAACCGGCAGATGTGGTGCTGGCGCCGATTTCGGCCGTGTTGCAGCAGAAATAGGCTGGTCTCAGAAATTCAGTCTGATCGAGACCGAACCGACGACCTGGCTATTGCTTTGCGCCTTGAATTCCCTGCCCAGCCAGGTCAGCCCGTAAAAGAACGCGCCGTCCCTGGTTTCACTATAGACGCCGGCCCGGACACGGGCGCGCGGGTTGGTCAGGCTGTAACCCGAGGATGTCGGCAGATAGGCGCTGGAGCCGACATAGGCCAGATCAGCCCCCAGCAGAAATGTCAGGCCGCGGTTGTCTTCGCCCTTGACGGCGATATTGCGATAGCCGGTGGTTGGATCGCGCACCAGAAGGCCACCAGTGCCGGCATTGCCAAAGGTCAGGTCGCCGCCGATGCGAATATAATCCTCGACCCCCGCCTGCGCCTCGATAAAGGGGCGAAGCGACAGTTCCGGCAGGGTGTCGGGCGATGGAGAGAAGCTTTTGCCAAGCTCGATATTGACCGTTGGGTAGAACGCGTTGGGGATCTGGGTGCCAAGAACCTTGGGAACAGGCATTCCAATCGCCCGATGCACCCGCGACTGGAAATCCCCCAGCCCGGTTTGCGGGCCGGTAAAGATCATGTCCAGCCCCAGCGCAACATCGGTCTGATCAAACTTGAAATGGGTGATGGTGCCCAGCGATATCGCGCCCACATAGCGGCGATCACCGCCAAGGACGGGGTTTGCAAGATTGGCCGGTGCGATGATTTCCGAACGAAAGCGGTATTCCATCAGGCTGCCGGGCCGGTCGGGCAACGTGCCGCGCCAGTCGGATCCGCGAATCGCGCTGACCGAATAGGAGCCGGTGCGCCAGCGATCCTGCCCATCGCCAATCTGGTCATTGGTAAAAAGGCGCGCTTTGCCCAGCCACGCGCGATCTTGCGCAGTGGCCACATGGGTCGCAAAGACGATCAGCAATGCCGTGAAAAGAAAGTGGACGCGCATACCCTGCCCTTGATCTTGTTATAGGTCCACCCAGGCCCCTTGATCATAGAAGCAAGTATGCGTTCTGAAAAGGTTAATTTCGGCGCGCTATCCGCATTTCGAATAGCCACATTCCAGGCAGGTCTTGCAGCCTTCGACCATCTGCATCGCATATTGGCCGCAATTCGGGCAGGCAGCGCCCCGGGGGCGGTCGTCTGCATTGACGGCAATCGCGTTGGGGTGCGGGTCCGATTTCAGGTGCCCGCCTTCCTCGATAAAGCCGATCTCGATCATGTGGCGCTCGATCACGCCGCCGATGGCCGCCAGGATCGAGGGCACGTATTTCCCCTCCATCCAGGCGCCGCCGCGCGGGTCGAACACGGCCTTGAGTTCCTCGACCACAAAGGAAACATCGCCGCCACGCCGGAACACCGCGCTGATCATCCGCGTCAGCGCCACCGTCCAGGCATAATGTTCCATGTTCTTGGAATTGATGAATACCTCGAAGGGCCGGCGGTGGCCGTTCACCAGCACGTCGTTGATGGTGATATAGATGGCGTGTTCGCTTTCGGGCCACTTGATCTTGTAGGTGCGCCCTTCAAGGGTTTCGGGCCGACCCAGGGGTTCGGCGATATAGACGACATCGGCGCCGCGGTCGCTTTGCGGCGCGGCATCGGTGTTTTCCGCGACACTCAGCACCGACCCGGTCACGGCATTGGGCCGGTAGGTGGTGCAGCCCTTGCAGCCGGTGCGCCAGGCTTCGGCATAGACCTGTTTGAAGTCGTCGAACGAGATGTCCTCGGGGCAGTTGATGGTTTTCGAGATGCTGGAGTCGATCCATTTCTGCGCTGCCGCCTGCATGCGCACATGGTCCAGCGGGTGCAGGGTCTGGGCGTCGACGAAATGCGCGGGCAGGGGTTCGTCGCCATGTTTTTCGCGCCACAGGGCAACGGCGTAATCGACGACCTCTTCTTCGCTGCGCGAGCCGTCCTTTTGCAATACCTTGCGCGTATAGGAATAGGCAAAGACCGGCTCGATCCCCGAGCTGACATTGCCGGCGTAAAGGCTGATCGTGCCGGTGGGCGCGATCGAGGTCAGCAGGGCGTTGCGGATGCCGTGTTTGCGGATGGCCTCGCGCACGTCGTCATCCATATGGGCAAGGCTTTCGCTGGCGAGGTATTGTTCGGCGTCAAACAGCGGAAAAGGCCCCTTTTCGGCGGCCAGTTCGGCCGAGGTCAGATAGGCGGTGCGGGCGATGCGATGCAGCCAGTTTTCGACCATGGCGGCCGCCTCGTCGCTGCCATAGCGCAGCCCCACCATCAGCAGGGCGTCGGCCAGCCCCGTCACGCCCAGCCCGATGCGACGCTTGGCGCGGGCTTCTTCCTCTTGCTGGGGCAGGGGAAAGCGCGAGGCGTCGATCACGTTGTCCATCATGCGCACGGCCGTGGCCACCAGATCGTCAAGCGCGTTCTCGTCAAGCGCGGCACCTTCCTCGAAGGGGGCATCGATCAGGCGGGCAAGGTTGATGCTGCCCAGCAGGCAGGCGCCATAGGGCGGCAGGGGCTGTTCGCCGCACGGGTTGGTGGCGGCAATGGTTTCGCAATAGCGCAGGTTGTTCAGCCGGTTGATCCGGTCGATAAAAATCACCCCCGGCTCGGCAAAATCATAGGTCGAACGCATGATCCGATCCCACAGGTCGCGGGCGCGAATGGTGCGATAGACCTTGCCGTCAAAGACCAGATCCCAGGGGGCGTCGTTTTCAAGCGCCTCCATGAAGGCGTCAGAGATCAGCACCGACAGGTTGAACATGCGCAGCCGCGCCGGGTCGCGCTTGACCTCGATGAAATCCTCGATATCGGGGTGGTCGCAACGCATCGTCGCCATCATCGCGCCGCGGCGACTGCCGGCCGACATGATGGTGCGGCACATGGCGTCCCACACATCCATGAAGGAAAGCGGCCCGCTGGCGTCGGCGGCGACACCCTTCACATCGGCCCCACGCGGGCGGATGGTGCTGAAATCATAGCCGATTCCGCCACCCTGCTGCATGGTCAGCGCGGCCTCTTTCAGATTGTCAAAGATGCCGCCCATGCTGTCGGGGATGGTGCCCATGACGAAACAGTTGAACAACGTCACCGACCGCCCGGTGCCGGCACCCGCCAGAATGCGGCCTGCGGGCAGAAAGCGGAAATCCTCAAGCGCCCGATAGAAACGATCCTCCCATTGCTGCGGGTGATCCTCGACCTCGGCCAGCGCTCGGGCAACCCGGCGCCAGCTGTCCTCGACAGATTGGTCGACGGGCTGACCATCCGCCGATTTCAGGCGGTATTTCATATCCCAGATCTGTTCGGCGATGGGGGCGGAAAATCGGCTCATGCTGGTGGTTCCGGGCTGAGTGTCGGGGGAAAACGACAATAGGCTGCGGGCGGTAGGCGGTCAATATCCGCGTTGCCCCCGATCCCCCTTTTGCGTAACCGCGCAGGCCCGGATCAGATCTGTTCGATCACCACCTTGCTGGGGTAAAAGGCCAGATATTCCCGTATTTCGGCGACCTCCTCGCGGGGATCTTCATAGGACCATGCGGCATCCTCGATCAGCCCGCTTTTGGCGTGGATGCCATAATAGGCCGCATCGCCCTTGTGCGGGCAGTATGACTGTTTGCCGGATTTCTCCAGAAACGCCATGGCCACGTCACCACGTGGGAAATAGATGACGGGTGGCATCTCGCCCTCGTGCAGTTCCAGTGCATTTTTCGATTCGGCCAGAACGGCCCCGCCCGCGCGAACGACCCAGATCCCCTGGGCTGGTCTGATCCTGATGTGATCGGTCATGTGTCCTCCTTGTGAGGCATCTGGATACACCAGATCACCGCACCGGGGAATTGGTCAGATCGGCGCGCAGGCCCTTTCCAGCCATTCCGCCACGTCAGGCGGGCAGTTCGGGGCGGTTTTTTCCAGAACCTGCGCGTGATAGCGGTTCAGCCAGGCGCGCTCGGCCTCGCCCAGAAGCTCTGGCAGGATCAGGCGCCGATCGATGGGGGTGTAGGTCAGGGTTTCGAATTCCAGCATCTCGCGCCAGCCATCTGCCCCCGGCGCCGCCTTGCGCACGACGACAAGGTTTTCGATGCGTATGCCAAAGGCACCCTCGCGGTAATAGCCCGGCTCGTTCGACAGGATCATGCCCGGCTCAAGCGGCGTGGTGGCCCGGCGCGAAAGGCCCTGCGGCCCCTCGTGAACCCCCAGGAAGGAGCCGACCCCATGGCCGGTGCCGTGGTCGTAATCCATCCCCTCCTGCCACAGCGCCGCGCGGGCCAGTGCATCAAGATCGCGCCCCGCCAGCCCCTTGGGCCAGCGCGCAAGGGAAACCGCGATCATGCCTTTCAGCACAAGGGTAAAGGCCCTTTGCGCATCTGGCGCGGGCGGGCCCATGGCGATGGTGCGGGTGATGTCGGTGGTGCCATCGCGGTATTGCCCGCCGCTGTCGATCAGCAGCAGGTCGCCACCCCGCAGCGGGCGGTTGGTTTCCTCGGTCACGCGGTAATGCACGATGGCGCCATTGGGACCTGCACCGCAGATGGTTTCGAAACTGATATCGACCAGTTGGCCGGTTTCGCGCCGCAGCTGTTCAAGCCGTGTGACAACCGCGATTTCGTCAAGCCCCTCTGGCGGGGTGTCGAGCCACGCCAGCAGCCGCGCCATGGGCACCGCGTCGCGCAGATGGGCCGCGCGGGCGCCGGCGATCTCGATCGGGTTCTTGCACGCCTTGGGCAGGGTGCAGGGGTCGCTCTCCCAGGCGATTTCGGTTCCCGCCTTTTCCAGCTGATCGCCCACCCAGACCGGCGCGGTTGCCGGATCAAGCCGGACAGGGCCATCCAGTGTTCCAAGGGCCTCGGCAAAGCCCTTGGGGGACAGGATGTTCACATCCTCACCAAGATGTTCCCGCACCCGATCATCGGCCCTGGCAGGATCGACAAACAGATCCACGCAGCCATTGGCGTGAAGGATGGCAAAGCCCAGCACGACCGGCATGCGCTCGATGTCATTGCCGCGAATGTTCAGCAGCCAGTTGATGCTGTCGGGTTTGCTCAGCACACAGGCCTGATGCCCTGCCTGCCGCAGGCTGTCGCCCAGACGGCGGCGTTTCTCGGCGCTGGGTTCGCCTGCATATTCGAGTTCATGCACAATGATGCGCCCGGCAGGGGGCGGCGGCTGGTCGGCCCAGATGCGGTCAATCAGATTGTCGACGCGTTGCAGGGTGATGTTGCTGCCCTCAAGTGCCTGCTCAACTTCGTCGATTTCGCGTTTGACATGAAGCCAGGGGTCAAAGCCGATGATCCCCCCCTCGGGAAGCTGCGCGCGCAGCCAGTCGGCAAGCCGGGTTTCGGGCCAGTCAACAGGGGTGAAGTGATCGGTATCGACCTGTGCGCGGACCTGCAAACGATAGCGCCCGTCAACAAACACGCCCGCGATATCCTTCAGCGCGGCGCAGAACCCGGCCGAGCCGGTAAAGCCCGTCAGCCAGGCAAGGCGCTCGTCGCGTGGCGGCACCCACTCGCCCTGATGGGCGTCGCTGCGGGGCACCAGAAAGCCGGCCAGCCCCTCGCGTGCCATCTCGCGACGCAATGCGGCAAGGCGCGGCGGGCCATCGGAGGGACGTGTGGTTGCCTTGAATGATTGCAGCATGGCAGGCCCTTTCGCGGTCGGTCGCGCTATACGGCGCGCCTGACCTTGTTGATCCCCATGACACGGGCGCGGGCGCGCGGATCCTTGTCGAACAGGGCGGCGAGTTGTTCGGTCATGGCACCGGCCAGCTGTTCGGCATCGGTGATCGTGACGGCGCGCTCGTAATAGCGGGTCACGTCATGGCCGATGCCGATGGCGATCAGTTCCACCTGCTTGCGTTTCTCGACCATGGCGATCACGTCGCGCAGATGTTTTTCAAGATAGCTGGCCGAGTTCACCGACAGCGTGCTGTCATCGACCGGCGCGCCATCGGAAATCACCATCAGGATCTTGCGCGCCTCGGGCCGCATCACCATGCGCCGATGGGCCCATTCCAGCGCCTCGCCGTCGATGTTTTCCTTGAGCAACCCCTCTTTCATCATCAGCCCCAGATTGGGGCGCGCGCGCCGCCACGGCGCGTCGGCCGACTTGTAGATGATGTGGCGCAGATCATTGAGGCGCCCCGGCGTCTGTTCCCGCCCCTCGGCCAGCCATTTCTCACGGCTCAGGCCGCCTTTCCAGGCCCGCGTGGTAAAGCCCAGGATTTCCACCTTGACGTCACAGCGTTCCAGCGTGCGCGCCAGCACATCGGCGCAGATCGCGGCGATGCTGATCGGCCGGCCCCGCATCGAGCCCGAATTGTCCAGCAGCAGCGTGACCACCGTATCCTTGAAATCGGTATCCTTTTCCTGCTTGAAACTCAGCGGCGTGGTCGGGTTGGCGACCACCCGGGCCAGGCGCCCGGCATCCAGAATCCCCTCTTCCAGATCGAACAGCCATGAACGGTTCTGCTGGGCCTGAAGGCGGCGCTGCAGCTTGTTGGCCAGCCGGCCCACGGCGCCCTTGAGGGGTTCAAGCTGCTGGTCCAGATAGGCCCGCAGACGTTCTAGTTCGGCCGGCTCGGCCAGATCCTCGGCGCGAATCTCTTCGTCGAAATCGGCGCAGAACACCTTGTAGTTCGGGTCGGCCTCGGAATGCGGCGGCGGGGCAGGCGGCTCGATTGGGGGCTCGCCATCGGCCATCTCGGCCTCGTCCGACATGTCCATGTCTTCCATGTCGTCAGCGGAAACGGCGGATTCGCTGTCGTCGGGCTGGCTGTCCTCGTCTTCGCGGGTGTCTTCGACCTGGTCGCTGTCGTCGTTCTCGCCGCCATCTTCCTGCGGCTGCTCGTCTTCCTGATCTTCCTCTTCGCTGTCCTGATCCTGCTGGTCGTCCTGCTGGTCGGGATCCTCGCCCAGCTGGTCGCCATAGCCCAGATCCTCGATCACCTTGCGGGCCATGCGGGCGAATTCCGTCTGGTCGTCAAGCACCTGTTGCAGGTTCGACAATGTATCGCCCGCCTGGCGTTCCATGAAATCTCGCCACAGCTCCATGACATTGGCCGCGTCGGCGGGCAGGTCGCGGCCCGTGGCAAGGTGGCGGATCAGATAGCCCGCGGCCGAGGCCAGCGGCGCCTGATCCGCCTCGGTGATCTGGCCATAGCCCTTGCGCGCCGCGTCCTCCGCGATCTTGGCGTCGATATTGCCGGCAGTGCCGGGCATGGCACGTGCGCCCATCGCCTCGCAGCGGGCGGTTTCCATGGCCTCGTACAGCTCGCGCGCCAGCTGCCCTTCGGGGGCGTATTTGCTATGGGTTCTGGCGTCATGGAAACGCAGGCGCAGCGCATAGGCATCCGCCGTGCCGCGGGCCAGCATCACCTCGTCGCGCGTCATCCGGCGGCTGACCTGCGGCAGGCGCACTGTGTCATTGGCAATGCCGGGGGGGTCAACCGTGTAGGCAACACTCAGCTCGGCATCATTTGCCATGGCCTTGGTCGCCTCGGCCAGGGCCTTCTTGAACGGGTCTGCCGGGTTGTCAGAGCGTTTGGTCATATCCTGATGCCTGTCACGTCACCCTTCTTCTTCATTGCACAAATACGTGCGGGGGGTGCGGAGGGCAGACAGCCCCCCACATGCCGATCACCCAAGGCTGACACTTGCCGCGCTTTCCGGCAATTCCTCGTCAAAGCAGCGCTGATAGAACTCGGCCACGGTCTGGCGTTCCAGCTCGTCGCACTTGTTCAGGAAGGTCAGGCGGAAGGCAAAGCCCACATCCTTGAAGATTTCCGCATTCTGCGCCCAGTTGATCACCGTGCGCGGGCTCATCACCGTCGAGATGTCGCCGTTCATGAAGGCCGTGCGGGTCAGATCCGCGACCGTCACCATCTGGCTGATCGTCTTGCGGCCCTGGTCGGTGTTGTAATGGGGATTCTTCGACAACACGATGGCGCTTTCGGCGTCATGCGACAGATAGTTCAGCGTTGCCACCAGTGACCAGCGGTCCATCTGGGCCTGGTTGATCTGCTGCACCCCGTGATACAGCCCGGTGGTGTCGCCCAGGCCGACCGTGTTGGCGGTGGCGAACAGGCGGAACGAGGGATGCGGTGTGATGATCTCGTTCTGGTCCAGAAGCGTCAGCTTGCCGTCATGTTCCAGCACCCGCTGAATGACGAACATCACGTCGGCCCGGCCAGCATCATATTCATCAAACACGATGGCAACCGGGTTGCGCAGCGCCCAGGGCAGGATTCCTTCATGAAATTCAGTGACCTGCTTGCCATCCTTCAACTTGATCGCATCCTTGCCGATCAGGTCGATGCGGCTGATATGGCTGTCCAGGTTGACCCGCACGCAGGGCCAGTTCAGATGCGCCGCAACCTGTTCGATATGGGTCGACTTGCCGGTGCCGTGATAGCCCTGGATCATTACCCGGCGATTATAGACAAAGCCGGCCAGGATCGCCATCGTGGTGTCGGGATCGAACTTGTAGGTGGCGTCGATTTCAGGCACACGGTCGCTGCGCTCGGCAAAGCCGTAAACTTCCATGTCGCTGTCAAAGCCGAATTCCTCGCGCACCGAAAAGCGCTTTGTGGGCTCGATTACCTTGTCCATGTTACCGTCTGCCATTTTGTGTTCCGTATATGTATGGATGCGCCGGATATCCACCGGACAACCAATGTTTAGTGGAGCATATCCCGAAAATACGCAAGGGGACAGAGATGCCCGCGCCGGTGACGCGGTGTCACATCTTGTTGCGCGTTCAAGCTGCCTGTTGCCCCATATATGGGGGCACGGGCGGCCTATTTGAAGCTGCGGCTGTCCTTGATCTGCTCCCAGGCCCAGACGACCTCTTGCAGGCGTTCCTCGTCAGAGCGGTCGCCGCCGTTCAGGTCGGGGTGCAGATCCTTGACCAGTGATTTGTATTGTGACCGGATTTCGGCCTTGGTCCAGTCGTCGCGCACATCCAGGATATCCAGTGCGCGCCGCTCGTTGGGCGGCAAGCGTCGTGCGGTATAGGTGCCCCGCCTTGTGCCCGGATTGCGGGTTGCCTTTTCGCCCAGAACCTCGTGCGGATCGTCAATTCCCAGCCGCGCCCAGGCGCGAGCCTCGGCATCGTTGATCTTTTTTCCGAAGGGCTTGGTCGGGCGTTCCCATACCTTGTCGGCGGCGAACTGGCGCTCTAGCTCTTCTTCCGAGTGGTTCTCGAAGAAGTTCCATTTCAGGTTATATTCCCGCACATGGTTCAGGCAGAACCAGTAGAAATCTTCCAGATTGTCAGGATGCTTGGGCGCACGGTATTTGCCCGGCTCGTTACAGCCTTCGTGCTCGCAGGTGCGACGCGACGTTTCGAACGCGCCCGACATCCCCCGTCGGCCGCGCGAACGCCGCTTCTTGTCTGCTGAAACGGATATGTCAAAATCAAACGGAGACTGCCCGGCCATTGCTGGACCATCCTTTCGCTTTCCGACTCGGATGAAGCAGTTTAGTGTTTTGCGGCGCGCCGCCAAGAGGCAAACGCGCGTTCAGGAGGAAAAAGTGGCAGTAGCAGACGAAATTCGTGAAAAACTTGTGCAGGCATTTGCGCCCGAGCATCTGGAAGTCATCGATGAAAGTGAATCCCATCGCGGACATGGCGGCTGGAGGGAAGGGGGAGAGACCCATTTCAAGGTGGTCATCCGTGCAGCCGCCTTTGCCCCGATGAACCGGATCCAGCGACACCGCGCAGTGCACGAGGCGCTGACGCCCGAACTTGTCGGGCGCATCCACGCGCTGTCTCTGGATATTTCGGGTTGATACCGGTGGCTGCCGTTATTCGGCAGCCATCTTGGTTTCTTCCGCCTCGCCGGCTTCCTGCTGCATCATGCGCGCCTTGCGATTCCTGAGAATCCCCAGGACGCCGGCCTTGGTGCCAACCTCTGTCGGCGCCTCGTGCAGCGGTGTGACGGTCGCCTGACGATGGGACGATGCGAAAACGATATCGTGCTCTGTTGCGTCCTCAGGCTCGTCATGCAGTTCGATCTGCTTGGTCGGTGGCACCTCAAAGAATTTCTGCCCCGCCCTTATGCGGCGCCTGAAGACCAGAACGGATTGATAGGATTCAACCCGCCCGGTCAGACCGGTGCGTTCTTCGCATGGCAGGCTTTCGGCGCGGAGATACTCCCATTCATCACGCGCCATCTTGTTCATCAGCTCCGCCAGCACCGTTGCAAACTGGTCCTCCAGGCTTTTCACCCCCTTGAAAGCCTTGGGTTTGCGTGGTGCGGCAACGACCTTGTACTCATACGTGGCCATGGTCCGGCTTGTCCCCTCAATTTCTCCCCGTGGAACTTGCGTTCCTTTCCCCTGATTGACTACATGCCAAAATTGCCACAATTTTAACACCTTATTTTGGAAACAATTGGCGTTAATTGTTTATTTGGAAAATCAAGATCTAGAGGGGGGATGGGCCGATTTACAATATATTGTGGTAACACTGATCACAGGTTGTAAACAATAGTTGCCAGTCTCGTAAAAAGTGACGAAAATAAGGCAAGAAAGGCAGGGGGATCCCTACCTTGATCTCTTGGAAATCGCGTCTCTATTGGGTGCGACGCACTCTCAGGTTGAATTCGATGATTTCAGCCCTGCAGCTTGCGACTGACGATTTCGTTCACGGCCTTGGGATTGGCCTTGCCGCCGGTGGCCTTCATCACCTGGCCCACGAACCAGCCGGCCAGCTTGGGGTTGACCTTGGCCTTTTCCACCTGGGCGGGGTTTTCGGCAATGATGCGGTCAACCTCGGCCTCGATGGCGCCAAGGTCGGTGACCTGCTTCATGCCGCGTTCCTCGACAATCTGCGCCGGGTCGCCGCCTTCGGTATAGACGATTTCGAACAGCTCCTTGGCAATCTTGCCGGAAATGTCGCCCTTGGTGATCAGGTCCAGGATGGCGCCAAGCTGCGCGGCCGAAACCGGGCTTTCGGTGATCGCCAGCCCGTCCTTGTTGAGACGGCCAAACAATTCGTTGATGACCCAGTTTGCCGCCTGCTTGCCGTCGCGCCCCCTGGCCACGTCTTCGAAAAAGGCGGCATTGGCGACATCGGCCGTCAGCACGCCCGCGTCATATTCGGTCACGCCATATTCAGTGATGAAGCGTGCCTTCTTTTCGTCGGGCAGTTCGGGAAGGCTGTCGCGGATCCGATCAACCCAGTCCTGTTCCAGCGTCAGCGGCAGCAGGTCGGGGCAGGGGAAATAGCGATAGTCATGGGCCTCTTCTTTCGAGCGCATGGAACGTGTCTCGCCCTTGTCTGGGTCGAACAGGCGGGTTTCCTGCACCACCTCGCCGCCATCTTCCAGAATGGCGATCTGGCGGCGTGCCTCGTATTCGATGGCCTGCTGGATGAAACGCATCGAGTTCATGTTCTTGATCTCGCAGCGCGTGCCCAGATGGGCGAAATCCTGGCTTTCCATATAGCGTTCGTAATCGCCCGGGCGGCAGACCGACACGTTCACGTCGGCGCGCAGATTGCCGTTTTGCATGTTGCCGTCGCAGGTGCCCAGATAACGCAGGATCTGGCGCAGCTTGACGACATAGGCCGCGGCCTCTTCGGGGCTGCGGATGTCGGGGCGGCTGACGATTTCCATCAGGGCAACGCCGGTGCGGTTGAGATCGACAAAGCTCATGTTCGGGTCCATGTCGTGGACCGACTTGCCGGCGTCCTGTTCCAGGTGGATGCGCTCGATGCGCACGCGGCGCGCGGTGCCGTTCCCCATCTCGACCAGCACCTCGCCCTCGCCCACGATGGGGTGGTAGAGCTGGCTGATCTGATAGCCCTGCGGCAGGTCGGGGTAGAAATAGTTCTTGCGGTCAAAGGCGGAAAACAGGTTGATTTCGGCCTTCAGCCCCAGCCCCGTGCGCACGGCCTGTTCGATGCAGTATTCGTTGATGACGGGCAGCATCCCCGGCATCGCCGCGTCAACAAAGGCGACATTGGAATTCGGTTCGGCCCCGAACTGGGTCGAGGCGCCCGAAAACAGCTTGGCCTTGCTGGAAACCTGGGCGTGAACCTCCATGCCGATGACGATTTCCCAGTCTTCTCGGGCGCCGGCAATTACCTTGGGCTTGGGGTCGGTATAGGTCAGGTCAAGCATGTCATTCATCCGCTGGGGTGATGGGTTGCTGCGGGTTTTAGGCCAGACGGCGGGCAGGGGCAAGGGCGGCTGTTGCTGGCCCTAAATCTCCAGATCCACCCAGATCGGCACATGGTCGGACGGGCGCTCGCGGCCGCGCATGTGGCGGTCGATGCGGCAGTCGCGCAGCAGGTCGGCGGCCTGTGGCGTCAGCAGGAAATGGTCGATGCGGATGCCGTCATTTCGGTTCCACGCCCCGCGCTGGAAATCCCAGAAGGTATAGTTCAGCGGGGCCTGGTCGATGGCGCGGAAGGCGTCGGTAAAGCCAAGGTTCAGAATCCGCCTGAAGGCCGCGCGGGTTTCGGGCAGAAACAGCGCATCCTCGCGCCACTTGTCGGGGTTGTGGGCGTCCTCCGGCTGGGGAATCACGTTCCAGTCGCCGGCCATCAGCGCCGGCTCCTCGGCTGTCAGCAGATCGCGCGCGCGGTTGCGCAGCCGTTCCATCCAGGCAAGTTTATAGTCGTATTTCGGCCCCGGCGCGGGGTTGCCATTGGGCAGATACAGGTTGCACAGCCGCAGCGCGCGGGTGCCGATCACGGTCGCCTCGATCCAGCGGGCCTGTTCGTCGCTGTCATCGCCGGGCAGGCCGCGGGTCACATCCTCGAGTGGCAGTTTCGACAGGATCGCCACACCGTTAAAGCTTTTCTGGCCAAAGGTTTCGACATTGAAGCCCAGATCCTCGAACGGTGCGCGGGGGAAATTGGCGTCGATCGACTTGATTTCCTGCAAGAGCGCCACGTCAACGCCGGATTCGGGCAGCCATTCCAGCAGGCGTTCGGCCCTGGCCTTGATGCCGTTGATGTTGAAGCTGGCGATCTTCATGCGCCGTTCCCCCGTGGTTTTCCGTTCCGGCAGTATCGGGAAATCGGGGTGTTTCACAAGGCCTCAGTTGATGCCGTTTGCCTGCTGCAATGCGCGGATATAGGCCACGATGTTCACGACATCGTCCCGTGTCACGCCCTTGACCGGGGGCATGTCGCCGAATGTCCAGTGATGCGAGCGCACGCCGTTTTGTGCAGCCATCAGAAAGGCCACGTCCCCGTGATGCGAGGGGCGATAGATCTGATGCACGAGCGGGGGCGCAACACCTTGCTGGCCGGCCGCGTTCTTGCCATGACAGGCGGCGCAGTTTTCATTGAACGCAACCTCGCCCAGCTTTGCCGCACCCGTCAGCGGCGGGACCACGACATTTGCCAGCGGCGCGCCAGGTTCGGCCCCCTCGGGCGGAATCTGCGCGGTATCCGAGCCGTTAAAGGAATAGCCGACATAGGCCACGAGAATGACGATCAGGATTGCAGACAAGGCTTTGCTGAAAGACATATGCCCCCCGGTTCACTTGCGACGATTCGGACGCCCCACGCATCCCTGCCGCAAGCTGCGGCTTCCGGCAGGGGGAAGGTCAACACGTGGTCGCAAAAAATCGCGGGCGGGGGCGGGCCGGTGCCTCAGTTGCCACGCAGCATTGCAGCGACCCCGGTGCGGGCCAGCTCGACCAGGCCCAGCGGACGCATCAGGTCAACGAAGGCGTCGATCTTTTCTGGCGGGCCGGTGATTTCGAACACGAAACTTTC
>WFQE01000012.1 GCA_015487165.1 Paracoccaceae bacterium | reverse complement strand
TTTACCGCGCGCTTCCTAGCCTCGTATGGGTCAACCAAAGGGGATATGAAGGATGAATATACCAGTTCAACAGCTTTCACCCGCCGAACCCGCCATGCCGGCCCTGTGGGAGGTCCACCCGTGGGGGCGCAGCTTCAGATTGCTGGAACAGGATCGCTTCAGTGTCCGCCACCTGATCATCGAGGCGGGGAAATCCATACATCTTGAATGCCACCTGCACCGAAACGAACACTGGCTGATCGTGTCCGGCGCGGGCCGGGTTCAAAGGGGCAATGCGGAATTTGATCTTTTCGAGGGCGACTCGCTGGACATTGGAATCGGTGAAACTCACCGAATTGCCAATCTCGGCCGGATGGATCTGCACATGATCGAGGTGCGGATGGGCTGTTATCTGGCCGATGACGATCTGGTTGAAGGCCTGCCCTCATAGGCCTGCCTTCAACCAGGGATCCTAGAAATCGAGGTTTGCCACCGACAACGCATTGTTCTGGATGAACTCGCGCCGCGGCTCGACCACATCGCCCATGAGCTTGGTGAATATGTCGTCTGCCTCGGCCAGATCCTCGACCCTGACCTGCAACAGCGTGCGCGCCTCGGGATCAAGTGTCGTTTCCCAAAGCTGTTCGGGGTTCATCTCGCCCAGCCCCTTGTAGCGCTGCATGGACAGGCCCTTTTCGCCCTCTTTCAGCACGGCCTGCAACAGGTCGGTCGGGCCGTGAATGATCTGCTCGCGTTCCTTGCGGGCAAGCCGCGCAGGGATGTCGAACGGTTCGCGTGTGGTTTGCGCAATCTGCGACAAACGTCGTGCCTCGCCCGAGCGCAGGACGGCCCCGTCAAGGGTGCGGATTTCCTCGACCCCGCGCAGGATGCGCGACAGCCGGATACCGTGATCCTGGGTGATGCGCCCGCTCCAGCCGCGTTCATATTCGGCAGCGACCTGGTCCAGACGCTGTGCAACGCGGTCGGCCACGGCCTGAAGGTCGTCATCGGCCTGCCCGGCGTCAAAGGCGCCGGCAAGTGCCGCCTGCTCAAGGATGTGGCGGGGGTAATGGGTCGGGAAGGCATCCAGCACGCGGCGGAACTGGCGCGCTCCCTGAACGACACGGTTCAGGTCGGCACCGGCGATTTCCTCGCCCGTGCCAAGACGCAAGACCGCACCTTCAAGGCCCTGTTCTATAAGGTAATCTTCAAGCGCGGCCTGGTCCTTGAGATAGACCTCGGACTTGCCGCGGCTGACCTTGTAAAGCGGCGGCTGAGCGATATACAGATAGCCCCCTTCGATCAGCTCCGGCATCTGGCGGAAAAAGAAGGTCAGCAGCAGCGTGCGGATATGAGCGCCGTCCACATCGGCATCGGTCATGATGATGACCTTGTGATAGCGCAGCTTGGAAATGTCGAACTCATCCCGCCCGATGCCGGTGCCAAGTGCTGTGATCAGCGTGCCGATTTCCTGGCTGGACAACATGCGATCGAAGCGCGCGCGTTCCACGTTCAGGATCTTGCCCCGCAAAGGCAGCACCGCCTGGTTCTGGCGCGAACGGCCCTGCTTGGCACTGCCGCCGGCGCTGTCGCCCTCGACGAGGAATAGCTCGGATCTCGACGGATCCTTTTCCTGGCAGTCGGCCAGCTTGCCGGGCAGGCTGGCGACATCCATCGCCGTCTTGCGGCGGGTCAGCTCGCGCGCCTTGCGGGCGGCCTCACGGGCCAGCGCGGCCTCGACGATCTTGCTGACAACGGCGCGGGCCTCGTTGGGGTGTTCCTCGAACCATTCGCCCAGCTTTTCGTTCATCAACCCCTCGACCGCGGGGCGCACCTCGGAGGAAACCAGCTTGTCCTTGGTCTGGCTGCTGAATTTCGGATCCGGCACCTTGACAGACAACACGCAAGTCAAACCCTCGCGCGCGTCGTCGCCGGTAAAGCTGACCTTTTCCTTTTTCGCGATGCCGCTTGACTGGGCATAGGCGTTGATCGTGCGCGTCAAGGCGCCGCGAAAGCCCGCCAGATGGGTGCCACCGTCGCGCTGGGGAATGTTGTTTGTGAAGGGCAGCACGTTTTCGTGGTAGCTGTCATTCCACCACATCGCGACTTCGACGCCGATGTCGTCGCGCGTGCCGGTGATATAGATCGGCTCGGGGATGAGCGGGTTTTTCGAGCGGTCCAGATGGCGCACGAATTCGCGCACGCCGCCCTCATACATCATTTCGGATACCAGCTTTTCGGCCGGGCGACGATCTTCGATGCGGATGCGCACACCGGAATTCAGGAAAGCCAGCTCGCGCAGGCGATGTTCAATCGTGTGGAAATTATAGTTCAGGTCCGAAAACGTCTCGGTCGAGGCAAGAAAGCGCACTTCGGTGCCCTTCTGCCCATTGGCGTCGCCAACAACGCGCAGATGTTCAACGGTTTCGCCGTGCTCGAAGCGTGCGTAATGTTCCTTGCCGTCGCGCCAGATGCGCAGCTCCAGCCATTCGGACAGGGCATTCACGACCGACACACCCACACCGTGCAGGCCGCCCGACACCTTGTAGGAATTGCTGTCGAACTTGCCGCCGGCATGCAGCTGGGTCATGATGACCTCGGCGGCGGAAACGCCCTCTTCCTCGTGGATTCCGACGGGGATTCCGCGCCCGTTGTCACGCACACTGACCGAACTGTCGGCGTGAATGATCACCTCGACGGTATCGCAATGACCGGCCAGGGCCTCGTCAATGCCGTTGTCCACGACCTCATACACCATGTGGTGCAGGCCCGAGCCATCATCGGTATCGCCGATATACATGCCGGGGCGTTTGCGGACAGCCTCCAACCCCTTGAGAACCTTGATAGAATCGGCCCCGTATTCTTCGTTCATACGCTCGTTTTCAGACATGTGTTCCGCCCAGTTCCTGTTCCCCCATATATATGTGTTTGCACAGGGATTGTCACCCATCTGACACAAGATTTTGGGGTTTTCGCCCCTCAACCAAGGGCAATGACCGCGCCCACGCAGATCAGCGCAATTCCCGACCCCACATTGACCCGCCGCAGCGCCTCGGGCGAGGAAACGAGGTTGCGCGCGCGATCCATGAAAAGGGCCAGCAACAGGTTGCCACTAAGCGGAATTGTAACCGACACAAGGGCGATTGCGGCAATGTCCCAGCCGTTCAGCTGCCGGATATCGAAAAAGCCTGGCAACATCCCCATATAGAACAGGATCGCCTTTGGATTTCCCAGGATGACCAGCACGCCCGTCGAGAACGCCGCCCACGGGCCCGACGCCGCCCCTCCAAGCCCTTCGTCGTTTATCATACGTGCTGGTTTCAACAACAGCGCCAGCCCCATGACGACAAGCATGGCGGCCCCACCCATGCGCAACAGCGTCAGAAACCCCGCGTAAAGTGAAACCAGCCAGGTCACGCCAAACACCGCCAGAACCGGCCACAGCCCATCACCCACGACAACGCCTGCCGCAAGGGGCCATGCCGCCTTGAATCCGCCGGACATCGCGCGCGCGATGAGCGCCGCCCAGACCGGGCCGGGAACAAGAAACAGGACAAGAAGCGCCCCGCCATAAAGGGCCAGCTGGTGGATGGAAATAGACATGATCACCTGTTGAAATTTGTGTGTGTCGGGGCAAAGGGAAATGATCGATCAGGGTGGGTCTGTTGCGCTGACGATCGAACCGTTCTGCCCTTCGCATACCTGCATGAACATCGCGCGATCTGCAAGATCGGCAAACAGTTGCGGATCGGTGCCCGTCAGCCATGCTTGCGCACCAAGCGCGCAAATTTCGTCGAAAAGCGCCGCGCGCCTGTTCGCATCAAGATGGGCCGCGACCTCGTCCAGCAGAATGATCGGGGGGACGCCTGATTGCCGCGAAACAGCGCGGGCATTGGCAAGGATCAGCGAAATCAGCAGGGCCTTCTGCTCGCCAGTCGAGCATTGCCGTGCTTCGACCCCCTTGGCCAGGTAGACGGCATCGAGATCAGCCCTGTGAGGCCCTGTCAGGGAACGCCCTGCCAACATGTCGCGGCGCCTGCTGTCGGCTAGGGCGGCCTGCAGCTCGTCTTGCCCGAACACGCCGTCGGTATCGTCGCGTGACACCAGCGAAAGCTGCGCCGACGGAAAAGATGTGCGGGCGTCTTTCTGTGCCGCCTCAAGCAGGCTCAGCGCCTGTCGGCGGTTTTCCGAAATGGTCGCACCGGCCTTGGCCATTCTGGCCTCGATCGCGCGATACCAGGCGACGTCCTGCACCCCGTCGCGCAGCAGCCGGTTGCGTTCGCGCATGGATCTTTCATAGGCCAGCGTTGCATCGGCATGGTCTGGAAAAAAGCTGAGCGTCATGCGGTCAAGGAAACGCCGCCGACCCTCGGCCCCCTCGATCCACAGCCTGTCCATCGACGGAACCAGCCAGATCATCGGCACCAGCCGCCCCAACGCATGCTGGGGTGCCGCCTTGCCGTCAATGCGCAGCTGGCGGGCGCTGCCGGCATTTGCCCATGTCTCGATTTCGTGGAGCTGACCTTCCCGCCGGATCCCGGCCGTGATCTTCCAGCCCGGAGCCTGGGGTTGACGCAACATTTCGGCCGCACTTGCCCGCCTCAGGCCCCGACCCGGCGACAGCAGCGACACGGCTTCAAGGATATTGGTCTTGCCCGCCCCGTTTGCCCCCAACAGAACAAGCGGGCGCCCGTCCAGCGACAGCTGTGCGGCGCTGTAGGAACGAAAACCGGACAGGCCCAGCGTGGTGACGGCCAGACCGGGCAAGGATTTATACCCGCATCGGCATCACGACATAGACAGCCGATTCGTCGTTACCCTCACGCATCAATGTCGGATCACCCGAGGAATTGAACAGGAATACCGCGTTTTCGCGATCGACCTGACCGGCGATTTCCAACAGGTATTTCGCGTTGAACCCGATTTCCAGCGGCTCGTCCCCATAGGCAACGGCCAGCTCTTCCTCGGCCGCACCGCTGTCAGGGGCGTTGACCGACAGAATCAGACGGTCTTCGTCCAGCGACAGCTTGACCGCACGCGAGCGTTCCGACGACACGGTAGATACCCGGTCAACGGCTTGGGCGAACTCGGCCGCGTCAACCTCCAGCCGGCGGCTGTTGGTGACAGGAATGACCCGCGTGTAATCAGGGAAGGTGCCGTCGATCACCTTGGAGGTGAGCGTGATTTCAGGGGTGGCAAAGCGGATCTTGGTTTCCGACACCGAAACGGCGATCTGCATGTCATCATCATCAAGCAGCTTGCGCAGCTCGCCCACCGTCTTGCGGGGCACGATGACGCCGGGCATTTCAGCCGCTCCGTCTGGCAAGGGGGCATCTATGCGGGCCAGACGATGACCGTCTGTTGCCACACAGCGCAGATGCCCGTCGGCGGCGTGCATATAGACGCCGTTCAGGTAATAACGGGTTTCTTCGGTCGAAATGGCGAATTTCGACTTGTCGAACAGGCGGCGCAATACCGGTGCAGGGGCTGAGAAATTGCAGCTGTATTCAGACGACGCCATGATCGGGAAATCTTCTTTCGGCAGGGTCGCCAGCGAGAAATGCGCACGCCCCGCCCGCACCTCAAGCCGCCCCGACGCGCCATCATCTGTCAGCTCGACAATCGAGCCATCCGGCAGCTTGCGCACGATTTCATGCAGGATATGGGCCGCAACGGTCGAGGCCCCCGGCCGTTCGACCACGGCGGCGGTCTTGTCGATCACCTCGATATCCAGATCCGTGGCGCGAAAGCTGGCTGTTGCGCCTTCCGCCTCGATCAGAACATTGGCCAGGATCGGTATGGTGTTGCGCCGCTCGACCACCGACTGCGCCTGACTCATGGCTTTCAGAAGCGCGCTGCGTTCGATGCTGACTTTCATGCCCTCACTCCTTGGATGCCCGGGAAAAGCAGACTAGCCCCATGCCCCCCGGATTCAACGGCTTTTTTCTTTCTTCACGGGATAACCCGCCCGGTCAAGCCAAACCGGCCGGGCAGAACGTCGCCAAACGGCGTTTTTGTCAGGCTTCCAGCATCCTGCGCAGCAATTCGACATCTTCGGCGATCTGGGAATCGACCGCTTTCAGTTCCTCGATCTTGCGCACCGCGTGGATGACGGTGGTGTGATCGCGTCCGCCAAACCGGCGGCCGATCTCGGGCAGGGATTTCGAGGTCAGCATCTTTGACAGGAACATCGCCACCTGCCGTGGCCGCGCAACAGAACGGGCGCGACGCGGGGACAGCATATCGGACAGCCGCAGGTTATAGTGATCGGCAACCTTGCGGATGATCTCGTCGATGGTGACCTTGCGATCGGATGCGCGCAGGATGTCGGCAAGACATTCCTGGGCGACCTCAAGCGTCACTTCACGCCCAACGAGGGACGCAAAGGCAAACAGACGGGTCAGGGCCCCTTCAAGAACCCGCACATTCGTTGAAATGCGGTGGGCGAGGAACTCAAGAACCCCGTCCGCCAGCCGGACATCGGGATAGTATTTCAGCTGTGCCTCGGCCTTGGACTGAAGGATGCCAAGGCGCAATTCATAGTCGGTCGGGTGCAGATCGACAACCAGCCCCCATTGCAGGCGCGACTTGATCCGGTCTTCAAGCCCGTCAATTTCACCGGGGGCGCGATCGGCGGAAATGACGATCTGCTTGTTCTGGTCCACCAGCGCGTTGAAGGTGTGGAAAAACTCGTCCTGGGTGCTTTCCTTGCCAGCGATGAACTGCACATCGTCAACCATCAGCACATCGACCGAGCGGAACATTTCCTTGAACCCGATCATGTCCTTGAAGCGCAGCGACTGGACAAAGCGATACATGAACTGTTCGGCCGACAGATAAAGAACGCGCGCGCCCGGCTCGCGCCGGCGAATTTCCCAGGCGATCGCGTGCATCAGATGCGTCTTGCCAAGACCGACGCCGCCATACAGGAACAGCGGGTTGAACGTGACCGGCCCGCCTTCGGCCACGCGGCGCGCGGCGGCATGGGCCAGCTCGTTCGGCTTGCCGACCACGAAACTGTCAAAGGTAAAGCGCGGGTCCAGCTTGGAGCCCGGAAGCTCGGCCTCGGCGGGACCATCGTTTTTGGCGGCACCATTGCCGGAAAACGCCTGGACCTTGCCAACACCGTTTCGCTGCGCGGTATCATCCTGCTTTCGCACGGCCTTGGAAACCGTGAAATCAAGCCGGTCAACGGCACAACCGCCCTTGGTCAGACCCTCCCGAATCCTGTCACCGTAATTTCTTGCCACCCAGTCGCCAAAGAAATTCGTCGGCACCGAGAAACGGGCAACGCCGTCTTCATGGCCGATAAGTTCCAGCGGTTTTATCCAGTTGTTGAAGGCATCCCTGCCCATTTCCTGCTGCAGTTCTTCACGTACACGCCCCCATGTGTGTTCAGTCATTTCCGGTCCATTCTTCTTCTTGTTGTTTCAGGACTGCCTCCAGGGAAGTCCACGCCGTTTCCATCCGTTCAGGTTTCCCCGATGCTTTTGTTCATCGAGGTCACCTTCGAAACCCTCAAGCACATTAATGCACAGGGCCTTGCGTCCAATCTCACCCAGAACATTTGCCACATATTCCGCCGCATCCAGTGAACGCACGCCCGAGCGACAGATGAACAGTATCTTGCCGGGGAACCGGTCCCCGAAACGTGAAAACAATTCGCCAGTGAATTCCGGGTTTACGGACATCTCCGGATAGGCAAGCCACTCAACCAGAAGAGGAGCCTTTCCCAGATCGTCAAGATCCGGAAAACCTACATAGGACCACTCTGCCTTGGTGCGGACATCGACCAGAACCGCATCGGATTCGGTCTTCAGAATTTCCCAGGCTTCGTGCGGCAGCACTTCGGTGACCTCGGGGTCGCCGTCCGTGATCATGTTGTCCCCCCAGACGATTTGAATCACTCGGCGAAGGTAACAGGTGGTTCACAAAGCTTTCAACGACTCTTCACACTTGACTCGGATTATCCCTGAAAGCGAATCTGGCGCGCCCGGAGTGACCCCTAAATCTATGGTCTGGGCGCCTTCCGATACATAGGAACGGTTAACGGAGGTTTACAAATTCCCAAGAACGGAATTCTATAATTGGCCGTCAGCAGATTATCTGTTCCAGGCAGAAGTGTTTATGCCGTGACCGATTCGCGGGGCTGGCGACAAACACAAAAAAGATGCGCCCCCGAAGGGACGCATCCTGATCTGTTCGGCATTCCTGAGGCAGCTCAGGCGCCCAGCGTCTTGACCCTTTTGGTCAGGCGCGAAATCTTGCGAGCGGCGGTGTTCTTGTGCAGAACACCCTTTGTGACGCCGCGCATGATCTCGGGCTGAGCGGCACGCAGGGCCTCGGCCGCTGCGGCCTGGTCGCCACCGGCGATCGCCTCTTCGACCTTGCGGATGAAGGTGCGGATCCGCGTGCGGCGAGATTTGTTCACAAGCGTGCGACGAGCTGCCTGACGCGCGCGTTTCTTTGATTGTGGCGAGTTGGCCATGTGTAAATTCCGGTCTTTTCGGTTTATCGAAAGATGAAACGCGCTTCTAGACGCGAGTCGGGGTCAAGTCAACGGGGTGCGGCGCGGTTTTTTCGCTCATTTGCCCCTGAATTGCGGTTCTCGTTTTTCCAGAAACGCGGCCATGCCTTCAGACTGGTCCTCGGTAGCAAACAGCGAATGGAAAAGCCGGCGTTCGAAAAGGATACCTTCGCGCAGCGTGGTTTCATAGGCGCGGTTGACGGCCTCTTTTACGGCCATGGTCGTCAGGGTCGACTTTTCGGCGATCTTGGCGGCGGTCGCCATGACGTCTTCCATCAGCTTTTTGGCAGGTACGACGCGGCTGACCAGACCCGCGCGCTCGGCCTCTTCGGCGTCCATGAAGCGGCCCGTCAGATGCATTTCCATCGATTTGGACTTGCCGACAAGGCGGGTCAGCCGTTGTGTCCCACCAATCCCGGCAATAACCCCCAGGTTGATCTCGGGCTGCCCGAACTTGGCGTTGTCGGCGGCGATGATGAAATCACACATCATGGCCAGCTCACACCCGCCGCCCAGCGCATAACCTGCCACGGCGGCGATGATCGGCTTGCGCACACGCAGCAGTGCCTCGGTTTCCGGGGTAAAGAAATCGGACGCAAACATGTCGACGAAACTCTTTTCCGACATCTCCTTGATGTCAGCCCCGGCGGCAAAAGCCTTGTCCGACCCCGTCAGCACAATAACCCGGACCGAATCGTTTTCCTGCATGGCCTGCATGGCCACGGACAATTCGCGCAGAAGCTGGCTGTTGAGGGCGTTCAATGCCTCGGGGCGGTTCAGTCGGATCAGACCGATATGGTCTTCGACTTCGACGATCAGTGTCTCATAGGCCATCGTTTACCTCCGAGCGGCTTGTGGGGGCATCCAAATACCAGTTTGCGCGCGTGTTTCAAGCTATCTTTGACACTGCGCGCAATAGTAGGTCGAACGGCCGGCCTGTGTGATTCTACGGATTTTCCCTTTGCAGTCAGGGGTTCTGCATGGCTTGCCTTCCTGATCATAGACGGCAAAGCGGTGCTGAAAATAGCCGAGATCGCCATCGGCATGGCGAAAATCGCGCAGGGTCGAGCCACCGGATTCAATCGCATCAAGCAATACCTCGCGAATCGCACGAACCAGGGCTTCAAGCCGTCTTTCGCCTATCGCGCCGGCCTTGCGCACAGGGCTGATACCTGCACGCCACAGGGCTTCGCAAACATAGATGTTTCCAAGCCCCGCCACGATGCGTTGATCAAGAAGGGCGGATTTGACCGGTGTCCGCCTGTTTGCGAACGCGGCCTTCAGGCGGGCGGCATCAAACGCATTTCCCAGGGGCTCGGGGCCCAGATTGCGCAGCAGGAAATGATCTGCTTCGCCAGCGGCCGGGAACAGATCGACCATGCCGAAACGGCGGGCATCGTTGAAAACGACCCAGGCGCCTGATGCGAGGTGGAAAACCACATGATCGTGCTTGCCAGCAACCCCTGCATCACGATGGAAAACCCCGACCTGCCCGCTGCCAGCGCCATGGATCTGTATTCGCCCCGACATGCCCAGATGCAGCAACAGAACATCGCCCGAGGACAGGTCACACAGGATGTATTTCCCCCGCCTGCGCAGGTTTTCGACCGTGGCATCGGCAAGCCGCGCCGCCATGCCATCGGGGAATGGCCAGCGCAGGCCCTCGCGGCGCAGCTCGACATGTGTGATGGCCTGTCCTTCCATGACCGGCTGCAGTCCGCGCCGTACGGTTTCGACTTCGGGGAGTTCCGGCAT
>WFQE01000011.1 GCA_015487165.1 Paracoccaceae bacterium | reverse complement strand
CCGCCCTGCTGCAGGAAACCGGTGTTGCCGTGGTCTTTGGCGCGGCCTTCGGCCTTTCACCCTGTTTCCGCGTCAGCTATGCTGCCTCGGACGAGATGCTGAAACAGGCCTGCACCCGCATTCAGGAATTCTGTGCAGCCCTGAAATAGCCCGGCCGGGGATTGTGCCATGATGGATGATGATCTGAACCTCTATTTCCGCGTGCGCGAAAACGGCGCGACGGTGTTTCGCGTCGATACCGAAAACCGCCAGCGCCGGCTGGAGATGACGCAAATCGCTGTTGCCAATGTCCGCAATGGCGAGGTCAAGCCGCACGCCAACACCCCACCGACCGACGCCGAAACCGCCGCCATCCGCAACTGGATCGAAACCCGCCGCAAGCTGCTGAAAAGACGCGAGCTTGACGACATCATGCGCACCATCGACCACCTGAACCTGACGGCGCACTGGGCCCAGACCAGGGCCAGCGACGAGGATCTCGAGGCCTTCACCGATCAACTGCTGATGGCCATGCACGATCTGCGCATGGTGCTGGTGCGCAAGAAATCCGACCGCCTGATGAAAAAGGGGTAACAGCGTATGAGCGCCGCGCGCGAACTGGCCGAATTTGCGGCTGAACTACGGTTTGATGATCTGCCGGAAACGGTGGTGTCATATGCAACTGACCTGTTTGTCGATTGGTTCGGCTCGGCGCTGGCCGGTGCCGGGGCCCGGCAGGTGGCCGCAATCCGCAGCCTCGCGGCGCGGATGGGTCCCACCGATGGTGCATCCGAAATCCTGTTTGATCGTTCCAGCAGCAGCCCGCTGTTTGCGGCCTTTGTCAACGCCGCCGCCTCGCATGTGGCCGAGCAGGACGATCTGCACAACGCCTCGGTCCTGCATCCGGCGACGGTGGTCTTTCCCCCTGCCCTTGCGCTGGCGCAGGCACGCGGTGCCTCGGGGCGCGATTTCATCGCCGCCGTGGCAGCGGGATATGAGGTCGGCATCAGGGTCGGCGAATTTCTGGGGCAGTCGCACTACCGCGTCTTCCACACGACCGGCACCGCCGGCACGCTGGCCGCGGCAGCGGCGGCCGGGCGCCTGCTGGGCCTTGATGCGGGCCAGATGCTGCACTGCCTCGGCTCGGCCGGCACCCAGGCGGCAGGGCTGTGGGAATTCCTGCGCGACGGCGCCGATTCCAAGCAGCTGCACACCGGCAAGGCCGCCATGAACGGAATCATCGCTGCGGATCTTGCACAACAGGGCTTCACCGGTGCCGCCGACATTTTCACCGGCACCCAGGGCATGGCTGCGGGGATGTCCGACGCCCCTGATATGGCCGCCCTGAACGACCGGCTGGGCAGCCGATGGGCACTGACGGAAACCTCGTTCAAATGGCACGCCTCCTGCCGTCACACCCATCCGGCGGCCGATGCGCTGCTGGCGCTGATGGCCGAAAACAACCTTGACGCGGATGACCTGCAATCCATCACCGCCCATGTGCATGACGCGGCAATCGACGTTCTTGGCCCGGTGACGAACCCCACCAGCCTGCATCAGGCCAAATTCTCGATGGGCACGGTGCTGGCGATGGTGGCACTGCATGGCCGCGCCGATGTCGAAAGTTTCGCGCGCCACTGGAACGCCCCCGCCATCCGCACCCTCGCCGCGCGCGTGCGGATGACACCCGACGCCGATGTGCAAGCTGCCTATCCCGCTGAATGGCATGGCAAGGTGACGGTTGAAACAACAGACGGCCGGATCCTGCGCCGGAAACTGACCACCCCCAAGGGCGACCCCGGCAACGGGCTGAGCAGGGCCGAGATCGCCGCCAAGGTCACCGCACTCGCCACCCATTCCGGCGCGGCAAGCGCGGAGGAAATGGCCGCAATCCTGCCGGGCCTGTGGAATATCGCGCAACAGCCGGCCATCACGCGCCTGATGCCCCTGCCACGGGCTTGACAACCGCCGCGCAAGAGCCAAGAAATACCCCCGCAGCCATAAGGGCGCTGAGCGCGGCATGCAGGAAATCCTGCGGCAACCGCGGCGCTGGGCCCCTGCTTGCGTGTCCGGCTGTCGCAGCTTTCCCGGGGCCCCTCTGACAAGGAGAGCCCCGATGAAGACCATCATCGAACCATTCCGCATCAAGGCGGTCGAACCCATCCGCATGACCACCGCCGCCGAGCGGCGCGAGAAACTGCGCGGCGCGCATTACAACCTGTTCCTGCTGCATTCGCGCGACGTGCTGATCGATCTGCTGACCGACAGCGGCACCGGCGCCATGAGCTCGGCCCAATGGGCGGCCATGATGCGGGGCGACGAAAGCTATGCCGGCTCGCCCAGTTTTTTCCGCTTTCAGGAGGCGGTGCAGCGCCTGATGCCGTTCAAGCACATCATCCCCACCCATCAGGGTCGCGCGGCCGAGGCGATATTGTTCTCGATCCTCGGCGGGCGGGGGCGGCATATTCCGTCAAACACCCATTTCGACACCACCCGTGGCAATATCGAGGCCAGCGGCGCGCGCGCCCATGACCTGTTGATCGCCGAGGGGCGCGCCCCCGCCGCCGACCATCCCTTCAAGGGCAACATGGATATCGACCGCCTGCGCGCCTTTCTGGCCGAACATGGCGACAATGTTCCCTGCGTCATGCTGACGATCACCAACAATGCCGGCGGTGGCCAGCCGGTCAGCCTGGAAAACATCCGCGCCGTGGCCGAGCTGGCCCATGAATTCGGCAAGCCCTTTTTCATCGACGGCTGCCGTTTCGCCGAAAACGCCTGGTTCATCAAGCAGCGCGAACCCGGCCAGCAGGAGCGCAGCATTTCGGATATCGTGCGCGACTGCTTTTCCGTTGCCGACGGCATGACCATGAGCGCGAAAAAGGATGCCTTCGCCAATATCGGGGGCTGGTTGGCGCTGAACGACGACGCGCTGGCTGAACGCGCCCGCACCCGGCTGATCCAGACCGAGGGCTTTCCCACCTATGGCGGGCTGGCCGGCCGCGACCTCGAGGCCATCGCGCAGGGGCTGAGCGAGATCATCGACGAGGACTATCTGCGCTATCGCATTCGCAGCAACGAATATCTGATCGAACGCCTCGACGCCCTCGGCGTGCCCACCGTCAAGCCGGCGGGCGGGCATGCGGTGTTCATTGACGCCCGCGCCTGGCTGCCCCATATCGCGCCGCTGCAATATCCGGGCCAGGCGCTGGCCTGTGCGCTGTATGAAATGGGCGGCATCCGCAGCTGCGAAATCGGCACCGTCATGTTCGGGCGCCAGCCCGACGGCACCGAACAACCCGCCATGATGGATCTGGTGCGCCTTGCCATGCCGCGCCGGACCTACACGCAATCACATGTGGATTACGTCATCGAGGTCTTTGCCGAACTTGCCAGGATCAAGGATGACCTGCGGGGATACGAGATCACGCAAGAGCCCGAAATGATGCGCCATTTCACCTGCCGCTTCAGCCCTCTGGAGTGACCGGCCCTTCTTCTTTGTGAAAATACGCTTGGGGGTGCGGGGGCAGACAGCCCCCGCTGGCGCAAGGAAAATGCAGTGCCCCAGGCCTCAAAGTGGCTCGATATCCCCCTCGGCGCGCAGGGCATGGAAATCGGCCACGAATTCATCCAGCTGGCCCGAGGCAATCGCCGCGCGCAGGCCGGCCATGAGTTCCTGGTAGTAATGCAGGTTGTGCCATGTCAGCAGCATGGACGAGATGATTTCCTGTGCGCGAAACACATGATGCAGATAGGCGCGCGAATAGTTGCGGCAGGCCGGGCAGGTGCAGTCCTCGTCCAGTGGGCGCGGGTCGTCGCGGTGGCGGGCGTTCTTGATGTTCACCGCCCCGCGGCGCGTCAGCGCCTGCCCCGTGCGGCCCGAGCGGCTGGGCAACACACAGTCGAACATGTCCACGCCGCGCTGCACGGCGCCGACGATATCGTCGGGCTTGCCAACCCCCATCAGATAGCGCGGACGGTCCGCGGGCAGCATGTCGGGGGCGTAATCCAGCACCTCGAACATGGCCTTTTGCCCCTCGCCCACCGCCAGCCCGCCGATGGCATAGCCGTCGAAACCGATCTTGCGCAGCGCCTCCGCGCTTTCGGCGCGCAGCTCGCGAAAGGTGCTGCCCTGCTGGATGCCAAAAATCAGGTGGTCGTCACGATCGCCAAAGGCATCGCGCGAACGCTGCGCCCAACGCATTGACAGGCGCATCGATGCGGCGGCCTGATCCTCGGTTGCCGGAAAGGGGGTGCATTCGTCGAAACACATGGTGATGTCGCTGTCGAGCAGGCGCTGGATCTCGATCGAGCGTTCGGGGCTCAGATGGTGGATCGAGCCATCGACATGGCTCTTGAAGCTGACGCCCTCTTCGGAAAGCTTGCGCAGCTCATTCAGGCTCATCACCTGAAAGCCGCCGGAATCTGTCAGGATCGGGCGCTGCCAGTTCATGAAACGGTGCAGCCCCCCAAGGCGCGCGATCCGTTCGGCGCCGGGGCGCAGCATCAGGTGATAGGTGTTGCCCAGCAGGATATCGGCCCCTGTCTCGCGCACCGTTTCGGGTAGCATGGCCTTGACGGTTGCCGCCGTGCCCACCGGCATGAAGGCAGGCGTGCGGATATCGCCGCGCCGGGTTTTCAGAACACCGGTGCGGGCCTTGCCCTGGCTGGCGTGGATCTCGAACGAAAAGGATTTCGGCATAGCTGCTAGCGCCTTTTGCTGACTGTCGGGCGCAGTTATCACATGGCGGGCGGCATTGCCAACGGATGCCTGCCTGCCGCATCCTGTCGCGCCCCTGCAT
>WFQE01000010.1 GCA_015487165.1 Paracoccaceae bacterium | reverse complement strand
GATGCTGGAGCCCCGCCGCCTTGCCGCCCGCGCCGCCGCCGAACGCATGGCCGAAACCCTGGGCGAGAGGGTCGGCCAGAGGGTGGGCTATCGCATCCGGGGCGAAAACCGCACCGGGCCGAACACGCGAATCGAGGTCGTGACCGAGGGTATCCTGACCCGCATGATCCAGTCTGATCCCGAATTGCCGGGCGTGGGCGTGGTGATATTCGACGAGTTTCACGAACGATCCCTGCATGCCGATCTGGGCCTGGCGCTGAGCCTGGAAATCCGCGAGGCGCTGCGCGATGATCTGCTGCTGCTGGTCATGTCGGCAACCCTTGATGCGGCGCCGGTTGTGCGCCTTCTGGGGGATGCGCCCCTGATCACGGCGCAGGGGCGCGCCTGGCCGGTCGAAACCCGCTGGCTCGACCGCCCCTGGAGGCGCCCTGACCGCCGTGGCCCAAGGTTCGAACAGGCGATGGCCGATCTGATCGTCAAGGCGGCAGGTGAAAGCGGCGGCGACATTCTGGCCTTTCTGCCGGGCGAGGGCGAAATCCGCCGGGTCGAGGGGAATTTGAAAGGGCGACTGCCGACAGATATTTCCGTGCACCCGCTGTTTGGGGCGCTGGATTTCAAGGCGCAGCGCGCGGCGATTGCGCCCGCGCGCACGGGGCGCAAGCTGGTGCTGGCAACGGCGATTGCAGAGACCTCGCTGACGATAGAAGGCGTGCGCGTGGTGGTCGATGGCGGTTTGGCGCGACGCGCGCGATTCGATCCCGCCTCGGGCATGTCGCGCCTGGTGACCGAGCGCGTGACCCGCGCCGAGGCCGAGCAACGCCGGGGCCGTGCCGGACGCGTTGCCGAAGGTCTGTGCTATCGGTTGTGGACGCGGGGCGAAGAGGGGGCGCTGGCGGCCTTTCCGCCGGCCGAGATCGAGGCCGCCGATCTTGCCCCAATGGTGCTGGAATGCGCGCTGTGGGGTGCGCGCGCGCCGGCCGATCTGCCGTTCCTCACGCCGCCGCCCGCCGCCGCCGTGGCCGAGGCCCGCGCCCTTTTGCAGGCCCTTGGCGCGCTGGATGACAGGGGGGCGATCACCGAACACGGGCGCGCGCTGGCCGCCATGCCGTTGCACCCGCGCCTTGGGCACATGCTGCTCAGGGGCGGGCGGGATGCGCCGATGCTGGCGGCGCTGCTGGACGAACGCGACCTGCTGGCGCTGCCGGGCCAGCGCGCGCCCGCCGATCTGTCGCTGCGCCTGGCCGCGCTGCGTGACCCCCGCGCGTTCGAGGCCGATCACCCTTACAAGGTCAACCGCGCGGTGCTTGCCCGCCTGCGCGAAACCCTGCGCCGCCTCAAACCCGTGGGCGACGGGCGGCTGAGCGTGGGCGAGATGGCCGCGCTGGCCTATCCCGACCGGATCGGCCTGCGCCGCAAGGGCGATGCCCCCCGATATGTGTTGTCAGGCGGCAAGGGCGCGCTGTTTGATGAGGCCGAACCCCTTGGCGCAAGCCGCATGATCGTTGCCACCGATCTTGACGGAAACCCGCGCGAATCGCGTATCCGCATGGCGGCTGAATTCAGCGAATCCTCGTTGCGGGCGCTCTATGGCGATCAGATCCGGCGGCAACGGATCTGTCGCTGGTCGCGCCGGCACCGCCGCGTCGAGACCCTCGAGCAAGAGGTCTTTGGCGCGCTGGTCCTGTCGGAACAACGCTGGCGCGACTGCCCGCCCGAGCGCATCGCCCAGGCCATGACCGAAGGGCTGCGCGATCTTGGGTATGAGGCGCTGCCCTTGGGCAAGCCCGCGCGTCTGCTGATTGCGCGCATCCAGTGGCTGCGCGGGCGCGGGGCCGATCTGCCCGATTTCTCGCCCCCCGCGCTGATGGACGATCTGGAAAGCTGGCTGACCCCGCATCTGGGCAAGTGCCGCAGCAAGGATGATCTGGGGCGCATCGATCTGCTGGCCGCGCTCAAGGCCCGGCTGAGCTGGGAACAACAACGCCTGCTGGATGATCTGGCCCCGGCCGCGATTACTGCGCCCACGGGCACGCGTCTGGCGGTGGATTATTCGGGTGAACAGCCATCCGTGTCGGTGCGTCTTCAGGAAATGTTCGGCCTGACGCGGCACCCGACTGTTGGCCCCGATCGCGTCCCGCTGATGATCGAGCTGCTGTCCCCCGCACAGCGCCCGGTGCAGAAGACGGCCGACCTGCCGGGATTCTGGAAAACCTCGTACAAGGATGTGCGCAAGGACATGCGCGGCCGCTATCCGCGCCACCCCTGGCCCGAAGACCCGACGCAAGCGCCACCCACACGCCGGGCCAAGCCGCGCGGCAGTTAGTGGATCAGCCCCGCTGCTTCATATAGGCCTGATACAGCCAGATCAGCAGCAGCGCCCCGACAACCGCGCCGATGACGCCCGCGGCAAGCCCCAGCAGCACAAGCAGCATCTTGAACAGGACAATACCGATCAGCGCGCCCGCCACGCCGATGGCAATGGTGACCGGAACACTTGTTTCGAGATCCGCAACCCGGGTGGCGATATAGCCCGCGGCAGCGCCGATGATCAGCAGAAGAAGGATCTTCATCATGGCCTCTCTGGCAATTGCGTTACCCCTTCATATGGGAAGGCCGGCTGCGCGGAAAAAGAGGCGGCGTTAACCTGATGTTGAATTTCTTCAACGAGTCTCGGATTTGCAGCAAGACCAGCACGTTTGTGGTTGAAAAGGTGCCTCCTCCACCCCCTTCGGTTCCTCGCCGAAGGGGGTTTCACGTCAGCCGGTCGCCTGCCTTCAGTGGCGTGCCGCGCAGGAATTCCGCCGTTTCCATCGCCCCGCGTCCCGCCCTTTGCAGACGCAACAGCTGCACGGCGCCCTCGCCGCAGGCCACCGTCAGCGAATCGTCCAGCACCGTGCCGGGCGCGCCATTGCCCTCTGCCACCCGGCTGAGCAGCAGCTTGAGGCGTGTGCCGTCCTGTTCGCACCACGCTCCCGGAAAGGGCGACAGGCCCCTGATCTGGCGGTCGACCTCGATTGCAGGGCGTGACCAGTCGATGCGGGCCTCGGCCTTGTCGATCTTGGCGGCATAGGTGACACCTTCGGCGGGCTGGGGTGTCGGGGTCAGGCTGTCGAGGCTGGCCAGGGCCTCGACAATGGCGGTCGCGCCCATTTCGGACAGGCGGTCATGCAGGCTGCCGGCGGTGTCATCGGGGCGGATTTCCGTTTCCCGGCGCAGCAGAACGGGGCCGGTATCAAGGCCGGCCTCCATCTGCATGATGCAGATGCCGGTGCGGGCATCACCCGCCATGATCGCCCGCTGGATCGGCGCTGCCCCCCGCCAGCGCGGCAGCAGAGAGGCGTGAATGTTCAGGCACCCCTTGCGCGGGGCATCCAGCACCGGTTGCGGCAGGATCAGGCCATAGGCAACCACCACCGCGACATCGGCCTCCAGCGCGGCAAAGGCGTCTATTTCGGCCGGGTCGCGGAAATTCGGCGGGTGGCGTACCGTCAGGCCGAGCGCCTGCGCGCGGGCATGCACGGGCGAGGGGCGTTCCTTCTTGCCACGTCCGGCGGGGCGTGGTGGCTGGGTATAGACGGCGGCGATGTCATGGCCCGCCTCGACCAGCGCGTCGAGGACGGGGACCGAGAAATCTGGCGTGCCCATGAAGATGATGCGCATGACTGTCAGCCTCGTTCAGGGGATGGGGCAAAGGTGGTCTGATGGGTGAGGAGGCAACGGTGTGCCCGTCGCCAAGGGTGGCGCCTGCCCCGAGG
>WFQE01000009.1 GCA_015487165.1 Paracoccaceae bacterium | reverse complement strand
CCTGAAATCGCGTCGCCCGCCGGCGGATCTGCTGGAAATTCTTGAATCCCTTTGACGCCTGCAGGGTGTATGTGCACTATTGTGCCTAAGCATCATGTGCATTATATTTCCGGCAAGCGGCAGGAAAGGGCAGTGATGAGCGAAATCGTGACCTTTGGCGGGCAAGTCACGGCAGCTGATCGTGGCGAACAGCCGGATGAAACTGCCACAGCCGCATTTCTGAAAATGGTAGGCGAAAGGGTGCGTGCGGCGCGTGCACGCAAGGGGTTGTCGCGCCGTGTCCTGTCGGAAATTTCAGGCGTATCGCCACGCTATCTGGCCCAGCTTGAAAGCGGACAGGGCAATATTTCCATCGCGCTGTTGCTGAAAATTGCCCGCGCGCTGGATTTCAGTGTCGAATGGCTGGTGTCGCGCGATGACCCGTGGAGTTCGGAAACAGCCATGGCGCGGTTTCTGTTCAGCAATGCAACCAGCGACCAGCGCCGCCGTGTGCTGGAGATCCTTGAGGCCGAATCCCCCACCGCCACCCGCGCAGGCCGCATTGCGTTGATCGGGCTGCGGGGGGCTGGAAAATCGACGCTTGGGCGTCTGGCCGCGGCCGAGCTGGGCCTGCCCTTTCTGGAGCTGAACGAGGAAATCGAGTCGGCCAGCGGCATGCCGGTGAACGAGGTCTTTTCGCTATACGGCCAGGATGGCTATCGCCGGCTGGAGCGCCAGGCGCTTGAACGCATCGTGGCCACCCATGAAAACCTGATCCTGGCAGTTGCCGGTGGCATCGTGTCGGAACCGGAAACCTACAACTATTTCCTGCGCCATTTTTCGGCAATCTGGCTGAAGGCCCGACCCGAGGAACACATGGCCAGGGTGCGGGGGCAGGGGGATGAACGTCCGATGGTTGGCAACCCGGATGCGATGGCCGATCTCAAACGCATATTGTCCAGCCGCGAGGCGCTGTATGCCCGCGCAGCGGCGCAGATAGATACCTCGGGCACCACCCAGGCAGAAAGTCTGCAAGCCCTGCTGGATGTAATTAGAACAAGATTCTTGCCTTCTGGCTGATCTGTCTTTCCGGATCGTAAAAATAGATGTATATTATTGATATAGATTGATTAGTGGGCAGGGCAGGGGGCCCGGCCCCATTTTCCGGGAGGATGATATGCGTATTCTGCAGTTATTGAGTGCTGCCCCTCTTGTGCTGGCAGCAATGTTGGTATCAAGTCCCCGGGCAGACGCAGTCGAGGCCAGCTCGACAACCACGTTGAATGTCAGGACCGGCCCCGGAACCGAATATTCCGTCGTCGATTCACTAGACCCCGGCGAGGTGGTCGAGGTTGGCGAATGCATCAGCAATGGCTGGTGCTACATCTATCAGACGGGGCCGAATGGCTGGGTCAGCTCACGCTATCTGTCGGCGGTGACTTCGGGCGGTGGCTCGGGTTCTGGTTCCGGCGGTGGTTCGGGCTCGGGAAGTGGCTCGGGTTCGGGATCCGCGTCAGGCGATGATTGCAAGTTGAACCTGACCTTTGACGGCACCGGGCGACCCGCCCTGACGTTGACCTGTGGCAATGCCTCGGTCACGGCGACAACACCTCCGCCGACGACGCCCGAGCCGGACAAGGCCTGTTTCTATACCGGTACCAACTATACCGGCGCCGAGTTCTGTACCGGCCTTGGAAGTATCAACAGCCTGAACGCGACGTTCAGAAACCGCATTTCCTCGGTCAAGCTGTTCGGCGCGGCCAAGGCAAAGCTGTGCCAGTTCCCCAATCTGGCCGGGTATTGCCGCGTGGTTGCGACCGACCGGACGGTTCTTCCGGCGTCGATCAACAATCGTGCCGCGTCCTTGATCGTGTTTACCGGCAGCTCGCCAACCCCACCGCCGCCCCCGCCGCCGACCGCGCGGGCGTGTTTCTATACCGGGCCCAACTATACCGGCGCCAATTTCTGTCGCGGTGTGGGGGTTGTGAATGTGCTGAACACGACCTTCAGAAACCGGATCACTTCGGTCAGGTTGTTTGGCGGCGCCAAGGCGCGGCTGTGCCGGGGGACGGGGCTTTCGGGCTATTGCGTCAACATCAATTCGAACCGGCCGTTGCTGAACGCGGCGATCAACGACCGTGCCGCATCGCTCAAGGTATATGTCGGGGCGCCTCCGCCGCCTTCGGGCCCGGTTACGCATTCCACGGGAGTGATCCTGTTGCCGCGCGGCGGCAAGGCCAATCTTGACAATGGCACCGTGGGTGGCGGCAGCGGGATGGATATCTGGTACAAGTCGCCTTCGCCCGCGCTGCGCAATCTTGTTCCGATCAACGGGGCCAGGTTTGCCTTGGGAAGCGGCCGGGCGCGGGGCTATGCCGGCTGCCGTTCCGAGACCTATTCCAGCGGCGCGCTGTCGTTGTGGGTCATGCCGGTTGGCACCTATGTCTGCGTCAAGACAAGCGCGGGCAGGATCAGCCAGTTCAGGGTCAACGGCTATGCTGGCAGCAAGGTCCGGCTTGGCTATACGACCTGGCAGCCCTGAGCGGATGAAAACAGGGGTGGCGCGGCCGGTGCCGTGCCGCCCTATTCCGGCTGGCGGTCGCCGATGGCTTCGCGCCAGTGCTTGCGGCACATGGTGACATAGGTTTCGTTGCCGCCGATCTGCACCTGCGCACCCTCGCGCAGCACCTTGCCGTCGGGGCCCTGGCGCACGACCATGGTGGCCTTTTTCCCGCAGAAACAGATGGTGCGCACTTCGCGCATCTCGTCGGCAATGGCCAGCAGCGTGGCCGAGCCGGGGAACAGTTCGCCCCGGAAATCCACACGCAGGCCATAGCACATGACCGGCAGGTTCAGATCATCGACGGCGCGCGCCAGTTGCCAGACCTGATCGGGCGTCAGAAACTGGGCCTCGTCCACGAAAACGCAGGCCACAGTGCCTTGTCGGGTGCGTGCGTGCAGCATTTCGAACAGGTCTGAATCGGTGTCGAACATGTCGGCCTGACAGCCGATGCCGATGCGCGAGGCAATCCTGCCCTCGCCCGCGCGGGTGTCGAGCCTTGCCGTCAGCAGATAGGTATCCATCCCGCGTTCGCGGTAGTTGTGCGACGCTTGCAGCAGCACCGTGGACTTGCCGGCATTCATGGTGGAGTAGTGAAAGTAAAGCTTGGCCATGGGCCGTTTCTGCCCTCAGCGTGCCACGGGTTCAAGGGGAAATGCGCGTTGCTGCGGCTGGCGCGGGCGGGGGCGCTGCCCCCGCACCCCCGGACGTATTTGCGCAAAGAAGAAGCAGGGCGTGACCTTTGGGGCGATGGTGCGCCCTGTGGGCAGGTGGTATGAAGGGCTAAAGCCGTGAACAAGAGGGAGGAAATCACGCATGGCGCGTCGTTATGTCGATCTGTCGGTGCCGCTGGAAACAGGGATCGTGTCGGACCCCGAAATCATGCTGCCAAAGATCACCTATATGGATCACAAGCAGACGGCCGAGCAGGTCTGTTCTTTTTTCGAAGGGCTGAGCCCCGAGGATCTGCCGGGCGGCGAGGGTTGGGCGATCGAGATGTTGCAGATTGCCACCCATAACGGCACGCATCTGGATGCGCCCTGGCATTATCATTCGACCATGAACAATGGCGAGCGTGCCATCACCATTGACGAGGTGCCGCTGGAATGGTGCCTGAATCCCGGCGTCAAGCTGGATTTCCGCCATTTCGATGATGGTTACGTGGTCACGGCCGCCGATGTCGAGGCCGAGCTTGCCCGCATCGGGCACGAGCTGCAACCGCTGGATATCGTCGTGATCAATACCTCGGCCGGGGCCTGTTACGGGCAGCCGGATTACCTGGTCAAGGGCTGCGGCATGGGGCGCGAGGCGACGCTGTATCTGCTGGAACGCGGGGTGCGCGTGACCGGCACCGATGCCTGGAGCTGGGACGCGCCCTTTCCGCTGACCGCGCAGGAATATGCGCGCACGCAGGATGCCTCGATCATCTGGGAAGGGCATCGCGCCGGCATGGAGATCGGCTATTGCCACATCGAAAAGCTGACCAACCTGGAAGACCTGCCCCCGACCGGGTTTGAAATTTCGTGCTTTCCCTACAAGATCAAGGGCGCATCCGCCGGGTTTACCCGCGCCGTCGCCATTTTCGAGGAGTAACCACATGCGTCTTGCAACCGTTCTGCATGAGGGCCGGCCCCGCGTGGCCGCCGCGCTTGATGACGAAACCTTGCTGGATCTGGACAAGGCCGCCAAGTTTGCGCGCTACGAGACTGACACCTTCCAGCAGATGCTGTCGGTCGTGGAAGAGGGCGATTACGGACTTGAACAGGCGCACGGGCTGATCCGGCGCGCCGAAAGGCGGGCATTGCTGAAAACCGCTGACGTGACCTTTCTGCCGCCGATCATGCCGGTGCAGTTTCGCGACTGCCTGGTGTTCGAGCAGCATCTCAAGAACAGCTTTGCCGCCGCCGAACGGATGACCGGGCACAGTTTCGATATTCCGCAGGTGTGGTATGACCAGCCGATCTATTACAAGGGCAACCGCTTTTCCTTTATCGGTCACGAGACCGATGTGATCTGGCCCTCTTATGCGCAATTTCTGGATATCGAGCTGGAACTGGCCATCGTGATCGGGCGCAAGGGCAAGAATATCGCACCGGAAGAGGCCAGTGATTACATCTTTGGCTATACCATCCTGAACGATATTTCCGCCCGCGATGCACAGATGGCCGAAATGCCGGGGCAGCTGGGGCCGGCCAAGGGCAAGGATTTCGACACCGGCAACATTCTGGGCCCCTATATCCTGACGGCGGATGAGGTTGACCACCCTGTCGCGCTGAACATGGAGGCCCGCGTCAATGGCGAGCGTTGGGGCGGCGGCAATTCGCGCGACATGCACCATGATTTTGCCGACATCATTTCCTTTATCTCGCGCGAGGAAACCCTGCATCCCGGCGAGGTAATCGGATCGGGCACCGTGGGCACGGGCTGCGGCCTGGAGATCGGCCGCCAACTGGCCCCCGGAGACGTTTTCGAGCTGGAGATCGAGGGAATCGGCGTGTTGCGCAACCGGATCGTAAAGCCGGAATAGCCGGAACAGGATGCACAGGCAGGGCGGTCGCTGATGCGACATGCCCTGTATGCAACTGCCTGACTTTGCAGAAAATTGGAGCGGGCGATGAGATTCGAACTCACGACCCCAACCTTGGCAAGGTTGTGCTCTACCCCTGAGCTACGCCCGCGTCCTTGGGTGAGGCGATATATAACTTTGTCGTCTGGCCCTGCAAGGGGAAAATTGCGGCTGATTGAAAAAATTCTCGGCTGTCAGACCATATGCCCCGCCGGTCACAAGCAATGGCGGGAAAGGCCCCCTTGCGAGGGCGCTATTCCAGCTCGATCAACAGATCCTTGGCGTCGATCTGGTCAGCCGGGCGCACATGCACCGCCTTGACCACGGCGTCGCGCTCGGCATGGATGCCGGTTTCCATCTTCATCGCCTCGATGGTCAGCAGCAGATCGCCCGCCTTGACGGGCTGGCCCGCGCTGACCGCGACCGAGGCCACCACGCCGGGCATCGGGGCGCCGATATGGTCGGGGTTGCCGGTCTCGGCCTTGGGGCGCTTTTCGACGCGCGCGCGCACATGGCGGTCGGGCACGCGGATTACGCGGGGCTGGCCGTTGAGCTCGAAGAAAACCTTGACCTCGCCGGCGTCATCGACCTCGCCCACCGCCTGCAGGCGGATTTCCAGTGTCTTGCCGGGGTCGATTTCGGCGCTGATTTCTTCGCCCGGCTCCATCCCGTAAAAGAATGTGCGGGTGGGCAGGGTGCGCACGGGGCCATAGATCTCGTGGCGTTCCATATAGTCGAGGAACACCTTGGGATACATCAGATAGCCGTTCAGATCCTCGTCATCGATTTCGGCGCCATTCAGTTTTTCCGACAGTTTTGCACGCGTGGCCTCGATATCCTCGGGCTCCAGATGCAGACCCGGACGTTCGGTATTGGGGCGCTCGCCCTTCAGCACCTTTTTGATCAGCGCAGGGGGGAAGCCACCCGGCGGCTGGCCGAGATTGCCGCGCAGCATGTCAACGACCGAATCGGGAAAGGCGACCTCGACATCCGGGTCGAGGACCTGTTCCACCGTCAGGTTCTGGCTGACCATCATCAGCGCCATGTCGCCCACCACCTTGGAACTGGGCGTGACCTTGACGATATCGCCGAACATGCGGTTCACATCCGCATAGGCATGGGCGACCTCGTTCCAGCGATCCTCCAGCCCCAGCGCGCGCGCCTGGGCCTTGAGATTGGTGAACTGACCGCCGGGCATTTCATGCAGGTAAACCTCGGACGCCGGCGATTTCAGGCCGCTTTCAAAGGCGGCATACTGGCTGCGCACGCCTTCCCAATAGTCTGAAATAGCACGCACCGATTCGATATCCAGCCCGCTGTCGCGTTCGGTATGGCGCAGCGCCTCGACGATCGAGCCAAGGCAGGGTTGGCTGGTGCCGCCCGACATGGAATCCATCGCGGCGTCAACGGCATCGACCCCGGCATCAATCGCCGCCAGTACGGTGGCGCCGGCAATGCCGCTGGTGTCGTGGGTGTGGAAATGGATCGGCAGGCCGACCTCTTCGCGCAGCGCCTTGAACAACATGCGTGCGGCGGCGGGCTTCAGCAGGCCGGCCATGTCCTTGACGCCCAGAACATGGGCGCCGGCATCGCGCAGATCCTTGCCCATCTGCACATAATATTTCAGGTCGTATTTGGCGCGATCCGGGTCAAGGATGTTGCCGGTATAGCAGATTGCGGCCTCGCACAGTTTTTCGGATTCGATTACCGCATCCATGGCCACGCGCATGTTTTCGACCCAGTTCAGGCTGTCGAACACGCGGAACACGTCAACGCCGGTTTCCGCCGCCTGGCGCACGAAAAAGCGCACCACATTGTCGGGGTAATTGGTATATCCGACGCCGTTGCTGGCGCGCAGCAGCATTTGCGGCATGATGTTGGGCATGGCGCGGCTGAGGTCGCGCAGGCGTTGCCAAGGGCATTCCTGCAAAAAACGATAGGCCACGTCGAATGTCGCGCCCCCCCAGCATTCGACGCTGAAAAGCTGGGGCAGGTTGTGGGCGTAAGCCTCGGCCACGTTGATCATGTCGAGCGAACGCATCCGGGTTGCCAGCAGGCTTTGGTGCCCGTCGCGCATGGTGGTGTCGGTGATCAACACGCGTGTCTGCGCCTTCATCCCGTCGGCCACCGCCTGCGGGCCCTTTTCGCGCAAAAGCGTGCGGGTGCCCGG
>WFQE01000008.1 GCA_015487165.1 Paracoccaceae bacterium | reverse complement strand
CTTGTTCATCGCACGGCCTGCCGGGCGATGAACAAGATGGTGTCGCAGCCTGTTGAAACCGCAAAATAATTCGCGCCCGCCCTGGGGGGCGGGGTCGGGCGCGAACCGGACCGCAGGCGGTCCGGGGGCGGTTTGTATTTCAATAATTGCGAAAGGCTGGCCCTAATGTTCCGACATGCACTGGGAATGGTCGGTCAGGGCCGCCAGAACATGGCAATCGCCAACCGTGCCCGAATCATGGCTGTTTTCGATGCGGGTCAGCTCGGCCTCCAGCCTCTGCAGCCGGGCGATCTTTTCGCGGATATGGGCCGCATGCTGGGCGGCGATTTCATGGGCGCGGTCGCAGGGCATTTCCTTGTCTTGCGCCAGTGAAATCAGGTCACGGATCATGTCGATCGAAAGGCCAAGCGCGCGGGCATGGCGGATAAAGCCCAGCCGCTCAAGCCCCGCCTCGTCATAGCGGCGCTGGTTGCCGGCCGATCTTCCCGGCGGGTCGATCAACCCCATCTGTTCGTAGTAGCGGATCGTCGGCACCTTGATGCCGGTTCTGCGCGCAATCTGGCCAATCGAATACATCCGCGATTTTCCCTCTTGAAGCTATAGCTGCTAGAGACATTAGGTTCGCCCCGACTCGAAAACAAGAACATGACTCGAAAACAAGAAGGGGTGCCGCGAAATGGGCCACCATCATCACCATCACATCGACCCCTCGGCCGGCGACCGCCGGGTTCTGATGGCCATCATCGTCAACCTTGCCCTGACGGTGGTGCAGATCATCGGCGGCATTCTGGCGGGCTCGCTGGCGCTGATTGCCGATGCGTTGCATAATCTGTCGGACGCGATCGCGCTGGTCATCGCCTTTGGCGCGCGCAAGATTGCCCGTCGCCCCGCCAATGCCGAGATGAGCTTTGGCTATGGCCGGGTCGAGATCGTGGCCGCCCTGATCAATTACACCACGTTGATCGTGATCGGGCTTTACCTGCTGTACGAGGCGGTGTTGCGGTTCATTACCCCGCAAGGGGTCGATGGCTGGATGGTGGTGATCATCGCCGCCGTGGCGCTGGTGATCGACCTTGCCACCGCGGCATTGACCTTTGCCATGTCGAAAAACAGCATGAATATCCGCGCTGCTTTCCTGCACAATGTCGCTGACGCGCTTGGCTCGGTCGCGGTGATCTTTGCCGGCACGCTGATCATTCTTTTTGATTGGCGCCTGATCGACCCGTTGGTAACGCTGCTGATTGCGGGCTATATCCTGTGGCAGTCATTTGCCGAAATAGGCGCGGTCATCCGTATCCTGATGCTGGGCAGCCCGCCCGAGATGAGCCCCGAAGAGGTGTTGCAGCTGGTGCGCGACACCGAAGGCGTGCAGGACATTCACCATGCCCATCTGTGGATGGTGGGCGAACACGAAACCGCGCTGGATGCCCATGTGGTGATTTCCGAGGGCGCCTGGGGGCGGGCGGACGCGATCAAGGAACAGGTCAAGGCACGCCTGGCCGAGGGATTTGACATTCACCACACCACGCTGGAACTGGAATGTGCCAACCACGTCTGTGACGCGCCCGAAACCTTTGGCCGGGGCGTGCGCCATGACCATGCAGGCCACGAACATTGAGGGGATCAGCCCTTGCGGATGAAATAGACCTGCGGGGTTTCCTCGGTCAGGGCGGCGGCCAGCTCGTGGCCCTGTTCGTTGCAGAAATGGGGCATGTCCACGACCGCGGCCGGATCATCGGCCAGCACCCGAAGGACCTGACCGCTTGCCAGCGCCATCAGTCGCTTGCGGGCCTTCAGCACCGGCAGCGGGCACAACAGCCCGGTTGCGTCAAGTTCGGCATCCCATTCCATGATTGCCGGATACCCTTGCATTCCCGCCATGTCCACGGCTTTGTGAGTTGGCGCGCAGTGCAATCGCGCGCGAATCAATCTAGACAGGGGCGATCAATGCCAAAGGAACCGCCATGTTCGGAATAGACCTGTTTGACGCCAGCCTTCTTCCCGCCATGACCGTGGCGCTTGCCGCCGGGTTGCTCAGCTTCATTTCGCCCTGCGTTCTGCCCATCATTCCGCCCTATCTGGCCTATATGGGCGGCATCACCATGAACCAGCTGACCGAAGATTCGCGCACGCGCCGCCCGGCGGTTGTGGCGTCGGTCTTTTTCGTTCTCGGACTGTCCACGGTGTTTCTGTTTCTGGGATTCGCGGCTTCGGCGTTCGGGCAGTTCTTCCTGCAAAATCAGCAGCTTTTCGGGCGAATCGCAGGGATCGTGATCATCATATTCGGTCTGCATTTCCTGGGCATCTTCAAGATTCCGCTGTTGCAGCGCGAGGCCCGGATCGATGCGGGCGACCGCGGCGGATCCGCCCTTGGCGCCTATGTGCTGGGGCTGGCCTTTGCCTTTGGCTGGACGCCCTGCATCGGCCCCATTCTGGGGGCAATCCTGTCGATGGCCGCGCAAGAGGATTCCATCGGGCGCGGTACCTTCCTGATGGGGATGTATGCGGTCGGGCTGGGGCTGCCCTTTATCCTGTCGGCGATCTTCATCAACCGCGCCATGGGGCTGATGAACCGGCTGAAACGCCATATGGGCCTGATCGAAAAGATCATGGGCGGGCTGCTGATCGCCGTGGGCGTGATGATGGCCACCGGGGCATTTTCGCGCCTGTCCTACTGGCTGTTGGAAACCTTTCCCGCGCTTAGCCAGATCGGGTAAATCCGCCCTTATCGGTGGGGGGCGGTTCTGCTAGATTGCCGCTGACAGGCAGGCAGAGGTCGGGCAGGTGGCCAATAACGAAGACGCTTCAGATACGGGCGATGTCAGGCGGCGGCAGGTATTCTATATCCCCGGCTATGACCCGATGCTGCCGCGACGCTATCGCGAACTTTACCGCAGCGAGGGGCGCCGTCAGGCCGAGATTTCCGGTTATGAAATTGAGTTGCGCGCGCTGAGTGGCCGCCAGAACTATGCCTGGCATGTGGATGCGGTGATCGACGGCAGTCATGTCAAAACCGATTTCGAGTTTCTCGCCTGGTCCGATCTTGTGCGCGATTCAATGGAACGCTCGATCATCGGCACCTTTGCCCAGCTTGCCCGCGTGGTGTGGATCTATGTTTCCAGCGGTGCGCTCTGGCGTCTGGCGGGGATGCGCAAGGGGCCGGTGATTGCGGCGCTTTATCCGATCTTCATGCTGCTTGCCCAGCTGCTGGTCGGGCTTGCGGCCGGTGCCCTTGTCTGGTGGGCCGTGGGTCTGTTTCTGCCGCAATGGGTGGGCGCGCTGGCGGGGCTTGCCACCTTGGCGGGCGTGATGATCCTGTTTCGCCGGATCGACAACCGCCTGTTTGCCTATTACCTGATGCATGACTATGCCTTTACGGCGCTGAGGCGCGGGCAGTATCCGCCCGAGTTGGAACAGCGCATCGCCATCTTTGCCACCCGCCTGCGCGAGGCCCTTCAAAGTGACGTGGACGAGGTTCTGCTGGTCGGCCATTCCTCGGGCGCCCATATCGGCGTGTCGGTGCTGGCCGATCTGCTGCGTGCCGGTGATCTTGAGGGTGCGCGCCCCAACCTGGGTTTTCTGACGCTTGGCCATGTCATCCCGATGGTCAGCTTTTTGCCAGACGCCCATCGCCTGCGCCACGATCTGCATGACCTCAGCCGTTCCAAGCTGCTGAGCTGGGTCGATGTCACCGCCCCCGGCGATGGCTGCACCTTTGCGCTGGTCGATCCGGTCAGCGTTTGCGGCGCAGCCCCCGCACAGGGCCAACGCTGGCCGCTGGTCATTTCGGCCGCCTTCAGCCAGACATTGGCGCCCCAGACTTGGCACCGCCTGAAATGGCGCTTTTTCCGCGTGCATTTCCAGTATCTCTGCGCCTTCGAGCGTCCGCGCGACTATGACTATTTCCGCATCACCGCAGGGCCCTTGTCGCTGGGGCGCCGCTTCAAGGGGCGCAAGCCCTCGCCCAGCTGCCTGCGGGGTGCGCGGATTTTATTCAGGGAATGACAACCGTAGACGGAGTTTTCCCTCGATCCCTTTCCTTTCCGGTCGGGAAAGCTTATCCAGCCAGCCGAAACGGGTGTGCGGAACACATTCGAAGCGTTGCGATAATTGACCGAAAAGCTGAGCTGAACCATGCTGAAACGAATTCTGAGCACCCTGAAATCCGTTTTCGGAAACCGACCGGCGCGCTATGCCGGCTTGCCGACCGCCCTGGATCGCAGAATGTTCGGTATTATTCCGGTAAACCTGGACAAGCGCAAATACGAGGCCGCGCTGATCGAGGGGCTGTCCAGAAGCGTCAAACAGGGTGATCGGGTCATCGTGATCGGTGGCGGGCTTGGTGTCACCGCCGCCTATGCCGCGATTCAGGCCGGTGCTGACGGCAAGGTAATCTGCTACGAGGGCAGCAGCCCCGCGATCCCCAAGATTGAAAAGACGCTTGAACGCAACAATGTGCGCGATCGCGTCGAGGTGGTTCATGCGATTGTCAACTCCGGTGATGGCGTCTATGGGGATGAACATGCCGAAGAGATCGTGCCGACCGAGGCCTTGCCGGAATGCGATATTCTAGAGATGGATTGCGAGGGCGGCGAGGCGGTCATCCTGCCAAAGCTGAAAATTCAGCCGCGCGCCATTATCGTGGAAACCCACGGATTTACTGGCGCAACAACTGAAAAGGTGGCGAAAATCCTGAACTCGATGGGCTACAGCGCTGAAGATCTGGGGGTTGCCGAACCATATCTGAAAAAATTCTGCCTCAAGCACGATATCCGGGTTCTGTTTGCCCTTCGCAAAGATGCGCAATAAATACGCATTTCCGCACCCTCAGCCGGGCGTTTCCTGAAGCTCGCCAAGCGCCGGGCGTTCCAGACGTGCCAAAAGCGCCATCACGCGTCCGCGGCAGGCCACGCCGGGCCAGCCGTCGGGAAAGAACCGGTCGGGCAGGTTCGGCTGGCGCAGCAGCAGGCGGCGCCAGTGGTGGACGATCAGCACCCGTAGCGTGGCGCGCTCGGTTGCGTCCAGTTTCGGGGCGCCGCCATCGAGCAGCGCACCCAGGTCGCGCAGCCTTGTGCATAGATCGGCAAAGCCCTGTTCCAGCCCGTCAGGAGGCACCGATACGCGCAGCCAGTCGGGCAGGCGGGTGATCTGACCGTCAATCGCCAGAAACTCGTCGCCCGCAGACAGATCGCCGGCCCCCAGATAGATGCCGGGGCCGACAACATGAAATCCCTGTTCCTGCAGCGTTTTTTCGTCCTGTGCACGGGCGGCCTGAACCATCGGGCGCGAGACCAGCAATTGCCAGCTTTCAGGCTCGGGCAGCGAGGGCGCATAGATGCGCGCGCGGGCGGCCTGGGTTTCCCCGAACCCCATATCGGTCAGCCGATAGGCGCTTGATCGTCCGGTCTTGTGGCTGGTGATCCAGCCATCCTTGCGCAGGCGAAACAGGGCCACGCGCACGGCCTCGGGTTTCAGGCCCATCAGCGTGGTCAGACGGGTCAGCAGCGTGCCGGTGATCACATCATTGCGTTCAAGCGCCAGATCGCCAAAGACCGAGATGATGACCGACCAGACGCGCAGATCGCCCTGCGCGGTCAACAGGGCGACCGCACGGGTGAACATCTCGGCAGACGAGGGGGGATGATCATCCTCTGCCTGCCGCTGTGTCATCTGGGGCGCTCCTACTGGTCGTAATCCACTACCACCCGATCTGATACCGGGTAGCACTGGCAGGTCAAGACATAGCCCTGTTCGACCTCGTAATCCTCGAGCGCGTGGTTCGCGATCATCTCGACCTCGCCCTCGACCACGCGCGCCTTGCAACTGGCGCAGACCCCCGCCTGACAGGAAAAGGGGGCATCCAGATCATGTTCGATGGCGGCCTGCAGCAGGCTTTGGCCCTCGCGCGGCATTTCAAAGCTGCGGGCGGTGCCGTCGATGGTAACGGTGGCCTTGGTCACAGCGCCGGCGGCCGCGCCATTTGCGCGTTTGGGGGGCTGTTTGGCGCGCCCCGGCTGGTTGCCGAGGAACAGTTCCACCTTGATGCGGCTGTCGTCAACACCGTGGTCATGTAGCGCGGCCTTGATGGCCTCCATCATCGGCTCGGGGCCGCAGATGAAGGTGGTGTCGATGGCCTTGATGTCGATCCAGTGCCTGAACAGCAGCGCGCATTTTTCCTGATCGACGCGGCCGGTGAACAGGTCGATTTCCTGCGCGTCGGTTTCAAGAATGTGGATCACCGTCAACCGGCCCAGATAGCGGTTCTTGAGGTCCTCGATTTCCTCGCGGAACATGATCGTGTTCACCGCGCGGTTTGCATAGACCAGGGTGAATTCGCTGTCGGGTTCCTCTTCCAGAACGGTTTTCAGGATCGACAGCACCGGGGTGATGCCGCTGCCGCCGGCAAAGCCGAGATAGCTGTTGCGGGCCTGTCGCTCGGGGGTAAAGGTGAAACGCCCCTCGGGGGGCATCACCTGCAGGCGGTCGCCGACCTTCAGTTCGGTATTGGCCCAGGTCGAAAAGGCGCCGCCATCGACGCGCTTGACGGCGACCTTCAACACGCCTTCAGAGGGGCTCGTGCAGATCGAATAGCAGCGGCGCAGCTCGGTGCCGTCGAAATCGCGCCGGAAGGTCAGATACTGGCCGGGGGTAAAGGCGAACTTGTCGCGGGCCTCGGGCGCGGGTTGCAGGGTCAGCACCACCGCATCGCGGATCGTGTGCTGGATATCGGTGACGGTCAGGTCATGGAAGCGGGCCATCGGGCACCTCTCAGATACATTTGAAATAGTCAAAGGGTTCAAGGCAGTCATTGCACCGCCACAGCGCCTTGCACGGGGTCGAGCCGAATTGCGCGGTCAACTCCAGCGAATGGCCGCCGCAGCGGGGGCAGGCCTCGGGAATGCCCTTGGGCTGGGGGGGCGCGATGCCATATTCCAGCAGCGCGGCGCGGCCCTTTTCGCTGATCCAGTCGGTTGTCCAGGCAGGCGAAAGCCGGGTGTTGACGCGGGCGTTCTCGATGCCGTTTGCGTGCAGGCAGGCAAGGATATCCTCATTGATCACACGCGTTGCCGGGCAGCCCGAATAGGTGGGGGTGACGGTGACCACCACCTTGTCGCCGTCGATGTCAACCGCGCGGATGATGCCCAGATCGACCAGCGAGATCACCGGAATTTCCGGGTCGGGCACGGTGTCGAGCAGCTGCCAGATACGGTCGGGCGTCAGCGGTGCACGCGTCAGATCCCCGCCAGCCGGCACAGGGGCAAGGGGCGCGTTGCTCACCACGTTGCCCCCGGATAGGCGCGCTGCAGGAACTGCATTTCCGCCAGGATATAGCCCAGATCCTCGGTATGACGGCCGGTCTTGCCGCCGGTCTGGGCGAAATCGCTGTCGGGGCGCGTCAGCGTCGCCTCGTTCAGCGTGGCGTTGACGATGCCATCCCATGCGTCGCGCAAGCTCGAGGGCAGGGGGCCGACGTCGGCATCGGCAATTGCCCGATCCACGTCATCGTCGAGGAACATCTCGCCCACATAATCCCACAACGCATCCAGCGCCGCCTGCATGCGTGCATGGCTTTCCTCGGTGCCGTCACCCAGGGCGATGACGGTTCCGCGTGAGCGATCAAGGTGATAGGCGGCCTCCTTCGCGGCCTTTTCGGCGATGTCGGCAACGCGCGGGTCGGTGGAATCCTTCAGCCTGTTCAGCAGCACGTTCTGCCAGGCGTCGAACAGGAACTGCCGCATCATGGTATGGCCGAAATCGCCATTGGGGCGCTCGACCAGCAAAAGGTTGCGAAAATCCCAGGCGTCGCGCAGATAGGCCAGCGCGTCGGCATCGCGGCCCTTGCCCTCGACCTCGCCCGCGAGGCCCAGCCACATCTGCGTTTGTCCGATCAGGTCAAGCGCGGTGTTGGCCAGCGCGATGTCCTCTTCCAGCACGGGCGCGTGGCCGCACCATTCGGAAACCCGGTGCGACAGCACCAGCGTATTGTCTCCCAGCCGCAGCAGCCAATTGAACAGGGTATTTCCCTCGACCGCCATCACATTCGCTGTCATCACATGGCCCCCGCGTCGTCGGGGATGTCATAGAATGACGGGTGGCGATAGACCTTGGATTCCGAGGGCTCGAACAGCGGGCCCTTGTCGGACGGGCTTGAGGCCGTGATATGGGCGGCCTCGACCACCCAGATGCTGACGCCTTCATTGCGCCGCGTATAGACATCGCGGGCGTTGCGCAGCGCGCATTCCGCGTCAGGCGCGTGCAGGCTGCCCACATGACGGTGCGACAGGCCGTACTGGCCACGGATGAAAACCTCCCAAAGGGGCCATTCGCTTGACATCTGTTTCTCCTCTTTCACTCATCATTGGGCCGCCTGAAGCCGGGCTTTGCGGCGCTGCGTTTCTTTTCATTCATCCGGGCCGCTTGCGGTCCGGTTCGCGCCCGGCCCCGCCCCCCAGGGCGGGCGCGAATTGCCTTGCCGTTTCATCAGGATGCAAGGTCGCATCCTGATCGGGCCTTTTGCCTGCTTTCGCGGCGCCCACCCTCGGGGCCGGGCGCGAACCTGCCGTTGGGCGGGGCTCCATCGGCTTGCGTTCTATTCGGCCGCGGCAGTGGCGGCGGCTTTCTTGCGGGCGTGTGCCAGCATCCCCTCGCGCACCCAGGCGCCATCTTCCCAGGCGGTGATGCGGGCCTTTAAGCGATCCTTGTTGCAGGGGCCGTTGCCCTTGAGCACGGCAAAGAATTCGCTCCAGTCCGGGGGGGTGAAATCAAAGTGACCGGTTTCCTCGTTCAGGCGGATATCGGGGTCGGGGCAGGTCAGGCCCAGATATTCGATCTGCGGCACGGTCTGGTCGACGAATTTCTGGCGCAGCTCGTCATTGGTGGCGACCTTGATCTTCCAGGCCATGCTTTGCGCCGTATGCACCGAATCCTGATCGGGCGGGCCGAACATCATCAGCGACGGATACCAGAAGCGGTTGAGCGCATCCTGCGCCATGGCCTTTTGTTCGGGAGTGCCGAAGGCCATCTTCATCATGATGTCATAGCCCTGACGCTGGTGGAAACTTTCTTCCTTGCAGATGCGCACCATGGCGCGGGCATAGGGGCCGTAAGAGGTGCGTTGCAGATGCACCTGATTCATGATCGCGGCGCCATCCACCAGCCAGCCGATCGCCCCCACATCGGCCCAGGTCAGGGTCGGGTAGTTGAAGATCGACGAATATTTCATCTTGCCCTGATGCAACAGCTCGATCAGCTCGTCCCGGCTGACGCCCAGTGTTTCAGCAGCGCTGTAAAGGTAAAGGCCGTGGCCCGCCTCGTCCTGCACCTTGGCCAGCAGGATCGCCTTGCGTTCCAGGGTGGGCGCGCGGGTGATCCAGTTGCCCTCGGGCAGTTGGCCGACAACCTCGGAATGGGCGTGCTGGCCGATCTGGCGGATCAATGTGCGGCGATAGTCATCGGGCATCCAGTCCTTGGGCTCGATCTTTTCATTGGCGTCCACACGATCCTGAAAGGCGCGTTCCTGTTCGGTCATCTCGTCGCGCGGTTTCACACCGACACGCGCGGTTTTCACCATCTGTGCATACATGTGCTGTCTCCTGAGGGGCGGTTCATTCGCCGACCGCACGGTCAGGAATACGAGGCCCACCGATTCGTTGCAAGTGAAATGTTACCGGTTTTCGGATTTTTTGTCTGCATGGGTAACTAAAAGAGCAAATCAGGCCGCCCAAACCTTCCGAAAATGGGAATCTTGCGAAAAATGGCATATTTTCTGTTTGACAGGCTTGACCCTCCAGTTGCGGGAAGCCCCATATCGGCGCCAAGATCAACCAAATCAGGACGAATCCGATGGCTTTGGACAACACAACACAAGGTGCAGCACCGCATCACGCCCGTATCAGGGTCGAGGGAATGACCTGTGCCTCTTGCGTGGGGCGCGTGCAAAAGGCAGTCGCAGCGGTGCCGGGGGTAACGCATGCCTCGGTCAACCTGGCGACAGAAACGCTGGATGTCGATTTTACCGACGAGACCAGCCCGGAAATCATTACCGAGGCCATTCACAAGGCCGGTTATGAAACCGCACAGGAAGAGGTGACCCTCAGCGTGCAGGGCATGACCTGTGCCTCTTGTGTGGGCCGCGTGGAACGTGCGCTCAAGCAGGCGGACGGGGTGATTTCGGCCTCGGTCAACCTGGCCAATGAAAGCGCCCATATCGTGTTTTCCAGCGGCCTGACCACCGCGGAGCAGTTGGCCGAGATCGTCAACAAGGCCGGATACGAGGCCAGCATCAAGGCCGCTGACGACGCCGCCAAACGCGACGAGCGCCGCGATCAGGAAATTGTCGAGCTGCGCCGCCGCACCCTGCTGGCCGCCTGGATCAGCCTGCCGGTCGTGCTGCTGGCGATGGGAGAGCATTTCATTCCCGGCGTCAAGGCGCTGCTGGAAGACACCATCGGGCTGTGGACAAGCTGGGCCATCCAGTTTGTCCTGACCACAATCGTCATGGCCGGCCCCGGCCGTCTGTTCCTGAAAAAGGGCTTTCCGGCACTGCTGCGGGGCGAACCTGACATGAACTCGCTGGTTGCACTTGGCACCTCGGCCGCCTGGATCTATTCCACCGTCGTGCTGTTTGCGCCCTCGGTCATTCCCGAGGGGTCGCGCGGCGTGTATTACGAGGCCGCGGCCGCCATCGTCACCCTGATCCTGCTGGGCCGCTGGCTTGAGGCCCGCGCCAAGGGGCGCACCGGTGCCGCCATCCGGCATCTTGTCGGCCTGCGCCCGAAATCCGCGCGTGTCGAGCGCAACGGCCAGATCATGGAGCTGGATGTTTCCAATATCCGGGTCGGCGACCTGATCCACCTGCGCCCGGGCGAACGCGTTGCCGTTGATGGCGAGGTGGTCGAGGGCAGCTCTTACATCGACGAATCCATGATCACGGGCGAGCCGATGCCGGTTGAAAAGAAAACCGGCGACGAGGTCACTGGCGGCACCATCAACAAGACGGGCGCCCTGAAATATCGCGCAACCCGTGTCGGCGCAGATACCGTTCTGGCCCAGATCATCCGCATGGTCGAAGAGGCCCAGGGCGCCAAGCTGCCCATCCAGGCAATGGTTGACAAGGTGACGCTGTGGTTCGTGCCGGTGGTGCTGGGCATCGCCGCGCTGACTGTGGCGGTCTGGCTGACCTTCGGCCCGGATCTTGCACATGCGCTTGTGGCCGGTGTCGCGGTTCTGATCATCGCCTGCCCCTGTGCCATGGGTCTGGCCACACCGACCTCGATCATGGTGGGCACCGGACGTGGCGCCGAAATGGGCGTTCTGTTTCGCAAGGGCGACGCGCTGCAAACGCTTTCGGATGTCAGGGTCATCGCGCTGGACAAGACCGGCACCCTGACCGAAGGCCGCCCCGAGCTGACCGATTTCAAGGTGGTCGAGGGGCAGGATGAAAACGTCGTTCTTGCCGCTGTCGCTGCGCTTGAATCCAGCTCGGAACACCCGATCGCGGGTGCCATCGTGACGGCGGCCGAGGAGCGCGGCCTGACCTTGCCCGAGGTCCGTGGCTTTGCCGCTCTGGCAGGCTTTGGCGTCAGTGCCGAGGTTGGCGGGCAGACGGTTGCCGCCGGTGCCGATCGCTATATGGAAAAGCTGGGCATTGATGTTGGTCCCCTTGCGCCAATGGCCGAGGAACTGGCCACGGACGGCAAGACCCCCCTCTATGTGGCGGTCGAAGGCGAACTGGCCGCAGTGCTGGCAGTTGCCGACAAGGTCAAGGACAGCACACCCGAGGCAATCAAGGCCTTTCACGACATGGGGCTCAAGGTTGCCATGCTGACCGGCGACAATCGCAAGACGGCCGAGGCAGTCGCCCGCAAGCTGGGCATCGACGAGGTGGTTGCCGAAATCCTGCCCGATGGCAAGGTGGCCGAGCTCGAGCGCCTGCGCGGCCTGTATGGCAAGCTGGCCTTTGTGGGCGACGGTATCAATGATGCCCCCGCACTTGCCAGCGCGGATGTGGGTATCGCCATCGGCACCGGCACCGATGTGGCCATCGAAAGCGCCGATGTGGTGCTGATGTCGGGCGACCTGACAGCGGCGGCACGGGCGGTAGAGTTGTCGCGCGCCGTGATGCGCAACATCAAGCAGAACCTGTTCTGGGCCTTTGGCTACAACACCATCCTGATCCCGGTTGCGGCAGGTGTGCTGTATCCGCTCAACGGCATGCTGCTGTCGCCGATGATCGCCGCCGGCGCAATGGGGCTGTCATCGGTCTTTGTCCTGACCAACGCGTTACGCCTGCGCCGTTTCCGCGCGCGGGGAGAGGAGGCATAAATGAATATCGGAGACGTTTCCCGCCTTTCGGGCCTGCCTGCCAAGACCATCCGCTATTACGAGGATATCGGCCTGATCAAACCCTTGCGCAGCTCGAACGGCTATCGCGCGTTCCGCGACAAGGATCTGCACAAGCTGAACTTTCTTGCACGCGCGCGCTCGCTTGGGTTCTCGATCGAGGATTGTCGAACCTTGCTTGAACTGTACGAGGACCAGGATCGAACCAGCGCCGATGTCAAGAAGGTGGCCGAAACCCATCTCGAGCGGATCGACGAAAAGATACGCGAACTCAAGGCCATGCGCGAGACCCTGAACGAACTGGTGGATGCCTGCCATGGCGACCACCGCCCGGACTGCCCGATCCTCAAGGGGCTTTCCAGCCCGACGCAGTAGGCGGTACGGTCCGGTTCGAAATACCAGGTATCGGATCCTGATACGGTCCGGATTGCGCCTGTCCCTTGCGGGGCGGGCGCGTCGCTGTGCGCAATATTTGTTTTGCCTGCGGGCAAGCCTTGCCGGACCTGCCTTTTCAACGGCCGCGCGATGGGCTAGACGGGCGCCATCAGCGGCTGGTCGATCGGGGGCATGGCATGACGGATAACAGCAAGGGGCTTTCCTACCAACAGGCGGGGGTGGATATCGACGCCGGCAATGCGCTGGTCGAACGGATCAAGCCCGCGGCAAAGGCGACCGACCGGCCCGGCACCATGTCGGGGCTTGGCGGGTTCGGCGCGCTGTTCGATCTGCGCGCGGCCGGCTATGACGACCCGATCCTTGTGGCCGCGACCGATGGCGTGGGCACCAAGCTGCGCATCGCGATCGACACCGGAAATGTTTCCACCGTGGGCATCGATCTGGTCGCCATGTGCGTCAACGATCTGGTATGCCAGGGGGCCGAGCCATTGTTCTTTCTGGATTATTTCGCCACCGGCAAGCTGGCCGTTGACGAGGCCGCGCAGGTGATCGAGGGCATCGCCGAGGGTTGCCGCCAGGCCGGCTGTGCCCTGATCGGGGGCGAGACGGCCGAAATGCCGGGCATGTATGAGGGCAAGGATTTCGACCTCGCCGGTTTTGCCGTGGGCGCGATGGAACGCGGCCAGGCGCTGCCCCGTGACGTGGCCGAGGGCGACATCCTGCTGGGGCTGGCCTCGAACGGCGTGCATTCCAACGGCTATTCTCTGGTGCGGCGCATCGTGGAACTGTCGGGCCTGGGCTGGGATGATGCGAATCCCTTTGGCGCAGGCACATTGGGGGCCGCACTGCTGGCGCCCACCCGCATCTATGTGCGCGCCACACTCGCCGCCATTCGTGCGGGCGGCGTGCATGCATTGGCCCATATCACGGGCGGCGGCCTCAGCGAAAACCTGCCGCGCGTGCTGCCTGCGGGGCTGGGGGCCGCGATCGACCTTTCCGCGTGGGCTCTGCCGCCGGTATTTCGCTGGCTGGCCGCCCGCGGTGGCATCGAAAGCGCCGAGATGCTGCGCACCTTCAACGCGGGCATCGGCATGGTGCTGGCGGTTGCCCCCGACCGCGCCGAGGTGCTGGCCGATCTGCTGGCGGAACAGGGCGAACAGGTCATCCGTCTGGGCGAGGTCGTCGCGGGCGAGGGCGTCACCTACCGGGGCACATTGAAATGAGCCACAAGCGCGTCGCCATCCTGATTTCGGGCGGTGGCTCGAACATGGTGGCGCTGGTGCGGTCCATGACCGGCGACCATCCTGCGCGCCCGGTGCTGGTGCTGGCCAACCGGCCCGATGCGGGCGGGCTCAAGCGTGCGGCCGATCTTGGCGTGCCGACGGCGATGGTTGACCACCGCCCCTTTGGCGCGGATCGCGCGGCATTCGAGGCGGCCCTGACCGCCGCGTTGGAACAGGCGCGCCCCGATATCATCGCCATGGCCGGTTTCATGCGTATCCTGACCCCGGCCTTCATCAACCGCTGGAAGGGACGGATGCTGAATATTCACCCCTCGCTGCTGCCGAAATATCGCGGTCTGCATACACATGCCCGCGCAATCGAGGCGGGCGATGCGCAAGCCGGCTGTTCCGTTCACGAGGTCACGGCCGAACTTGACGGTGGCCCCGTGTTGGGGCAGGCGCGGGTGCCCATCCTGCCCGACGACACGCCCGAAACCCTTGCCGCGCGGGTGCTGGAACAGGAACACCGCCTGTATCCGGCCGTGCTGAAGCGCTTTGCGGCAGGCGACCGCACGCCGCTTTATCTGTGAGGGCGCGGTGAAGGGACAGCCGGTTTCAACCATCCGCAACCTTGGCCCGGCATCTGACGCCAGCTACGGGCGCGCCGGGATCCATACGGCCGAGCAACTGCGCGAACTGGGCGCGGACGAGGCCTATCGCCGCCTGCTGGCTGCCGGCACGAAACCCCATTTCATCGGCTATTACGCGCTGGTCATGGGGTTGCAGGGGCGGCCCTGGAATGACTGTCAAGGCAAGGAAAAAGAGCGCCTGCGCAAGGCCTTTGACGAATTATGCGCCGAATCTGCCCGTGTCGGTGGCGCTCCGCCGGGGATCGAGAAGATGCTGGATCGCATCGGTGTGGTTGCGCCGGGGCGCAAGAAGAACAAGGCGCGCGACTGAGCGGCAGCGGGCCATCGGCAAAGTCTTGCCACCTGTGGTGCCAAACTGATCTTGGCGGGTTTTCATGGGGCCTGTGATCGCGTTAGCTGGGCGCGGAATCGAATGCCCGTGAAAATGAGGAAAACATGAAAAACATTCTGCTGATGGCCGCATTGGCCGGACTTGTTGCTGCGCCCGCTGGTGCCGGTGCGCTGAAATGCCTGCCGAACTACTATCAGGGGTCCAACGCTGCCCTGCTGACCGGCTATAACAAGAAAATGGCCCGGGAAAACGCCGTAATCAGTTGGGCAACCCGCGTGACGGCCTCGGTCGGACCGTTCTATAACGACTGGAAAATTGCCCGTAACAAAAGCTTCAGCTGCGTGAAAAAGGGGCGCCTGTACAAATGCACCGCACGGGCGCAGGCCTGTCGCACCCCGAACAAAAAGAAATGAAGGTGGCGTTCGGGCCCTTCTGAAACCTGGCTGGTTGACCGCAAGGCTGCAAGCTGTCTATTGCTCGGGCGCCGTGTTATTGCGGTGCCCGGCCCAAGGCAACAACGGAAGGCGCGATGAATCTGATCCTGTTCTTCAACGGCATGGTGCTGGTAGCATCCGCCGTGCTGATGGGTGGCGTTGCCCTGATGTTTCGCACCACGGCCGATCTTTTCGTGACGTCAGGCCTGGTTGCCGGTGTGCTTGGCGGGGTTCTGGCGATCGTGGGATGGGCGGGCCCAAGCGGATTCAGGCGCAGGCATATCTTTGTTCTGACCGCGACATCCTGGATCACGGCGGCAATCGCCGGAGGTCTGCCCCTGTGGATGTGGGGGATGTCCGCGACAGATTCGTTCTTCGAATCGATGTCGGGTTTGACGACCACCGGCTCGACAGTGATGTCGGGACTGGACACGACAACACACGGCATCCTGTTCTGGCGCGCGTTGCTGCAATGGGTTGGTGGGGTCGGGATCATCGTGACAGGCATGGCGATCCTGCCGATCCTCAAGGTCAACGGGATGCAGCTGTTCCGCAGCGAAAGTTCCGAAAGCGGTGAAAAAGAACTGAAAAGCGCTGCCAGTTTTGCCGCCGCGACCGCCTGGGTCTATTTCCTGCTTTCCGTGGCCTGCGTGATTGCCTACATGGCCGGCGGGATGAGCGTGTTCGACGCCGTGACCCACGCCATGGCCACCCTCTCGACCGGCGGGTATTCGACGCATGATGCGTCGATGGGATATTTCGACAGCAGTTTCATCCAGTGGTCGGCCATTCTGTTCATGATATTGGGCGGCATGCCCTTTGCCTGGTTCATCCGCGCCTATAACCGCCGGATATTTTCGTCAGAACAGCTGCGTGTCTATCTGCCGGGGCTGGCGCTTGTCGTGCTGGTGCTGACATTCTGGCGCGTTGCCACATCCGATTCCGCGCCTCTGGATGCGCTGCGCGAGGTGGCCTTTTCCGTGGTGTCGGTGGTGACGACCACGGGTTTCGCCGTGACCGACTATACCACATGGGGCACGCTTGCGGTTACCGCCTTTTTCTTTCTGACGGCAATCGGGGGCTGCACCGGTTCGACGGCCGGGGGCATCAAGATCATGCGGTGGATCATCTCGGCCAAGGCGATCTTTACCTCGGCACGCTCTATCCAGTATCCGCACGGCGTGTTTACCGCGCGCTATGAGGGCAGGGTGATCGAAACCGAAGTGCTGGACGGCGTGATCGGCTTTTTCACGATGTTCTTCCTGTCGGTTGCCGGTATCACATTCGCACTGAATTTCATCGGGTTGGATCTGGAAACCTCGCTCAGCGGCGCGTTGACCGCGCTGATGAATGTGGGGCCGGGCATTGGTGATGTGATCGGCCCGTCAGGCAACTTTGCCTCGCTGCCGGATGCGGCCAAATGGGTGCTGTCCTTCGGCATGTTCCTGGGCCGGCTTGAAATCATGACCGTGCTGATCCTGCTGACGCCCGGCCTCTGGCAAAAGTAGCGGCGTGGATCAGCTCGCGCTGCCAAAGACCCTTGCCAGCCCGCCCTCATGCGCCGCGCGAATGTCGGACAATGGAACACTTGACGCGCCAAGGGCGATATCCCGACCGCTGAACTGTCCGATCACGCGCGCCGGCACGCCGGCCTTTTCGGCCGCCTTCAACAGGGCCGGGGCCTTGCGGGTGGCCAGCAGATAGCGCGCCTGGTCCTCGCCAAAGAACCAGCCCGTATCGCCGCCTTCCAGCCGCATACCCACATTACCCGCCAGCGCCATTTCCGCCGCTGCCAGCGCCAGCCCGCCATCCGACAGGTCATGGGCCGCCGAGATCAGCCCGCGCGCATGCGCCTTGCGGACGAATTCGCCATTGCGGCGCTCGGCCTTCAGGTCAACGGGCGGGGTTTCGCCCTCGTTTCGTGAGAACAGTTCGGCCAGCAGGGCAGACTGGCCCATATGGCCGCGGGTTTCGCCAATCAGAACCAGATCGTCGCCCTCATGCGGGATCATGCGGATCAGTTGATCCAGGCTTTCCAGCAGCCCCACCGCCCCGATGGTGGGGGTGGGCAGGATCGCCTCGCCGTCGGTTTCGTTATACAGGCTGACATTGCCGGAAACGATCGGCATGTCCAGCCTGCTGACGGCCAGCCCGATGCCCTTGATGCAGGAAACGAACTGGCCCATGATCTCGGGCTTTTCCGGATTGCCGAAATTCAGGTTGTCGGTGGTGGCCAGCGGTTTTGCGCCGGTTGCGCACAGGTTGCGAAAGGCCTCGGCCACGGCCTGCTTGCCGCCCTCAAAGGGGTCGGCCTTGCAATAGCGCGGCGTCACGTCGCTGGTGAATGCCAGCGCCTTGCCGGTGTCATGCACCCGCACGACGCCCGCGTCAGAGCCGGGGCGCACGACGGTATCGGCCATCACCATGTGGTCGTATTGTTCCCACACCCAGGCGCGCGAGGCATAGTTGGGCGTGCCGACCAGTTTCAGCAGCGCGTCCGCCGGGTCGATCTCGGGAATGTCGCCCAGCGGCGCGGGCGCGGGCGGTATGGCGCGCGGGCGGTCATATTCGGGGGCCTCGCCCGACAGCGCCTTGAGCGGCAGATCGGCC
>WFQE01000007.1 GCA_015487165.1 Paracoccaceae bacterium | reverse complement strand
TGTCAGGGAACGGCGGGCTCTGCAACAAGGCCGCATCACATCACGCAACACAACCAACACAGGGAAAACCGCACCCATGAAAGCACCCCTTCTTGCCGCCGCTCTCTGCCTTGCCCCGACGCTCGGGCTCGCACAGGCTACACAGCCGATGCCGCAGGGCCAGACGATGCTGGGCAGCATGATGCACGCAAACATGCAGCAGGCGGCGCCCAGCGCCGACATACCGGCCACCGAACCGGGCCAGGGCGCCTTTGCCGCCATTGCCGAGATCGTCCGCGCCCTGTCCGCCAACCCCGACACCGACTGGAGCAAGGTCGACATCCGCCGTCTGCGCGAGCATCTGCGCGACATGGATGTCGTGATGATCGACGCCGATGCCCGGTCCGAGGATATCCCCGGCGGGTTGCGGTTCATCGTGACCGGCGACGCCCGTGTTGCGCCCTCGATCCGCCGCATGGCCAAGGCGCATGCCAAGGTGATGAACGGCGTCGACGGCTGGACATATTCGGCCCGCGAAACGCCCGATGGCGCGATCATGGAGGTGCGCGTGCCCGAGAAGGATCTGCCCAAGCTGAAAGGGCTCGGGTTTTTCGGGGTCATGGCCGGTGGCATGCACCACCAGCCGCATCACTGGATGATGGCGACCGGTGGAAATCCGCACGAGGGCAACTGAGGTTCATCCATGCCGGCGGGGCGCAAATGCGTCCCGCGCCGCAGGCGCCCCTGAAAAGAAACGACCCCGCACGAAGGCGGGGCCGGAGTTGCCAGCAGGGAGGCGGTATCGTCTGGGGTGCGGACCACCCCGCGGACCCGGGTGCGGACCCGCGGACCCAAAGTGCGGATCCAGGCGCTGGGTCCGCACCCGGCCGGGATTGGCTCAGGGCCCTGTAAAACTTGAGGTTTCCTGTTTTCGACAAGGGGTGCGGACCCGCGGACCGCGGACCCAAAACAACACCCTGTCGCTAGCGAAACACCGCGCCAAGCCCCCCCGTATACGATCTGGCCCGGGGAGGACCCCAGGTGGGGGGGTATGGCGCGGCTGGAGGAGAACAGGCTTCTTCGAGCCTACCCGTTTTTTGCCACAAAACACCCGAAAATGTCGCGCCCAAAGTTCAACGTGTTTTGCCAACCGAACCACGCCCAGCGCCTGTTTGCTCTGCAAAGCGGTGCAAGCATTGGCAATGAGCCCCGCACGTTTCGCCAAACGCGTGGAAAAGTGATACGGTTTCCGGGCGGCAAAAGCCGGCCGGATCAATAACGGGGGAAGAACCGATGCAAACGACAATCGAGGAAACCGGGGAAATCCTCGTGGTGGCCGTGCCGCACAGGGGGCCGTTCAACAAGATCGGGGATGCCTTCAACCGCATGGGCAGGCTGCTCGAAGGGATGATGGCGGACCACGCCGACAAGATGGGCCCCGGCATCGGGATCTATTACTTCAACACCACGTCGCGCCCCGAGGAAGAGTGGGAGAGCCATGCCGGCGTGATCTGGAACGGGCCCACCGACAACCTTCCCGAGGGGCTTGAGGTCGTTCGCATTTCTGCCGGGCGCCGGGCCGTTCTGCATCACTACGGCCCGTATGACGGCATCCCGGATGCCTGGAAGAAGCTGCACCAGGAAATCGTCAAGGAACGCGGAGAATCCCCGGCCGGTGGGATGTGCTACGAGGTTTACCTGAACAACCCCATGAACACTCCCGCGGAGGATCTGCAGACCGACCTTTGCCAGCCGATTGCCTGACACCAGAGCGGTGACATCAAGATGAACGTGCATTCAGGTCCGGCTGACGGAGTCACAAATGGCACATCTGGGGCTTTTCTTTCCGAAGTCCAACGGCAAGCTCCGCGTTGATATCCAACGCGTGTCGAGCGGGATAATCAGTGGCTCCTGACTCTAGTTGGATCGACTGCTGTTATGGCTGATGGCCTTGCCCGGCGCCCGACAATAGGCGACGCCCTTGTAGTAAACAACGGTTGCACCTGGAACGCGCGTACAGTCTTTCTTGGCCTTCAATTTCCCGGCCCGACAGTAGGCAACGCCATTGAATACAACGACGGATGCTCCTGGAATGCGCGTACAGTCCCTCTCAGTCATCAGTATCCCACCCGGTCTCTGGTCCAGGAGTACGTCCAACCCAGGTATCGGCTCGCCCGCCAACACCGAGAGCGGAAAAAGCGTCAAGACCGTTACGAAGAAAATTCTCATGGTAACCCCTCCCTCTACTATCAACTTGAGCCAAAGCTGTAGAACTGCAGCATACTATTCCAAACGTTTTCCAGCAAACGGATTGGTCTGGACATGGGAATCCCCGGGCACAAAGGCGTGGGTAGTCTCGTAATTCATGGACCCCCTTGGTGCTTCTTTGCAATCGTCGCCAGCGCCGCAACCCAGCGACGCCAGGCGGTCTGGCGCACGCAGCCGGCAATGACACACACCTCGCGCCAGCGGCGGCCCTCGGCCCGCATCCAGATGATACGGGCATCCTCGGGCGCAACCAGGCGCAGCCAGTCAAAGCATTCCTCCATCTGGGCGATGTCGCGTGGTGATGGGCGCACCCGCATGCGGGCCTCGTGGTAGCCATAGGCGTGTCTGGCCTCTTGCACGTATTCGGGCCAGGAACGGCCATAGCCTTTCGGGCCGGAACCGGGCGGGTCAGGCAGGCGGCGCAGGGTACGAGCGGCGTCCTCCATCCGGTCGGCGATTTCCGAGGCGGTGAGCTTTTTTCCCTTCCCGCTCATCGCCTCACCTCCAACGCTCTTTCTGCGCGGCCACGATCCTGCGCAGTTCCGCAAGCTCGGCGCTTGTGATCAGCCCACGGCGCAGCATCTCGTCGGCAATGCGGCCGTGCAGGTGGTTCTCGGCAAAGGGTTCGCCATTGCGGATGCGTTTCGCCGTGATGGCCGCATCATCGAGGCGCCAATCGCTCTGAACCGGCTCGCGCGGGCCCAGCGCCAGGTGCGCCTTGCCAGCGGCGGTTTCGATCTCGCGCACCGTGGGCCAGGTACGGGACGTGGCAGTCCGGTCCAGTTCGGCAAGAAGCTGTTCCAACCAAGCGGAAGGGTTGGCGCTGGGCGCATGACGGATGATCGCCTTGAGCAGCGCGTCGGCCTCGGCCTGCAGGATGTCGGGCTTGCCCCGGATATGCGCGGGCGGCTGATACCTGGCCAGCCAGGTGTTGAAGGGGTGCTTGAGGGCCTCAGACATTGCCGACCTCCCCTTCTGCGCTGATTTCCTCGGGAAGACGGGCGCGGATCGTTGGCCAGCGTTCCGGGCGAGGTGCGCGCTTGCGCCGCCTGCCCTTTGCTGCACGCTCTTCAATCGCCGCCCTGAAATACCGCAGGCTGTGCGGCGGCGTTTTCGCCCTGGCCATGACCTCGGCCACGACCGCCAGGCAATCGCCCTCGCCAAGGCCGAGATCGCCAAGCCAGTGATCGAGCTCGGCCCTGTCAGCTGCAGTGCCAAGCCTGATCTTGCCGTCCTGCGTCCAGCCGGTTTCAGGATCGGCACCGATCAGGGCGAGAATCCGGCAGAGAAG
>WFQE01000006.1 GCA_015487165.1 Paracoccaceae bacterium | reverse complement strand
GTGTCTTGAGACGCGGCTTCTGAACCTCTCCCCCGGTGATCCTTTTCGGCACGATCAGCCAACCGGGCGGCTCGGCTGGCCGGATGTGCGGCTTGCCCTGGCATTGCGGCAGGGTGCATTCCGCACTTTGCAGGAATCTCGAGATCAGCGATAGTGTGCGGTCAGGATTTCACTAGCAGGGGCGGCGTTTGGTTCATGGATGGGTAATTGGCGATGGATAGCGAACGAAGTAGCAGGATTTCAAGCGTAGTCAGACAGCTTGCCGAGCAAGAGCGGCAGCGACTGCGGGCGGCTGGCACCTTTGTGGAACTCGAAGAGCTAGCGTGCGAGATCGGGGACGAAGTCGCCCGGCAATTGCTGGCGGGCGAACTCACCGAGCGTAGCGATGAGGTTGCCAAATCGGAATCGCAGCCGTGCCCCGATTGCGGACAGGCCTCGAGCCGGTGCGAGAAGCAGCACCGGCAACTCGACAGCCTGCGAGGGAAAATCGATTACGACGACCCCGCCTATCACTGTCCCACCTGTCGGCGGGCTTTTTTTCCCGGTAGCCGGCTCGATGGGCTTGTCCGCCAGAGCCACCGCAACGCCGAAACTCGTTGAAAAAATGGTCTGGGCGGGCAGCAACCTGGCCAGTTATGCGATGGCCGAAGAAGCCATCTTGCAACTGGCCGAGCAAAAGATTTCCGCGCGGCGGATACGTCATCAGGTCGCTCAGGTTGGCGAGGCGCGACTTGCCGAGCGCGACCGAGCGGTGGCCCAACTGCAAACCATGGAGTTGCCTGCTCGTCGCCGCGGCAGTGCCTCTCAGGAAGCTCCCGAAGTGGCCGTGGTGATGATGGACGGAGGTCGCTACCAACGCCGCGATCACTTTGCGGCGCGAGGCGAAGCCAAGCCGCGCACGGCGCGGCAGCCGTCCTCGCCCCATTGGCGAGAGAGCAAAGTCGGTTGCCTGCTTTCGATGACCAGCGCGGTCTGCTCCGACGATCCTTGCCCCACGATTCCTGACGACTTCGTGCACGCATCCGCGGTGCAGGAAATCGCGAATATGGCGGTAAATACAGGGTCCGACGGGCCGGCTGAAGATTCCGCGGGGCTGTTGCTGGCGACCGCGGGCGACGGGCCGGCGGCGTCTTACAAGCCTCCGGAATTGCAAAGCCGAGACGTCGTGGCCAGCGGCCAAAGCTCGCAGGAGTTCGGCTGGCAACTCGAAGCGCGGGCACGGCAATTGAACTTTCCCGCTGCCGAGCGGTCCGCCTATGTCGCTGACGGCGCGAAGACGAACTGGCGGATTCAGCGCGAGCACTTTCCTCAAGCGACGCCCATCGCTGATTTGATGCACGCGTTGTCCTATGCGTGGAGCGCCTCGAAAATGGACGAGGGAGAAAACACCTACCAGAAATGGGCGCAGTTGATCTGGCAAGGCGATGTGGCCGAAGTCATCGAGCACCTGCAAACGCTGCAACAGATCCATGGCAAGGCCCCGGAAGAAACGACCTCGGACCCTCGTTATCACGTCGATCGGGCGTTGATCTACTTCGGCAACAACGCCCGCCACATGAACTACCCTGAGTACCGACGGCAAGGATTGCCCATCACCAGTGCTCACATCGAATCGAGCGTGAAGCGGATCAATCGGCGGATCAAGGGGAGCGAAAAATTCTGGAATCGCACCACTAGCGAGGCCGTCTTGCAACTGCGCGCCGACTACCTCAGTGACAGCAATCCCCTGGCCCCCTTCTGGCGACGCCACCACGCCAACCAAACCGGATCCAACGCCTACCAGCATGCCGGAAAGAAACCACAATCCGCGTAATGCACCCTCCAACGCGCATCGCGGCATGCCGTGCATCTTGGAAAAACAGAGAAACGGCGCAGCGGCAATGCGTTGGAATCTGCCGCGCGTTCCCGAAAGATGTGGGGGGTGAAGTTTGCGCAGGTAGCCGGTTTCGGCTGCTTGAAGAGGATAGGGCGCGACTACATCCGCTCGCGGTGCCGCGTGGCGCGGCAACAAGATCGTGGTTGTTGCAGCGCACGAACCGCTGGAGCGCCGGTCTGGAAAGAAAAAGGACAGAAAGCTGCCGTGAGGCCCTAGCGAGAACGCCTTCGCGGACTGCGACGGTTGTTGCGGTTG
>WFQE01000005.1 GCA_015487165.1 Paracoccaceae bacterium | reverse complement strand
GGTCGCGTATATTCATATGCAATGCCTATCACTATCATAACAACAATATCTTTTACTAATCATAGCGCAAGCCCTATCGTGACAACATCGAATTGCAAAGGAGAAATCAAAGTGTCGAAATCCCCCGTCATGACCACCAATAACGGCGCAGCCGTGCCCGACAACCAGAACAGCCTGACCGCCGGGCCGCGCGGCCCGTTGCTGGCGCAGGACTGGCAGCTGTTCGAAAAACACGCCAGCTTCAACCGCGAGCGCATCCCCGAGCGTGTCGTCCACGCCAAGGGCTCGGGCGCCTATGGCAAGCTGACGATCACCGGCGACATCTCGCAATACACCCGCGCCGCAGCCCTGCAACCGGGGGCCGAAACCGATCTGTTCCTGCGTTTCTCCACCGTTGCCGGGGAAAAGGGCGCCGCTGACGCCGAACGCGACGTGCGCGGTTTCGCGATCAAGTTCTACACCTCCGAAGGCAACTGGGATCTGGTTGGCAACAACACGCCGGTGTTTTTCATCCGCGATCCCTACAAGTTCATGGACTTCATCCACAGCCAGAAGCGCGACCCGCGCAGCAATCTGCGTTCGGCCACCATGCAGTGGGATTTCTGGTCGCATTCCCCCGAAAGCCTGCATCAGGTCACCATCCTGATGTCGGATCGCGGCCAGCCTGCCAGCTATCGCCACATGAACGGCTATGGCTCGCACACCTACAGCCTGATCAATGCCGAGGGCGCGCGCGTCTGGGTCAAGTTCCACTTCAAGACCGAACAGGGCATCAGGAACAACGCCGACACCGCCGCAATCATCGGGGCCGACCGGGAAAGCCATCAACGCGATCTGTTCAACGCGATCGAGGATGGCGCGTTCCCGCGCTGGAAGATGAAGGTCCAGATCATGACCGAGGAACAGGCCCGCAACGCGCCTTTCAACCCGTTCGACCTGACCAAGGTCTGGCCGCACGCCGACTATCCGCTGATCGAGCTTGGCACGCTGGAACTGAACCGCAACCCCGAAAACTATTTCGCCGAGGTCGAACAGGCGTCGTTCACGCCGGCCAATGTGGTGCCGGGCATCGGCCACAGCCCCGACAAGATGCTGCAGATGCGCATCCTGTCCTATGGCGATGCCCAGCGCTATCGCGTCGGTGCCAATCACCAGCACCTGCCGGTGAATGCACCGCGCTGCCCGGTCCACAACTATCAGCGCGACGGCGCGATGCGGTTCGATGCCAATGGCGGGGGCGCGGTGAATTATGAACCCAACAGTTTTGGCGGCCCGGTCGAGGACCCTTCGGTCAAGGAACCGCCCCTGCCGCTGGAGGGTGCTGCCGATCGCTACGATCATCGCGCGGGCAATGACGACTATGGCCAGGCGGGCGACCTGTTCCGCCTGATGCCCGAGGACGAGCGCGAGCGCCTGATGGATACCATCGCCGCCGAAATGGAGGGTGTGCCGACCGAGATCATCGATCGCCAGATCGGTCATTTCCGCAAGGCCGACCCCGCCTATGGCGCGGGCGTGGCTCGACGTCTGGGCCGCTGAGCGCACGGGTAACATCCGCCCGTCCCTTTCCGGGGGCGGGCGGGACGTTGTTTGACCCTGCTGGCGGGGCGGGCTAGGTTCGGCGGCGATATCGCACCGACAACAAGCCGCCAGAGGTTCACAATGCAGCAGGCCGAGGACTATCGGGCCGAGGTTCAGGCCCTTGCCGATCTTGTCGATCCCTTGGGGGACGCCGATTTCGACATCCGCACCCAGTTTCGCGACTGGACCATCAATGACGTGATCGGCCATCTCTACATGTTCGACGTGGCCGCGCTGAAAACATTGCAGGGCGAAAGGGAATTTGCGGCATTTTTCGCCCCTATTCAGGCGCAGCTTGCCAAGGGGGCCAGCCTGCGGGACGCCCAGATCCCCTGGCTGGATGGCCTTGCCGGGCGCGCGCTGTTCGAGCGCTGGCGGGAAAACGCCCAGGCCGTGGCCGATGCCTATGCAAAGGCCGACCCAAAGCAGCGGGTCAAATGGGCCGGCCCCGACATGAGTGCGCTTTCCAGTATCACCGCGCGTCAGATGGAAACCTGGGCCCATGGGCAAGAGGTGTTCGACATCCTGGGCGAGGAGAGAATCGAAACCGACCGCATCCGCAATATCGCCCATCTGGGGGTGGCAACCTTTGGCTGGAGTTTTGCGAATCGCGGCCTCGATATCCCCGAACCGGCACCGCATGTGGTGTTGACCTCGCCCTCGGGGGCGACATGGGAATGGAACGACCCGCAGCCCGACAATCGCGTGCAGGGCAGTGCCGTGGATTTCGCGCGTGTCGTTACCCAGGTTCGGAATGTTGCGGATACGGCGCTGGAAACTTTTGGCAACACTGCCGAGAGATGGATGAAGATTGCGCAATGTTTCGCAGGCCCCCCTGCCGACCCGCCAGAGCCGGGTCAACGGCATCTGGTGTGCTGAGAAAACCGGCCGGCATATCCCGCGGGATTGATTTTCGCCCCTCGCGCGCAGCCTGGGCGGGTTATCCGGCCAATTGCCCGAAACATGCTGAAATCAGGCCGGTTTTTTTTGACCTGAACGTAAAAACATGTAATCTGGCCGACGTCATTAACGTGGTTTCACATCTCGGGAGGTAACATGAAACACGCACTATTCGCAGGGGCCGTGACCCTTGCCTCGGCCGCGCTCGCCTTTGGCGCATCGGCCGAAACCATCACCCTTGGCGCTGCGGTGTCGCAATCGGGCAAGTACTCGACCAACGGTATGCACACCATCAACGGCTACAACATGGCCGTCGAGCTGATCAACGCCCGTGGCGGTATCAAGGTCGGTGGCAAGACCTACAAGCTGGCCGTCAAGTATTACGACGACGAATCGACACCCGCCCGCGGCGCGGAACTGGCCGAACGTCTGATCAAGCAGGACGGCATCAAATTCCTGCTTGGGCCGTACTCTTCGGGCCTGACCAAGGCCATCGCGCCGGTCACCGAAAAATACGGCGTGCCCATGGTCGAGGCCAACGGCGCCTCGCGCTCGCTGTTCACCAACGGCTACAAGTATCTTTTCGCCGTGCTGTCCACATCCGAGCAATATCTTGCCTCGGCCGTGGCGCTTGCCGCCGAAATGGCCCAGGCCGAAGGTCGTGATCCCGCCACCCTGAAGCTGGCCGGTGCATTCGAAAACGATCCGTTCAGCCAGGACATCCGCGCCGGCGTTCTGGACGATGCCAAGAAATTCGGCATGCAGATCGTTGTCGATGACAAGCTGCCCAAGAACCTGTCGGACATGACCCCGACCATGACCAAGGTGAAGGCGCTCAAGCCTGACCTGTTCGTCGTTTCGGGTCACTCGAAAGGTGCTGCCACGGCAACGCGTCAGATGGCCGAACAGAATGTCTATGTTCCGATGGTCGCCATGACCCATTGTGACAGCGCCGACATCATCGGCAAGTTCGGCAAGGCCGCCGAAGGAATCCTGTGCGCCGCACAGTGGGCACCTTCGCTGACCTACAGGGATGACCTGTTCGGCTCGGCAGCCGATTTCGCCAAGGCGTTCAAGGAAAAGTATGGCTACGCACCGCCCTACCAGGCTGCTGAATCCGCCGCCGCGGTCGAGGTCTTTGCCAACGCTTTCGAACGCGCCGGTTCGCTGGACCAAGCCAAGGTGCGTGATGCACTTGCCGCGACCGACATGCAGACCTTCTATGGCAACATCAAGTTCGACAAGACCGGCAAGAACATCGCCAAGCCGATGGTTCTGTTCCAGGTTCAGGATGGTCAGCTGAAGGTTGTTGCCCCCACCAAATGGGCCGAAGCCAAGGTCGTCTATCCGCGCAAGCGTAACTGACGCAACCCATTGACAAACAATAACGAGGGGGGCATCCGTGCCCCTCTCGACATATCTGGCAGCAAGAGCGGCAAGGGGCACTCCGCATGGACAACATTCTTACCAATATCGAACTTCTGACCACCCTCGCCCCGACGATCAATCTGGAGCTTATCGCAAACGGCCTGCTGGTCGGCGCGATCTTTGCCCTGATCGCCTATGGCATGGCGCTGGTCTGGGGGGTGATGGATATCATCAACGTGGCACAGGGCGCATTCGTGATCCTGGGGGGCTATGTTTCATTCTATTTCGTCAATGCGATGGCCCAGGTCGCGCCGAACACGCCGGGCATCCTGTGGATCGTGGTCTCCATGCCGATTGCGGCCGCCGCGGTGGCGCTGTTTTCGCTGATCGTGTTCAAGCTGGTGATCGAACGCATCCTTGACCGCGATCTGTTCATCTCGTTGCTGGCAACCTTCGGAATCGAGCTGGTCATGCAGCAGGCCATGAACCAGATCTTCACCGCTGAAGAGCGCGTGATCGATGCACATCTGCCCACTTTCGCCTTTCTTGACTACATGGTGAACATTCCCGGTTCGCGCCTGCTGGGCGCGGTTCTGGGGATAGTGGCCGCGGTCGGGATCGTGGCGCTGGTGCGCTATTCGCGTTTCGGCCGCGCCATCCGGGCAACCGCACAAAATCCACGCGCGGCCCGCATCATGGGGATCGACACCAACCGCGTCTATGCCATGACATTCGCGCTGAACGGCGCAATCTGCGGTATCGCCGGGTCGATCGTCGCCTTTGTTTATGTGCTGCACCCGTTCCAGGGGCTGGTCTACACGCTGCGCAGCTTTGCCATCGTGATCCTGGCCGGTATCGGAAACATCGCGGGCGTGATCTTTGCCGCGCTGGGCCTGGGTGTCTACGAGAACTATTCGGGCTTTGTGCTGGGGCCGGAATTCCAGGATGGCATGGTGTTCATCATCGTGCCCATCACGCTTTTGGTGCGTGCCTGGATCATGCGCCGCAAACGCCAATATCTGAAATAAGGTGGTCGGGAAAATGGCAAAGACTTCTCCAATGCAATGGATCGCGGCACTGGCCTTTCTGGCTGTCGCAATCGCCGCCCCGTTCTTCATGCCCAACAACATGTCGCAGCTGGTCGATCTGATGGTGTTCATCCTGATCGCGCTCAGCTGGGACATGCTGGGTGGGCAGATGGGCTATAACTCGTTCGGCAATATCCTGTTCTTCGGAATCGGCATGTATCTTGTCGCTTCCACCCAGGTCTGGATGGGCGGTTACGAGCTGGCGGAATACAACTCGGCCAAGGGGGGGAACCTTGAATCCTTTACCGTCACCGCGCCGATCTTCGTGCAATCTCTGATCATCGGGCTGCTTGCCGCGGCGATCCTGAATTTCGTCATTGGCCTGATTGTCGGCTCGCAGCTGTTGCAAACCCGCGGGCATTATTTTGCGGTGGGCACGCTGGGCCTTGGCGTGGCGGCAGGTGAATTTGCCGGCACGATGGATTTTCTGGGGGGCGGTTCGGGAATGAACTTCATCCAGCCGCCCGATGGGGTGAACCTGACACAGCTGCTGTATTTTCTGGGGCTTGGGGTTGTTGCGATCTTCTTTGTGTTCCTCACCTGGCTGCATCGCACCCGGTTCGGCTTTGTCATGAACGCGATCCGCGACAACGAGGACAAGGCCGAAGCGATGGGTCTGCCCACCGGCAGGGTCAAGACCTTTGCCTGGGCCATCGCCGCCGCATTTGCCGCCATTGCGGGCGGGCTTTACGGGGCCGGCAAGAACTTTATCGACCCGACCGAAGTGGCATTTTCCCTGCCGACCGTGGGTGTGTGGATGCTGTTGATGCCGCTGATGGGGGGCAAGGGCACATTGTGGGGCCCGATCCTGGGCGCCGTGATGTTCCAGCTGTTCAAGGAATTCTTCTGGACCTACCTGTTCGGCTGGCAGCGCGTGGCGCTGGGCTTGCTGATCGTCATCATCGTTGTGTTCTTCCCCAACGGCCTGATGGGCGGGTTGAAGGCGATCAGTAGTCGCCTGTCCGGCAAATCCGGGAAAGGGGAGGCCGCGTGATGAGCGAGACAATTCTTGAAATTCGCGGCGTGTCCAAGCATTTCGGCGGCATCTATGCCAACCAGGACATTTCGCTGGATATCCCCAAGGGCGCAATCATTGGTCTGATCGGGCCCAACGGTTCGGGCAAATCGACATTGTTCGGCTCGATTACCGGCTATCACCCCATCGACGAGGGATCCATCAAATATGAGGGGCAGGAACTCAAGAGGTTGCGCACCGCAGAAATCGCGCGCCTTGGCCTGATCCGCACGTTTCAGCAAACCCATGTCTATGACGAAATGGACTGCGTGCGAAACATGCTGATCTCGCGCCCCATGCGCGGCGGGGACATCCGCACCCTTCTGCATGAACCTTCTGCCGAGGATCGCGACCGCGCCGAGGATCTGCTTGAATTCGTCGGGCTGGCCTCGAAGCGGCACCTGCTGGCGGGGTCGCTGTCATTCGGGCAGCAAAAGCTGCTGGAATTCGCCATGGCGCTGATGAACGAACCAGACCTGCTGTTGCTGGACGAGCCCACCGCAGGCATCAACCCGACGCTGATCAACGGGCTGATCGACCGGCTGCGCCAGGCCAACGAGCGTTTCGGCGTCACCCTGTTCGTGATCGAGCACAACATGCGGGTGATGATGAACCTTGCGCAGGAAATCCACGTGCTCGCCGGCGGCAAGCTGATTGCCAGCGGCAAGCCCAAGGACATCCAGAACGACCCGCGGGTCATCGAAGCCTATCTGGGGGGAAGCTGACCATGACGACCGAAGAAAAGAACCCCGAAAAAAAGGCCGAAACGGGCGCGGAAAAGAAGCGCCGGATTTCGGGCTATCACCAGGGTGATGTCAGCACCGTGCTGTCGGTGGATGCCGTGGCCAAAGAGGCCCAGCAGATGGCGACCAAGCGCCCTGAAAAGGCCGATCTGTGGAAACTGGCAGGCGACAAGCCGCAGTTGACAATCGAGGGGCTGGTTGCGGGCTATGGCCAGATGGAAATCCTGCACGGGGTCGATCTGGCCATTGGCAAGGGCCAGTCGCTGTGCCTGATCGGGCCCAATGGTGCGGGCAAATCGACCGTGCTGCATTCGATCTACGGGTTCACCCGTATCTGGAAGGGCAGCATCTCCATGGACGGGCGCGACGTGACCCGCGAAAAGCCCAACCGCAAGCTGGCCGAATCCGGGATTGCCTATATCCTGCAGGACAATTCGGTGTTTCCTGACATGACCGTGCGGGAAAACCTGCTGATGGGCGGCTATCTTCTGGATACCCCTAAGGAAGCCGCCGAAAAGGCCGATGCCATCCTCGACAAGTACAGCCGCCTTGCAGCGCGCGCCCATCAGCCGGCGCGGGTTCTGTCAGGGGGCGAGCGGCGCTTGCTGGAAATCAGCCGCGCGCTGGTGATGGACCCCGAGGTTCTGCTGGTGGACGAACCCTCGATCGGGCTGGAGCCGCGCTTTATCGACATGGTGTTCGACATCCTGACCGATCTGCAGCACCGCGACGGCAAGACCATCATCATGGTCGAACAGAACGCCCGCAAGGGGCTGGAATTTGCCGATCTCGGCTATGTTCTGGTGGCCGGCGAGGTGGCCATTGCCGACAGGGGCGATGCGCTGCTGGAAAACCCCGATGTGGGGCGCCTGTTCCTGGGCGGCTGAGAGGCGCCATGCGGGGGCCAGCCCCCGTACCCCCGGAGTATTTGAACAAAGAAGAAGGCACCTGTGCGCGGGTGCCTTTCCATTCCGGCAGGGGCAACTATAACAGGGGCCAGTTCCGCCGGAGGATTTCATGCAGCGCCCGATTCCCCTGACCCGCGACGTCGTTTTCATTGGTGGTGGCCACGCCCATGCTCTGGTGTTGCGCCGCTGGGGTATGAAGCCGCTTGCCGGCGTGCGCCTGACGGTGATCGACCCAAATCCGACCGCGCCCTATTCGGGGATGCTGCCCGGATATATCGCCGGGCATTACCGGCAGGCCGATCTGGAAATCGATCTTGTCAAGCTGTGCCGCTTTGCCGGCGCGCGTCTGGTGGTAGCGCGCGTTGTGGGTATCGACCGCGATGCGCGCCGCGTGCAGGTCGAGGGGCGGCCGGATATTTTCTATGACATTGCCTCTATCGACATCGGCATTACCTCGGACCTGCCGTCGCTGCCCGGTTTTGCCGAACATGCGGTGGGGGCCAAGCCGCTGGGCGACTATACGCGGCGTTGGCGTGGATTTCTGGATGATGTAGCCGCCGGGCGGGTTGCGCCGGAAATCGCGGTGATCGGGGGCGGTGTTGCGGGTGTCGAGCTGGTGCTGGCGATGCACCATGCGCTGAAAACACGGGGCGCGCAGCCGCAGGTCACGGTGATCGAGGCCCGTCGCGCGCTGCCCGATCTGGGCGACAAGACCCGGCGCGCGTTGCTGCGGCGTCTGGAAAAGGCAGGTATCGGGCTGATCGAGGGGGTTGGCGTGGTCGAGGTCTGCGCCGATCGGGTGCTGTTGTCCGATGGCGCCGAGGTGGCTTCGGCCTTTACCCTGGGGGTTGCCGGGGCGCGGCCGCAGGAATGGCTGCGCGACACGGGGCTGGATCTGCACGAGGGTTTCGTCAAGGTCGGCCCGACCCTGCACACGCTGACGGATACGCGCATATTTGCCGCTGGTGACATTGCCCATCTGACCCATGCGCCACGGCCCAAGGCCGGGGTCTATGCGGTGCGCGAGGCGCCGTTTCTGTATGACAACATCCTGGCCGCGCTGACGGGTGGCAAGCCACGGAAATACCGCCCGCAAAAGGATTACCTCAAGCTGATCTCGCTGGGTGGGCGCGAGGCGCTGGCCGACAAGTTTACCATGCGCGGCGAGGGGGCCGGCCTGTGGCGCCTCAAGGACCGGATCGACCGCAAGTTCATGCGCAAGTTTCACGAACTGCCCGAAATGAAAGCGCCAGCCCTGCCGCCGGCCGTTGCCGATGGTGTGCGCGAAATGGTCGAGGGGCACCCGCCGCTCTGTGGCGGTTGCGGGGCCAAGGTGGCCGCCGGGCCCTTGCGTGAAAGCCTTGCCGGGCTGAAGGTTCTGGAGCGCGACGATATAAAGCCGCTGCCGGGCGATGATGCGGCCGCGGTGAAATGCGGCGACGGGTTTCAGGTGATCAGCACCGATCATCTGCGGGCCTTTACCGCCGATCACTGGCAGATGGCGCGCATTGCCGCCAATCACGCGCTGGGCGATATCTGGGCGATGGGGGCACGCCCGCAATCGGCGCTGGCCAGCATCACCTTGCCCGAGATGCGCCCGACCATGCAGCGCGCCACCCTTGACGAGATCATGGCCGCCGCGACTGAGGTGTTCTCGGCCGCAGGCGCGGCGATCATCGGTGGCCACACCATGCTGGGGGCCGAGCTGGTGATCGGCTTTACCGTGACGGGGCTGTGCAAGCGCCCGATCACGCTGGCCGGCGCACGGGCGGGCGATGCGCTGGTGTTGACCGGCCCCATCGGCAGCGGCGTCGTGCTGGCGGCCGAGATGCGCGGGCAGGCCGATGGGCGCGACGTGGTTTCCGCCTGGCGCGAGATGGGGCGCGACAAGGGGCCGGCGGCGGCGCTGCTGACGCAGGCCCACGCCATGACCGATGTAACGGGCTTTGGCCTGGCGGGGCATCTGATGGGGATGCTGGGGGCCTCGAAACTGGCGGCGCGGCTGGATCTGGCTATGATCCCGCTGATGCAGGGGGCCGAGGCATTGGCTGCGGCTGGCGTGCGGTCGTCACTGTATCAGGGCAACCGCGCGTCGCTGGCGCTGGATCTGCCGGAAAGCCCACGCAGCGACCTGCTGTATGATCCGCAGACGGCAGGGGGGCTGCTGGCGGCGGTGGACGGGCGGCAGGCGGGCGGTGTCGTCGAAAAGCTGCGGGCCGAAGGTTACAGCGCGGCGATCATCGGGTGGCTTGAGGAAGGTGCGCCCTCAATCCGGCTGGCCGACTGACCAGTTGTCCATGATCTCGACAAGGCGCGCGGCGGTGCGGTCGAGGTCGGTATCGGACATGTCTGACATCTCGACCTCTTGCAACAGGCCGGCGCTCAGGCGTTCCTGCGATTTGGCATAGCGCGGGTCGTAATGGCGTTCCATCAGGGTGCGGGCCAGCGCCACATATTCGCCGTCTGCGGCCTGTTTCAGCCATTCCTCGATCTGTTCGCGCGCGTGAAAGCCGCGCAGCGCGTTGATGCGGCTTTCCAGCTTGTCGCGATCTTCCACAAGGTCGGCATAGGCGCGGGTCAGATACTCGGCGCGCGATGCCAGCGGGGCCTTCACGCGGATGCGCGGCGCGGCACGCATGGCCTTCCACATGGATGCCGGCACCAGCAGGTTGCCGATACGGTTGGATTCGGCCTCGACCAGCACGGGGTGGGCGGGGTCAAGCGCACGCAGGGCCGCTGCCAGGCGGGTTTCAAACATCTTCTGGCTGGGCTGGGCGGTGGCCACCGGCCCAAAGACGGAGCCACGATGTGCGGCAAGGCCTTCGAGGTCGAGCATCTGTGCGCCAAGGGCCTGCACCCGCATCAACAGGTCGGTCTTGGCGGTGCCGGTATTGCCGTCAAGCAGCACGATCCGGTGCGCGATCGCCTGTTCATACAGGGCGCGCACGACCAGCCGGCGATAGCTGCGATAGCCGCCGTCCAGCACGCGCACGCGCCAGCCGATCTGATGCAGGATCGAGGCGAACGAGTTTGACCGCTGCCCCCCGCGCCAGCAATAGACCAACGGCTGCCAGCCGCCGTCACGATCGGCAAGCGGGCCGTCGATATAGTCGGCGGCGTGGCGGGCCACGATGGCGGCGCCGATCTTGCGCGCCTTGAAGGGGGCCTCTTGTACATAGATCGTGCCCACGCGGGCGCGTTCCTGATCATCCAGCACCGGCAGGTTGATCGCGCCGGGAATGTGATCCTCGGCGTATTCGGCGGGCGAGCGCACGTCGATCACCTCGTCAAAAGGCAGATCGTCAAGTGTGGCAAGACTGTCGAGGGCAAATTTCATGGCCCCTTCATGGGGTATCTGCGCCAAAATGGAAAGAGGGGGGCAGGCTTCGGCCGAAATGAAAAACGGCGGGTGTGATGCCCGCCGTTCCTGTGTTGCTGTTGATGGCTGGCTGTCACGCCTGACGTTCGACCAGCATCTTCTTGATCTCGCCGATCGCCTTGGCCGGGTTGAGCCCCTTGGGGCAGGTCCGGGTGCAGTTCATGATCGTGTGGCAGCGATACAGCTTGAACGGATCTTCAAGCTCGTCCAGGCGCTCGCCGGTGGCCTCGTCGCGTGAATCGATGATCCAGCGATAGGCATGCAGCAGCGCGGCCGGGCCGAGATAGCGGTCGGAATTCCACCAGTAGCTGGGGCATGAGGTCGAGCAGCTTGCGCACATCACGCATTCGTACAGGCCGTCCAGCTTCTTGCGGTCCTCGATCGACTGGCGCCATTCCTTTTCAGGACGCGCGGTCTTGGTTTCCAGCCAGGGCATGATGCTGGCATGCTGGGCGTAGAAATTGGTCAGGTCGGGCACCAGGTCCTTGACCACCGGCATGTGGGGCAGGGGGTAGATCCTGATGTCGCCCTTGATTTCATCCATGCCGTAGATGCAGGCCAGCGTGTTGATGCCGTCGATGTTCATGGCACAGGATCCGCAGATCCCCTCGCGGCAGGACCGGCGGAAGGTCAGGGTCGGGTCGATCTCGTTCTTGATCTTGAGCAGCGCGTCCAGAACCATCGGGCCGCAATCGTCGGTGTCGATAAAGTAGGTATCGACACGCGGGTTTTCGCCGCTGTCCGGGTCATAGCGATAGATGCGGATCTTGCGGATGTTCTTGGCACCTTCCGGCTTGGGCCAGGTCTTGCCCACGGTCACGCGGCTGTTCTTGGGAAGAGTGAATTCAACCATCTTGCTGCCTCCTCAATAGACCCGCTTCTTGGGCGCGAATTTCTTCATGTCCACGCCGCCTTGTTCCAGCGGGGTGAGCGGCTGTTCATGCACCGGGCGATAGGTCATCCGGGTCTTGCCGTCCTCGCCGACCCAGGCCAGAGAATGCTTGCGCCAGTTCTTGTCGTCGCGATCGGGGTAGTCGTCGCGGGCATGTGCGCCGCGGCTTTCCTTGCGGGCCTCGGCCCCGGTGACGATGGCGCTGGCATTTGCTGCAAGGTTTTGCAGCTCCAGCGTTTCCATCAGGTCGCTGTTCCAGATCAACGAGCGGTCCGTGACCTTGAGGTCTGCCAGACGGTCCCAGATGCCGGCAATCGCCTTGACGCCGTCGGCCAGCGATTCCGCGGTGCGGAAAACGGCGGCGTCCTTTTGCATGGCGCGCTGCATTTCAAGGCGCACCTCGGCCGTGGGGTTGGCGCCATTGGCGTGGCGGACCTTGTCGAAACGGTCGAGGATGGCATCGACCTTGTCCTTGCCCGCATTCGGCACGGCAGCATCCTTGTCGATGACCTCGGCCGCACGGATCGAGGTTGCGCGCCCCAGCACCACGATATCCAACAGCGAGTTGGTGCCAAGACGGTTGGCGCCGTGCAGGGATGCGCTGGCACATTCGCCGGCCGCCATGAGCCCCGGCACAACCGCATCGGGGTCGTCCTCGGTCGGGCGCAGCACTTCGCCCCAGTAGTTGGTGGGGATGCCGCCCATGTTGTAATGCGCCGTCGGCAGAACCGGGATCGGTTCCTTGGTCACGTCCACACCGGCAAAGATGCGGGCCGACTCGGCGATGCCCGGCAGGCGTTCATAGATGACCTCGGGCGGCAGATGCATCAGGTTCAGGTTGATGTGATCCTTGAGCAGGCCGACGCCGCGGCCTTCGCGGATTTCCAGCATCATGCAGCGTGAAACCACGTCGCGGCTGGCCAGATCCTTGAAGGTGGGGGCATAGCGTTCCATGAAACGCTCGCCTTCCGAGTTGGTCAGATAGCCGCCTTCGCCGCGCACGCCTTCGGTGATCAGCGGGCCGACGCCATAGATGCCGGTCGGGTGAAACTGCACGAATTCCATGTCCTGCAACGGCAGGCCCGCGCGCACGGCCAGGCCGGCCCCGTCGCCGGTGCAGGTATGGGCCGAGGTGCAGCTGAAATAGGTGCGCCCGGCGCCGCCGGTGGCCAGCACGACCAGTTTCGCGTTGAAACGGTGGATGGTGCCGTCGTCCAGCTTCCAGGCGATCAGCCCTGTGCAGGTGCCGTCGTCATCCATGATCAGGTCAAGCGCGAAATATTCGATATAGAATTCGGCGTTATGTTTCAGCGACTGGCCGTAAAGCGTGTGCAGCATGGCGTGGCCGGTGCGGTCGGCCGCGGCACAGGCGCGCGAAACCGGCACGCCCTCGCCATATTCGGTGGTGTGGCCGCCAAAGGGGCGCTGATAGATGCGCCCGTCCTCGGTGCGCGAAAAGGGCACGCCGTAATGTTCCAGCTCGTAAACCGCGCGGGGGGCCTCGCGGGTGACGTATTCGATGGTGTCGTTGTCGCCCAGCCAGTCGCTCCCCTTGACGGTATCATACATGTGCCACTGCCAGTGATCCTCGCCCATGTTGCCGAGGCTGGCGGCAACGCCACCCTGTGCGGCAACCGTGTGGCTGCGGGTCGGAAAGACCTTGGTCACGCAGGCGGTGCGCAGGCCCTGTTCGGCCATGCCCAGCGTCGCGCGCAGCCCGGCGCCACCGGCCCCGACAACGACGACATCGTAATTGTGTTCGATTACTTCATATGCGGACATCTGCGAGAACTCCGGTTCAGGCGCCAAGGGCAAGCTTGGCGACAGCAAAGACTCCGACAACGGCAAAGCCGCGCCAGAAAAGGGCGTTGGCGATCAGCGAAAGCTGGCGGGTGCGTTCGCCGTGAACGTAATCTTCGATCACGACCTGCACACCCAGACGCAGGTGGCGGAACATGATGATGAAGAACCCGATCGCGACCAGCGCGTTGAAGGGGTTGGCATATGTGGCCAGAACGGTATCGCGGCCACTGCCCAGCGCGCGAATAAAGGGGATAAGGAACGCCGGCCCGAGAAACAGCAGGGCAATGGCGGTCAGGCGCTGCGAAATCCAGTGCCCGGTGCCCGAATGGGCCGAACCGAGGCCAAGGACGCGTTTGTAATCGGTCTTGTATGACATGGTAGGGGCCCTCACATCGTCAGATAGATTGTCAGCACGGTCAGCACCACGGCCAGGACCAGCGCCCGGATGCCCGACTTGCGCGAGGCGGTGATGCCAAAGCCGTGGCCCGAATCC
>WFQE01000004.1 GCA_015487165.1 Paracoccaceae bacterium | reverse complement strand
GATCACGACCGGCGCCTCCAGCCCTTTTGCGCCATGAACCGTCATCACGCGGATTTCGTTTCCGTGGCTGTCCATCTGGCGCTTGATGTCGCTTTCGTCCGTTGACACCCAGCCAAGGAAACCCGTCAGGGTAGGGGGCTCCATCTGCTCGTATTGCATTGCCTGGTTCAACAGCGCGTCGATACCGTCCTCGGCCTCGCTGCCCAGGCGCGCAATCAGACGGCTGCGCCCGTCATGGTGGGTGAGAATGCGTTCAAGCAGTTCGTAGGGCCGCAGGAAATCCACCTTGTCCAGCAGGTCATCGATGATTTCATATGCTTGCCGGTAGTCGGCCTTGCGGTTGCGCAGTTCCGGCCAGAGATACCCCTTGCGTTCATGTGCAAGGCTGAAGAGATCGCGCTCGGTCAGCCCGAACAGGGGCGAGCGCAGGGCGCAGGCCAGCGACAGATCGTCTTCGGGGGTAGACAGAAAGGAAAGCAGCGCAACCAGATCCTTGACGGCCAGAACCGCCCCGATCTTCAGCCGGTCGGCGCCCGCAACGGGCAGCCTTCTGTCCTTCAGCGCCTTGATGATCTCGTGAAACAGGTTCGAGCGTTTCTGCACCAATATGATGAAATCACCCGCCTGCAAGGGGCGTGTGCCTGCCGTGGTCGGCAGGGTCTCGCCGGCGTCGAGCAGGGCCTTGATGGCATCGGCGATCTGCCCGGCCAGCACATGCGTCGGATCGCTGGGGGCGGGCGCATCAAGGGGTTCGTCCCACCGGCCGGCTTCGGGTTTCTCGGGCGGGTCGATAAAGGGCCAGATATCGACGCGCCCCGGCAGATCATTGTGATATGTGCGATGCGTCACCTTTTCGATCGCCAGGCCAACGGAATGGGGGTCTTCCAGAACATGATCCACGACCCTGAGGATCGCGCTTGACGAGCGGAACGAATACAGCAGGTTTTGCCGCATGAGGGCCTTGCCGATGGCGCTCAGACGTTTCTGGAACATTTCCCTGAACCGGTCAAAGGCAGCAGGGTCGGCCCCCTGGAATGAATAGATCGACTGTTTTTCGTCCCCCACAACGAAAATGGTGCGCTCGACATCCCGCGCGCTGCGGCCCGCCGTGAATTCCTGTTCCAGCAATGCGATGACCTCCCATTGCAGGGGGCTTGTATCCTGCGCCTCGTCCACAAGGATGTGGTCTATTCCCCCGTCAAGACGGAACAGCACCCATTGTGCCATGCTGGAGGTCGAAAGAAGGTCGCGCGCCTTCATGATCAGGTCGTCGAAATCCAGCCAGCCCTGCGCCTGCTTGAGGCGCTCGAATTCGCACAGGAAGGGCGCGGAAAACTGCCGCAGGGCATGTGCCGCACGCGCCGCCTCAAGGCCAAGCCGCCTTTGCCGGGCGTCGGCAAACCCTTGCATCACCGGATGCAGCAGGTTGATCAGGTCGGGGTGGTCGGTGCGCAGCTTTTTTGTTGGAAACCGGTCGAATTTTGGCTGGCCGGGTTGTTTGGTGTTGTCGCCATACACGAACATGGTTTCCAGCAGCAGCGCCTTTTCCCGGCTTCTGGCCTGCCAGTCCAAGCCTGCCAGCAGATCGGCGTTCTTGTTATCGGTAGCTGTCCCCAGAGATAATGCCTTTCTCAGGCTTTCAATCAGGGAGAACAGGTTTTCGGGCCAGACCTCATCCAGCCAGCATTCTTCGTCATAGTCGTCAGGGAGTTCGAATTTCTTCCATATTTCGGTCTTTGACAGCGGCTTTGCCAGATCGTCGCGGTGCTGGATCACCTCTTTCAGGATGTCATCGATCGACGTGCCTCCAAGCAGGCCGGCCAGGGCTTCAAGGCTGCTGCCGTCGGGGCCGTCGGCGATCTGTTCCAGAACCTGCGCGCGCAGTTTTTTCGCGCTGCGGTCATCCATTTCCTGAAAGTTCGGGGATACCCCAGCCTCTAGTGGAAAGCGTCGCAGAAGGGATGCACAAAAGGAATGGATGGTCTGTATCTTCAGCCCGCCCGGCGTCTCCAGTGCGCGGGCAAACAGGGTGCGCGCATTGCGCAGGAATTCCGGCGTCAGCTTTGCGGGGCTTTCGCCCAGCCCGGCCAGTCTTGCGGCCAGCGCCTGATCGCCCAGCATGGCCCATTCGCCCAACCGCTCGAACAGCTTGATCTGCATGTTGGCGGCAGCCGCCTTGGTATAGGTCAGGCAAAGTATCTTTTCGGGCGGCACCTTGCGCAGCAACAGGCGGGCGACGCGGTCTGTCAGCACCCGCGTCTTGCCTGACCCGGCATTTGCCGAAACCCAGGTCGAACTGGTCGGATCTGCGGCGCTGATTTGCGCAAGTGTTGCGTCATTTGGCCGGTTCATCACGATACATCCTCGGGCTGGGCGGGATCGCTTTCATCCCATTCCCCCTTGCGGGACAGATGGTCATAGTCGGACGGATCGGTGCGCTTTTCCATGCGGGCGCGGGCGATATAGCCGGTTTCGGGTTTCTGGTAGGCCCGCAGCAGGTTGCGCAGGCCATCCAGCGTTTCGTGGATCACGTCGTTATCGATCGGGATGTTGCGGATCTCCAGCCGCGTCCCGATCCCGACATAGGTGGTTTGGGCAACCACATTGGCCGGAACCCCCGTGAACCCGCCCTCTGCCGCCATGGCGGCCTCTAGCGGAAGCTGCTTGTCAAACAGCATGACCTGTTTTTGTGTGGGAATCGCCCCGGTCTTGTAGTCGTAAATGACCAGTTTTCCATCTTTCCGCCGGTCGATGCGGTCGGCTGTCCCGGTCAGGTCGAAATCAGGGTCGCTCAGATGCAGCCTGCCCTTGCATTCAAGCGCCAGCGGGCTGGCCTGCGTGCGGTTGTTGCTTTCCCAGGTCACGATGTCCGGGGCAATCGCGGAAAGCCGGGCAGCCCACAGACGCCGTGTCGAAGGCCAGGGAACCTCTTGCTCCAGAACTTTATGGGCGATTTCCACAAGCTGTTCGGCAGCATTGTCGGGCAGGCCCTGCATGGTTTCCTCGACAAAGCGCTGCATGACCAGATGCAAGGCATTTCCGCGCATCATCGCATCAGGCTCGGGCCGGATCTTTTCAAGGGGTTTCAGCCTCAGGATCCGGCTTGCGTAAATGCTGTAGGGATCACGAACAAGGGTCTTGATCCGCGTAACCGAAAGCTGCCGGGGGCGAGATGAAACAGGTGGCCTTGGCGCTGGGCGGCGGGCAGGCGGCAGGGGTGCGGCCGGCGTTTCGAGCGCCTGCGCCAGATCCAGCCATTCCTGGCCACGCTTGCGCATTGCGTGCAGGCTGTTCTTGCCGGTTTCGCCCAGCCCGCCAAGCAGGTTGGTCAGCCGTATAAGCCAGCGCGATGCAACGGTCGGGGCCTCGGCGTCGCGACGCGCGCGGCTGAGAACCACCTTGTCAAAGCAGATCCCGATCTGGAAATCCTGTGCCGACAACCCGATCTGGCGTTCCGGTGACAGCAGGCCACATTGCTTGCGCATCGTTCGGCTGAGCCACGGGTCGGGTGCCGGTGTCGAGGGCCAGACCCCCTCGTTCAGCCCGGCAAGGATGACCAGATCCGCATTGACAAGGCGCGCTTCGCGCGGGCCCCATATTGCGATCAACGGATGGGGTGTCACCGCTTCGCGCACTTCTTCACGGTCAAGAACCGATCTGAGCAGCGCCGTGAAATCGGAAGGACCCATTTCGCCGGCCGCATCTGCGCATGTTTCGAGATTGGTGAATATCTCGGCGGCTTTTTCGCCTGCCGATTTCTCCCATAATTCACCCGCCCCGCCATCGGGCCCACCGGCAAGGGTTTCGGCGGCCTTGCGCAGGGTGCCCAGATGGGCCGACAGATCCTGGGTGCCAGTTTTTTCAAGCGGCGTCAGGGCAGCTTCCAGCCAGTTAACCCATCTCGTGGTGTCGGTATTTCCCTTTTTCGCGTCCCGGTTTTTGGCCCAGCCCCGGATTGCCGCGAAATCGGCAAATGGCGGGCCTTCCCGCCGGAACCAGAGCTCGAGTTCGCGGCTGTGCAAGAGATGCTCGTTTCGCCCGTCGGTTCCCGAATGGGTCAGTGGGTGCTTGAGCAATGCAAGCAGGGCCTCGCCTTCGATCCGGTGACCCATCAGATTGGCCAGAAGGCGCAGAAACACACCGGGCGGGGTAAGGGGCAGCGGCCGGCCCGCGCTGTCGTCGGGCAGGATATCCCATCGGTCCAGCGCCGCGGCGACCTGTCGGGTCAGGTTCCGGTCGGGCGAGATCAGGATCGCGCGCTGCCTGTCTTCGGCGGCCTTGCGCAGGCGCAATGCGATGGCAAGTGCCTCTTGGCGGGGGGATGCGGCCTCGATCAGGGTCAGGCCAGCCGTGGCTTGCGCGAGATCGGCAAGGCGGGGGCCTTCGGTCAGCCACTGGTCGGTGACCGGGGCAGGGCGCAACGCCAGAGAGATCAGCCGGTTGCGGGCTGGCGATGGTGGCAAGCTGTCGGACCAGGGTGAAACCTCATTCGCCGACACCCCCAGCTGCGCGAGCGTTTTGGCGACAACCGCCTGTGGGTGATCTTCACAATCTTCCTGTTGCAGGTAATCCGCGGTGCCTTGTGGCAGGTCGAAATCAAGACCCGGCAAAATGACCGCACCTTGGGGTAGGGTGACGACGCCAGACATCAACCGCCGCATCGCGCCGAGCGAGCCGGTCGAGCCCACCACCAGAACCGGATCTTGCGGCGGGTTTTTCTGCCATTCATCCAGCAGGGCCGAAACCACCATGCTTCGCCTTGTGTGAATGTCGGGCTCAACAGCTTGCTGGAAATATGGCTTCAGAAGTTGCAGAAAACGCAGGCTGAGGGCCCAGTGTTCGGAGTGGTTGGAAATATCGAGATGTTCCAGCGCTTCGGGACTTACCCCTTCGCCATGCATTTCATCCATGAGATCGGCAAGTGAATCCGCAAGGTCAAAGGTGGCGGCCCGTGGGGCAATGTCAGGCTGTTTGTCCAGCAGCAAAGATACCAGCCGGGTCAGTTCCAGCCGCCGTCCGAGAGGGGAAACCGCGGGCGGAATAGCCGTGCCTGCCAGCATGGTGTTGGCCAGATCGTCAAGAATGGAAATCTGCGGGATGAACCTGGCCGGCCCCGCGCACAGCCGGTCGAGTAACAATTGCCGGGTCTTGTGAGAGTTCACGACCATCCGAACCCGCGCCCATGCCTCGGGTGGGCTGCTTTTCAGTCGGCTTTCGAGCCCCTGAACAAGGGCCGCGATATACTGCACGCCGGGGCGCAGGGCAAAGACGCGGGGGCGGTCGGTGGGATCAAACATCGTCTCGCCCGCCCAGCATCCGTTCGGCCTGCCAGATCCCGTCAGCGGTGCCGACATCGGCCCACCCGCCACTGTGAACGGTGCCGAACAGACGGCCGTCTTCAAGCATGCGGTCCCAGGGGATGTTCAGGGAAAACCGCGTTTCGGCAATTCTGCTGACGGCACTTGTCCTGATGATCTGTGCACCTGTGTTGACCAGCCTTTGGCCAGGCTGACCTGTCCATCTTTGCAGTTGGCCGTCGGGTGACATGACGAAATCGCCCTTTCCCTTGTGCGCGATCGCCTGCTCCAGGGGTACCAGCATCAGCAGGGCATCCATTCTGGCGGGGTTCCAGTGCCCGGCAAGGGTGGGAAAGGGGTTGCCGTCGGTCCAGATGGCATCGGGGTTGAGGGTAAAGATGGTGTCGCGATCCAGCAGCGGCAGGGCATTCTTCAGCCCACCCCCTGTTTCCAGTGCCTCGGGGGTTTCCTCGACCAGGATGACATCATCGCGCCCGGACAGGTGGTTTCGCAGCATGTCACCCAGATAGTGGATATTGACCAGCTTGCGCGCAATTCCGGCCGCGTCGGCCAGCGCCAGCGCGCGGTCGATCATGGGAATTCCCGCAACCGGCAGCAGGGGTTTGGGGCAGTTGTCGGTCAGCGCCCCCATGCGGGTGCCGCGCCCAGCGGCAAAGATCATTACCGTATCAGGGGTCATGCGGGTTCCTTGATCTTGCGCAGCACGGCCCGGTCGGGGGGCGCGACGTGCCGGTTGATGAAAACGCGCAATGCGGCCAGCGCCGGATGTTCGAGGTCGCGTTGCAGATGACCCCAGACCCGCGGGATGAGGTCCAGATAGGCCGGTTTGCCGTCACGCAGCCAGAGGCGGCTGAAAATGCCGATGATCTTGAGGTTTCTCTGGGCGCCGAGGGCGGCATAGGCGGTGAGAAAGCTTTCGCGATCATCCCCTGATGCGGCCAGATATCGCTTGATCATGGCCCTGCGCAGTTTGTCCGAGGTGTCGCGCCGGGCGTCCTCCAGCAGCGATACCAGATCATAGGCCGGATGCCCCTTGAGAGCATCCTGAAAATCCAGCAGCCCGACCGCGGCAATCGCGGGGAGGGACGGCAGCCACAACAGGTTTTCCGCATGATAATCGCGCAGCACCAGGCAGGGCCGGTCGGTTGCTGCCAAGGCGCAGGTTTTCCGGATCAGCTCATCATATTCCGCCGCAAGCGCCTGCGCGGTTTCCCGCCCCGTCGCGGCCGGCAGATACCATTGTGTCAGCAGGCGGGATTCGCGCAGATAGACCGCCTCGTCATAGGGGGCGAGGGCATCGGGTGGCGCAATATCGCGCAGGGCCAGCAACAGATCGACAGCCCTTTCATAGAGGGGAAATTCGGCGGTTTCGTCACGTTCGCAGATGCGCGCATAAAGGTCGTCGCCCAGGTCTTCAAGTAACACCAACCCGCGGTCGCGATCATGTGCCAGGATGGTCGGGGCGCTGAATCCTTTTCGGGCCAGGTGCCGTGCGATCGCCACGAACGGGGCCGTGTCTTCCCCGCTTTCAGGGGGGGCATCCATCAGCACGGCCGTTTCGCCGCTGGCCTTGTGCAGCCGTTCATATCGCCGTGCCGACGCGTCGCCCGCCAGGGGCCTGCGATCGGCTTGCGCCCAACCGCATTCGGCCAGAAAGTTTTCGATTTCGGCGTCTCGTATGCTCACGCGCTTTGTTCCTTCAATCTGTCGATCAGCGGCAGCCAGCGCCGATTGGGGGAACTGATGACAACCTGCCGTTCACCGGGTGTTTTCCCCAGCTCAAAGGCCAGCGTCAGCGCGTCGGTTGGGAGCTCTTCCCGCAGGCGGTCGGGCCATTCCACAAGGCATAGTGCCGTTGCAAAGGCATCCAGCAGGCCAAGCTCGGCCACCTCGTCAACCGAGGTCAGGCGATAAAGGTCGCTGTGCCAGATTTCCAGATCGCCGGCCCGATAGGTCTGAACCAGCGTAAAGGTGGGCGAGGGGATGTCCTCGGCCAGACCGTGATCTGCAAGTAGGGCCGAAATCAGGGCGCGCGCGAAAAAGCTTTTCCCGGCTCCGACCGGCCCGGCCAGAAGCAACACGTCCCCCGCCCGCAAGACGGGTTTGATCGCCCCGGCAAGGACGGTGGTTGCCGCCTCGTCCGCAAGGGTCAATTCTGCCGAAAATTCTGCCTGCTCAACTGCTGCCATGGCCCGAGTCTGGCCGGATCAAGGCGGCGGTGCAAGGGGTCGTCATGCGCGGGCAAGGGATTTTTCGACTTCCTGCACTTCATTGGCGACGTGAGGATGAAAAAGGCAAAGGAAAGCCCCGCGGGCAAGCGGCTTGAAGCGCAGGTCCAGCTTGCCGCCGTGATAGGATTCGACGCAGTCGCGAATTTCCCGCCGCGCAGACGGGTTGGCCGCGAAATGTGCCACGCGCTGCCATGTGATCGACGGCTTGCAGGAGCGTTGCCAAAGCGACAGCGCCTCGGTGATGTCCATGCACATCAGCCTTTCGCCGGGATCCACGCCCCAAAGCGCAACAAAGGCGTCATTATTCATCACAAGGTCACCATTTGGTGCAAACACCGCAAGGGCGGCATCAAATCCGTCAAGAACCGCCTGGTGCAGGGCAAGCTCGGACCGGAACTGCCGTTGAAGGGTAATTGCCGCGGTAATGTCCTCGAACAGAAAGGCCACCGCCCCTTCGGGATGGGGGCGGCCGGTCACCTTGAATGTCTGGCCGGTGGGCAGGGGCCAGTGTTCCTCGTAGGTGCCGTCCTCGGCCGCCTTTTCAAGTTCGACAATCCGTTCGCGCCAGGATCGATAGTCCTTGGGTTCGGGGATCCTCCGGTATTCCCTTAGCCGGTCGAGAAACGCATAAAGTGTTGGTCTTTCGCTCAGCCATTCGGGTTCGAGCGTCGTCAGATTGGCCAACGCGGGGTTGAACAGGGCCAGCTGGCGGTTGCGGTCGAAGATGGCCAGCCCGATAGGCAGGTGCGAAAAGGTCATGGTCAGGGTCTGCACAAAATTTCGCAACGCCTCTTCTGCCTGGATCAGCGGGTCGGCCGGCAGCGCGAAGTTGAGCATCTCGCCCGTCGACATCTTGGCGCGTATCACCTCGTACCACCGGGTTTTTTTCTGCCCCGGCAGGTCAAGGCTTGCGCGGGATTGTCCCGGTTGCGGTTCGGATTTTCCAAAAATTGCGGGCAGATCGGCTGTTTGCGGGTTTTCCGCAGCCGGGACACCGGCCATTTCGCGATAGGGGCGGTTGGCCCAGCGGATATTTCCCTGTTCGTCCTCTTTCCAGATCAGCATGGGGGACAGGTCACAGATTTCACCTGTTTCGGCCAAGGCCGGGGCCGGACCGTCCGTTGGTGTTGCAGGGGTGGTCGGGATGGTCTCGACCCCGTGTTGCCCTTTGTCCTCCATATCCTCGGCTACGCTGGGCTGTATGGCGCCGCGTTGCTTCCTTCCGGCGGCAAGCAGAATGGCAACTGCGCCAAGGGCCGACAGCACGCTTGTCGCCACCATGAAAAGCCCGGTGGATAGATTGAGAAAGAACATTACGGATTGCCCCGGAGGTTAACAGATGACTGACACACGGAATTGACGGTGCTTAACAGCCAAATCGTTAACGAACGGTTAAACCCGCATGGGCGCATTCTTTCCCAGAGGGCCGTGAGTCACCTCTTCCGAGGGCACAATGGCCTCGCGGGGCCAGATCACCTCGACGATGGCGCCACGTCTTGCCGGGGTTTCGTCGACTGTCAGGAAAGGGTCGGAACCGTTGGCAAAGGTTATCTCCGCGCCGGTTCTTTCCAGCAGGGTCTTGGCGATGAACAGCCCCAGGCCCATGCCTTCATATTCGGGGCGTTCCGGGTCGGGCTTGCGTTTGCGGCGCTTGCTGACAAAGGGGTCGCCAATCCGGCCGATCAGGTCGGGTGGATAGCCCCGCCCGTCATCGGCGATCACGATGCGGATCGACTTTTTCGACCAGATCACATCGATCCAGATATTTTCCTGCGCGAAATCCACGGCGTTCTGAATCAGGTTCCGCAGCCCGTGGATAATTTCAGGCTTGCGCTGGATGCTGGGCTGTTCGCCAGCCGAAAGGGATTTGGGGGTAAAGCTGAAATGCAGCTGCTTGCCGCGGTTTTCATGCGGTTCCGCTGCTTCGCGCACGACCGACGAAATCGGCGCATGATGTATCAGCATGTCATCCTTGCCCGTCCTGCCCATGTCGCGCAGGATATCGCGGCAGCGGTCGGCCTGCTGGCCGATCAACTGGATGTCCTCTTTCATCTGGGGGCAGTCTTCCAGCTCATCCAGCAGTTCGGTGCTGACCAGCTTGATGGTTGCAAGCGGGGTGCCCAGCTCATGCGCGGCAGCGGCGACCACGCGGCCCAGATCTGTCAGCTTCTGTTCCCGGCTCAAGGCCATTTGTGTGGCGACCAAAGCCTGTGACATGGATTCGGTTTCGGTGGTGACCCTGCGCGCATAGCCTGCCAGAAAGACCAGCCCGATGATCAGCGATATCCAGAAGCCGGTGATGAAGATGTCTGGCATTTGCAGGATTTCACCGTCAACCGTCTGCAAGGGCTCGTAATTCCACGCAAGGATCGTGATCAGGATCACCGCGACCGCGCCCAGCGCAACCGTCGAGCGCAACGTCAATGACGTGGCCGAGATTGTGACCGGGGCCAGGATCAACAGCGCAAAGGGGTTGTTCAGCCCGCCCGTCAGATAAAGCAGAAACACCAGTTGCGACATGTCGAACAGCAGCGCAAGCATGGTTTCCTGTTCCGACAGGCGCTTGTTCTTGGGGTAGATGATGCCAGAGGCAATGTTGAAAACGACCGACGCGCCAATGGCCATGATGCACATGCCGACATTCATCGACAGGTCCAGCCAGGTGGTGGCAACAAGCACCGCCCCGGCCTGTCCGATGATTGCCAGCCAGCGCAGATTGATCAGCGTGCGCAGCCTTACCCACTCGGATCGGTGACCGGCGGTCAGAATGTCAACTTCAAGATCTGGCATATGGCACCGGAGGTCTATTGTCGCACAAACGTCATCTGGTATTGATACGTGTGCGGTTTGAGTGGATCAACACGCTAACAGACATCTGGCAAGAAGACGAACACCATGTCGCGCTTATATTCATTCATAGCGGTCACACTGGTTGCAGCCCTGTTGGGCGGCCTCGCAATCTTTGTCTTTACCGATCAGGGCAATGACCGCTTTGCATCCTGTCGTACCAGCAAGATCGCCGGCGGCAAGGCAACGATCGGCGGCCCGTTTACCCTGCTCGACAGGAACGGCAAGACGGTGACCGACAAGGATGTGATCACCAAACCCAGCCTGATCTATTTCGGCTATACCTACTGCCCCGATGTCTGCCCGATGGACAATGCGCGCAATGCCCAGGCGAGCGAGCTGTTGAAAAAGATGGGATATGATGTCCAGCCCGTGTTCATCTCGATCGACCCGGAACGCGACACGCCGGCGGTTGTGGGTGAATTCGCCGATGCCTTTGGCGCCGGGATGGTGGGGCTGACCGGCTCTCCCGAGCAGGTCAAGGCGGCCTCAAGGGCTTACAAGACCTATTACCGCAAGAACGGCGAGGGCGAAGATTATCTGATGGATCATTCGACCTTCACCTATCTTGTCTTGCCGAAATACGGGTTTGTCGATTTCTTCCGTCGGGACATTCCTGCCAAGGACATGGCCCGCACGGTTGCCTGTTTCATCGACAAGTCCTGAACAGTTTGACCATCGGGCGCAGAAACTTTACAAAGTCCTTAACTTCAGGGAAGCAAGGACGGTAAAGATGGCTGAGCGTGAGCTGCGCGAGATTGGCGAAGACAATTCCCTGCTGCTGGTCGATGACGACGAGCCGTTTCTGCGGCGCCTTGCGCGCGCGATGGAAAAGCGCGGCTTTGCGCCCGAAGCGGTTGAAACCGTCGCGGCCGGCAAGGCCATTGCCACCGCCCGCCCGCCCGCATATGCGGTGATCGATCTGCGGCTGGAAGATGGCAACGGGCTGGATGTGGTCGAGGTGTTGCGCGAAAAACGCCCTGATGCGCGCGTTGTCGTGCTGACCGGCTATGGTGCGATTGCCACCGCTGTTGCCGCCGTCAAGATCGGCGCAACCGATTATCTGTCGAAACCGGCTGACGCCAACGACATCACCGCGGCCCTGCTGGCCGGCGACGATGACCGCCCGCCGCCGCCGGAAAACCCCATGTCGGCCGACCGCGTGCGTTGGGAACATATCCAGCGGGTGTTCGAGCTGTGCGACCGCAATGTCAGCGAAACCGCACGGCGTCTGAACATGCATCGCCGGACATTGCAGCGTATTCTGGCAAAACGCTCGCCGCGCTGAGAATTACCCACGAATTTCCGCTTCGATCTGAGCGCGGCTCTTGCGGGCGCGCTCGGTTGCGCTTTTCAGCTGTCCGCAGGCAGCCATGATATCCTCGCCGCGCGGGGTGCGGATGGGGCTGGCATAGCCTGCCTTGTAGATGATGTCGGCAAATGCCCGGATGCGGTTGTTGGATGATCTTTCATAGGGCGCACCGGGCCATTCGTTAAAGGGGATCAGGTTGATCTTGGCCGGAATTCCCTTGATCAGCTGGACCAGACGCCGGGCATCATCGTCGCTGTCATTGACGCCTTTCAGCATCACATATTCAAAGGTGATGCGTTCGGAATTCGACAGTTTCGGATAGGCCCTCAGCGCATTCAGCAGCGCCTCGATATTCCAGCGATTGTTGATCGGCACCAGCTTGTCGCGCACCTCATCCGTGGTGGCATGAAAGGAAATCGCCAGCATGCAGCCGATCTCGGCACCTGCGCGCGGAATTTCGGGCACCACACCCGAGGTCGAAAGCGTGATCCGGCGGCGTGACAGGCTGATGCCTTCGGCGTCCATGGCGATTTTCATGGCATCACGGACGTTTTCGAAATTGTAAAGCGGCTCGCCCATGCCCATCAGCACGATGTTCGACAGCAGCCGGGTTTCGTCCTTGGGGTGGCGGCCGGGTTTGGGCCATTCGCCCAGATCGTCGCGGGCAACCAGAATCTGCCCGACGATCTCGGCCGGGGTCAGGTTGCGCACCAGTTTCTGCGTGCCGGTATGGCAGAATGAACAGGTCAGCGTGCACCCCACCTGGGACGAGATGCACAGCGTGCCGCGGTCTTCCTCGGGGATATAGACGGTTTCGACCTCGTGCCCGCCCTGAATGCGCAGCAGATATTTGCGCGTGCCGTCGGATGATACCTGCCGGGTCACGATTTCGGGGCGCGCGATGGTGAATTTCTCGGTCAGAAGGGCGCGGTAATCCTTGGCCAGGTTGGTCATCACCGAAAAATCGGTGACACCCTTCTGATAGATCCACTGCCACAACTGGCCAACGCGCATCCCCGCCTGACGTTCCGGTGTGCCGGCGGCAATCAGGGCCTCGCGCATCTGATCGCGGGTCAGGCCGACAAGGTTGGTCTTGTCGCCGTCGAGCAGCTTGCGCGGAACGGTGATGTTGTCGGGCGTGATCGCGGTCATGTCTGTGGCTTTCGGGTGTGCGGATGGAAAGCAGGGGATACAACAAAAGCACGGGCGGCGCAAAGGGGGGGGTGGTCTTGCCAACTTACCGCATCAGACGAGATGATCCACCACGGCCAGATGTTGCGCGATCTCGCCAACGGTTTCCATCCAGCGCGCGACGAGTGCCGGGTCGTTGGGGGCGGCTGAAACACCGGCGGCGATTTCGCCGTTCAGCACGGCCTCGATGGCCAGAGACAGCGGGATCGAGACAAGTTGCGCCATCGCGCTGCCCTGTTCATTACCAAAGGCGTCCAGCGCATAGGTCTTGTGATAGACGACCCTGCCATCGCGCCTGGCCTCGAGCGCGACGCACAGCACCACGCGGTCGGGTTCGCCTTCGGCATAGGCGTTGTCGCGCCAGAACTGGTCGGACATCTCTTTCAGGCGGGCCTCGCCTGTTTCACCTTGCAGGGTTTCGATTTCGCGAAACACATCGGCCCAGGCCTTGGCCCAGCCGTTCAGGCGCAGCGTGCCGCGCACGAATTGCCGGACCTTCCAGTCGGGATCAAACCCGTATTCTGCCATGAACGGAATCGAGTCGCGGTTCGGGTAAACCTCGAATTTCTCGGGCTGTTGCAGGGGTGCGGTGTAGCTGGAAATGGCGTTCCAGGGGCGATCAACCTCATATTCGCGAAAGTCCTGAATCGAACGCGATGGCGATTTCAACGCCTTCAGCACACCCAGGGGTGACCAGGAAAACTTGTACCGGAAGGGGTTTTCGTGTTTCGGAATGCCGCCGCAATAGGAAATGAAGGACAGCTCGTTTTCGGCGTCAAAGGCAGGGGATGCGCGGTAATCGGCCATCAGCCAATGGGCCATCACATGATCTATGCCGGGGTCAAGCCCGACCTCGTTGACCAGTGCCAGACCCTTGTCGCGGGCCGTGCCGTCAAGCGCGCGCATCTCGGGCGAGATATACGAGGTCGAGGCAAAATGCGCCCCTTTTTCAAGGCAGAGCTGCGCCAGGGGCACATGCCAGTCGCCGGGCAGCATGGAAACCAGAATATCGCCGGGGTTCAGGGCGTCGCCCACGGCCGCGATGGTAAAGGGGCGAATGTCGTCGGTCAGGTCGCCTACCGTCGCGCGGGCCTTGTCAAGGGTGCGGTTCCAGACGGTGACGTCATGGCCCCGCTCGATCAGGCGGCGCAGGCCGGGGATGGCTGACAGGCCGGTGCCGATCCAGTGAATTCTGCTCATCTTGTCATCCTTTCAGGCCTTGGCCGCGTGTTCTTTGAATATCGCGGCGGCGCGCGCCCAGATGCCGCTGTTCATGTCGGTGATGGTTCGCAGTGCCGGCAGCAGCTGTGCCGCGTAATCCTGGCTGCTTTCCAGCGGCAGCATCGAGGGCAGGTTGTCGATGGCCATGACATCCAGCGGCGGCGGGCCGTTGGTCGTGCGGATCACCGGGGCGTCAAAGCTGGTCGCGTGGTCATAGATCGGCACGGGGTTATAGTCGCTGCTGGGATCGCAGGATACATCCGCAACCACGCTCAGGCGGCGCGGGGCGGAAAGCGCTGATTTGGGCACGAATACGGGGATGCCGGGCAGCGCCATCACGCAGTTGACAAAGATCTCGTGCTCCAGAACCTCGGGGAAAGGGCCGCCCGAGGCGGTTTCCTCGATATCCCAGCGGGTGATTTCCAGCCCCATCTGTTGCAGCAGATCGCCCGCGCCGCTGCCGACCCGCCCCTTGGCCCCGATGATGATGGCCCTCGGCATTGCCGCGCCGTTTGAAAGCGCTGCTTTCATGTCGTCTGCCAGATCATCCAGCAGCGTCTGCTTGTCGGGATAGGTGCCCACGCGCGCGGGGCCGGGCAGATCGCCCGCCTGTTGCGCCACCCAGACCTTGAGGCCCACGGCGGCACCGGCATAGCCCGCCCAATAGCCGAATGCGGCAACGCGCCGGCCGTCGTCATGGGTCAGGTATTCCAGATCATACAGCACGCCGCCGCCCGTGCGAAACCTGCGCAGCAGGGCAGGGCCGTCGGCCTGGCCCTTGAAGGCATGGCCGAACATGATGTGGCGGTGGCGCAGCGGCGTGCCGTCCTCGGGCAGTTCCTTGAGGCCAAAGATCACGGCCTCATCGGGGGCGTCGGGCCAGCTGCCCTCGGGGGCGATCTCGGCACCGGCCTGTCGGTAGCCGTCGATGGGGATGGCGCGGCAGGATGATTCCTCGACCGTGACGCGGATGCCTTGCGCGATCAGCTCGGCGGCGCCTTCGGGCGTGAGGCCGACCCGTTGTTCGTTTTCCCGCTGTTCGGCGCGGACCCAGAGATGTGCAGTCATGGGGACTCCTTTCCGGTGATCAGGATTAGCGCCGCGTGCCCAGCTTGCCAATGGGGGCCGAGTGCGGCCGTTGCGGCAGAATGCCGGGCGCAGAGGGGGCGCTGCCCCCGCCCTTCGGGCCCCCCGGACGTATTTGGACAAAGAAGAAGGCGGGATCGGCCATGCGATTGTCGGGTTTGGTGATTTGCGGATGCCGGGTTTTGTGGTCTAAGATTTGCAGGCACCGATGGGAGAGTCATTCATGAGCAACCGCATCCGCTTTACCCTTGACGGCAAGGAAGTATCCGCCGCGCCGGACGAGACGATCTGGCAGGTCGCGCGGCGCGAGGGCAAGGTGATTCCGCATCTGTGTCATCGCGATGAGCCGGGCTATCGGGCGGACGGGAATTGCCGTGCCTGCATGGTGGAAATCGAGGGCGAGCGCGTGCTGGCGGCGTCCTGTATCCGCAAGCCTGCCGAGGGGATGGTCGTGCGCAGCGAAAGCACGCGCGCGCAAAAGGCCCGGCAGATGGTGTTCGAGATGTTGCTTGCCGACCAGCCAGAGGCGGCCCATGACCGCAGCGCGCATTTTGCGGCGATGGCGCGGCAGGCGGGTGTGGACAGCAGCCGCTTTCCGCCGATTGAATCCACGCGCGTGCCCTTGCTGGATGACAGCCATGTGGCGATGAGGGTCAATCTGGATGCCTGTATCCAGTGCAACCTGTGTGTTCGCGCCTGCCGCGAGGTGCAGGTCAATGACGTGTTGGGCATGGGCGGGCGCGGGCATGACAGCTGGCCGGTATTTGATCTGTTTGATCCGATGGGCGACAGCACCTGCGTGGCCTGTGGCGAATGTGTGCAGGCCTGCCCGACAGGCGCGCTGATGCCGGCGACGCTGATTGACGCCGACGGGCGCGGCGACAGTGCCGGGTTCGAGCGCGAGGTTGCCAGCATCTGCCCGTTCTGCGGTGTGGGATGTCAGGTCAGCCTGAAACTGCGCGGTGACAGGATCATTGCGGTCGAGGGGCTGAACGGGCCGGCCAATGAGGGCAGGCTTTGCGTCAAGGGGCGGTTCGGTTTCGATTATATCCACCATCCGCATCGTCTGACACGCCCGTTGATCCGGCGGGCGGATGCGCCGCCCAAGGGGATGAATGTCGATCCCGCCAACCCTTGGACCCATTTCCGCGAGGCAAGCTGGGACGAGGCGCTGGATTATGCCGCCGAGGGGTTGGCCTTTCTGCGTGACGAACATGGTGGGCGTGCCGTGGCCGGATTCGGCAGCGCCAAATGCACCAATGAAGAGGCCTATCTGTTTCAGAAACTGATCCGCCAGGGTTTCGGGCACAACAATGTCGATCATTGCACACGGCTGTGTCATGCAAGCTCGGTCGCGGCGTTGATCGAGAATATAGGGTCCGGCGCGGTCACAGCGACCTTCAACGAGATCGAACATGCCGACGTGGCGTTGGTGATCGGCTGCAACCCGGTCGAAAACCATCCCGTGGCGGCCACATATTTCAAGCAGTTCGCCCGTCGTGGCGGCAAGCTGATCGTGATGGATCCGCGCGGTGTGGCGCTGGGCCGGTTTGCCACCCATATGGTGCAGTTCCGCCCTGGCTCGGACGTGGCGCTGCTGAACGCGGTCATGCATGTGATCGTGGATGAGGGGTTGCAGGATGATGCCTATATCGCGCGGTTTACCGACAACTGGGATGCGATGGTTGCGCATCTTGGCGACTATGCCCCCGAGCGCATGGCGCCGATCTGTGGCGTTGATGCCGAAACCATCCGCGCGGTCGCACGGACCTTTGCGACCGGCAAGGCGGGGATGATCTTTTGGGGCATGGGGGTGAGCCAGCACGTGCATGGCACCGACAATGCGCGCTGTCTGATCAACCTGGCCCTGATGACGGGCAATGTGGGCCGGCCGGGCACCGGGCTGCACCCGCTGCGGGGGCAGAATAATGTGCAGGGCGCCTCGGATGCAGGGCTGATCCCGATGTTCCTGCCCGATTATCAGAGCGTGACGGATGATAGTGCGCGCGGCCGGTTCAACGAGATCTGGTCCAGCACCCAGGATTTCAGCGCCGAAAAGGGTCTGACCGTGGTCGAGATCATGGAGGCGATTCACGCAGGCGACATTCACGGCATGTATATTCTGGGGGAAAACCCGGCCATGTCGGACCCCGATGTCGAACATGCCAGGGCTGCACTGGCGCGACTGGAACATCTGGTTGTGCAGGATATCTTTCTGACCGAAACGGCGATGTTTGCCGATGTCATCCTGCCCGCCAGCGCGCTGGCCGAAAAGGCGGGTAGCGTGACCAACACCAACCGGCAGGTGCAGATGGTGCGCCCGGCCCTGGCCCCTCCGGGCGAGGCGCGCGAGGATTGGCGCATCACGGTCGATCTGGCGCGGCGCCTGGGGCTCGGCTGGAAATACGATCATCCGCGCGAAGTATTTGCCGAGATGAAGCGCGGCATGAAAAGCCTGAACAACATCACCTGGGAGCGGCTCGAACGCGAGGCGGTGACCTATCCAAGCCTGGCGCCGGATGATCCGGGGCAGGCGGTCGTGTTTGGCGACGGGTTCCCGACCGCTGACGGCCGGGCGCGTTTTGCGCCTGCGGGCATCGTGCCGCCCGATGATCGGCCCGACGAGGAATTCCCCATGATCATGACCACGGGGCGGCAGCTTGAACATTGGCATACCGGGTCGATGACCAGGCGCGCGCATGTGCTGGATGCGGTCGAGCCCGAGGCAAACTGTTCGCTGAACCCGGCCACGCTTGCCCGCCTGGGGGTCAGGCCGGGGGAATATGTGCGTCTGACCACACGGCGCGGCAGTATCGAGATCATGGCCCGCGCCGACCGCGGCGTTGCCGAAGACATGGTTTTTGTTCCCTTTGCCTATGTCGAGGCGGCCGCCAATATCCTGACCAACCCGGCGCTGGATCCGGTCGGCAAGATCCCCGAATTCAAGTTCGCGGCCGTCAGGGTGGAAAAGGCGGCTGGAGAGGTGGCGGCGCAATAGCTTTTACGTCAATTCCTGATGCGCGAATGACAGGCGGTGGTGGATTTCACCTGCCAAAGGGCAGGTTTCCTTTCTGCAAGCTTGAAAAGCAAGACATTTCTTGTGCATAGTTTGTGATCAGCAGGGGGGGATGAGCTGCTAAAATGGCCGAAGTTTTTGCACATGTCGGGGCCAGAGTCAGGAAGGCGCATCGGATTTCGATGCCGGGCAATTCCGACATGAAAATGTAATCGTATCCAGTTAATTCGTTTCAGGGCCGCAGCCATTTACAGGCAACAGCATACCTGCCCGCTGAGTGGGAAACACATCCGGAGAGAAAGGAAAAATCAAAATGAAAACAAATTTTCATCGAAAAATGACAATGACATTGGGGGCCGTCGCCCTGGGAATGTCGATGATCGCCGGCTCCGCGGTTGTCGCGGGTGAGTCGATCAAGATCACCATTCTGGGTGTTGGCGATATTTACAACTTTTCGGACAAGCACGGCCGCGGTGGCGTCGCCCGGCTGAATGCGGTTGCCAAGGCGGAAAAGGCCGCCAACCCGAACATGATTTACGTATTCGATGGCGACATGCTTTCGCCGTCCATTCTGTCGGGTTTTGACCATGGTCAGAACATGATCGAGTTGACCAACATCGTGCCCTTCGACATCGCCGTTCCGGGCAACCATGAATTCGATTTCGGCGTCAAGAATTTCATCGAAAAGGCCAAATCTTCCAAATATCCGTGGGCGGCTGTCAATATTACAGATGCCGATGGCAAGCCTCTGGATGTTCTGGGCGGTGTGATGACCAAACAGTTCGGCGATCTGAAAGTTGCGCTTGTTCCGGTGGCGCAGGATACCTCGCCCGAGGTTTCCAACACGGGGGATCTCAAATTCGGCCCAACGGTTGCCAGTGCTGTTGCGGCAGCACGGGCGGCGAAAAAGGACGGTGCCGATCTGGTGATCGGCGTGGTTCAGACCGACCAGGGCAATGACCGTGCGCTGATTGCCAGCCATGCCTTTGACATCATCATTTCGGGTGACGACCATTCCTATGCCACCTTCTATGATGGCAAGGTCGCCTATGTTGAAACCTCGATCGACGGCCGCTTTCTGTCGCCTCTGGATATCAATGTCACGATTGGCGAGAAGCGCGGCAAGCGCAAGGTATGGTGGACACCCAACTTCCGCTTTATCGACACCAAGAATGTGACGCCTGATCCTGAAACACAGGCAAAGGTCGATGCCTACAAGGCCAAGCTGGATGACAGCCTGAACGTGGTGATAGCCACCACCGAAACCACGCTGGATACGCGCCGCAATACCGTGCGCAGCGAAGAATCGGCCTTTGCCGACGTTATCGCAGACGCCATGCGCATTGCTTCGGGTGCCGACGTTGCGATCACCAATGGCGGTGGTATCCGTGGTGATCGGACATATGATCCGGGCACCGAAATCACACGCCGTGATATCCTGACCGAACTGCCCTTTGGCAATGTTACCGTCATGGTCGAGGTTACAGGGCAGCAGATCCTTGACGCGCTGGAAAATGGTTTTTCCAAGGTCGAAAAGGGCGCCGGTCGTTTCCCGCAGGTTTCGGGCATGACAGTTGTTTGGGATCCGTCCAAGCCGGCCGGATCACGGGTGGTGTCGGTCAAGATCGGTGGCGCCGATCTGGATCCGGGCAAGACCTACAAGCTGGCAACCAACGACTATATGCAGCGCGGCGGCGATGGCTATCGCATGCTGCGTAATGCGCCGGTGCTGATCAACAAGGGTAACGGCAACCTGATGGCAAATGACGTGATCAACTATATCGCCAAGATGGGCAAGATCACGGCCAAGCCGGAAGGTCGCATCCAGCGGGTTGGCGGATAATCCGACCCGACCAATTATTGAAAACAGCCCCTCGCAATAACCTTGCGGGGGGTTTCTTGTTGTCCGACAGGAATATCAGCCCAGTAGCCAGGCCCTTATGAATGGCATTGCCGTTTCGGCTATGATGCCGAAACACAGTCCGAACAGGATGCGGCGGAACGTGGTTTCAAGCTTGGGAACCCCCCAGCCGAGGAAGGCGCCCATCACGGCCCAATAGGCAAAGGCGAAAAGATCCATCGGTCAGCTCCAGTTGACGTCACCAAGAAAGATATATCCGGCGCCGTATATTGTCTTGATCAATTTGGGGTTTTTCGGGTCTTCGCGTAGTTTGGTGCGCAAGCGCGAAATGCGCACGTCCATTGCCCGGTCGAATGTTTCGCCCGCGGTTCCGCCCAGTCGTTCCTGCATGTAGGATCTTGAAATCAGCCGGTTGGGGGATTCAAGAAACAGGCGCAGAACCTCGCCCTCGGCCTGGCTGAAGGGGATGGCCTCGCCGTCTTCGGCTTCAAGCATGTACTGGTCGAACCGGGCGGTCCAGCCCGCAAAGTGGGCAGTGTTCCGGTTGTTGTCGCGCTCCTGACGTCCCCGACGCAACAGCGCACGCGCGCGTGCCACCACCTCGGCCGGGTCAAAGGGTTTGATGATATAGTCATCCGCGCCCAGTTCGAGCCCGGTAACCTTGTCCTGCACCTGCGCGCGGCCCGAAATGATGATGATGGCCGCGCCGCTTTCCAGTGCCAGGCGGTGCACCAGTGCCAGACCGTCCTTGTCGGGCAGGCCAAGATCGACAAGGCATATCTGGGGGGAAAGGCCGGGCAGGGCGGCCTCGAATTCGGTTGCGCGGCTGAAATTGGCCGTGCGAAACCCCGCCTCCTGCAAGGCATCCGACAGCATGAGCCTGATTTGCGGCTCGTCGTCGAGAATTGCAACCAAGGGGGCGTTGGAGGTCATGTGTGGGAACCTGTCTCAAGGAAATTTGCCAGATCGGCGGTGGTAAACGGTTTTCCGATAAGCGGGAATTCCGTTTCGGCCTGTTGCCGCACGGCGTTGTGTACAGGAAGAGAGGTCATCATGTAAATCTGCGGTGCGGTTTTCCTGCGCGCCAGACTGCGGGCTAGATCCAGCCCGGTGCGGGTTCCGTCCAGGGTGATGTCGGTCAGCACCGCATCGATGCCGGGGATGGAGGCCAGGGTTTCAGCTTCATCCGCACTGGTTGCCTCAAGGACGTTATGGCCGAGTTCACGCAGAATTTCGCGGGTATTTACACGGATTTCGGGCGAATCCTCGACCAGCAGGATCAGGCGCGGCGACGGGCGCAGCTCGCCGAATTTCAGGGGCAGCCGCAGCGTTACGACAGCCCCGCCTTCGGGACGGTTGCCGATTTTCAGATGTCCGCCGGAAAGCTGCGCAAAGTCATAGACCATCGAAAGGCCAAGGCCCGACCCTTCGTCATTACGTTTTGTGGTGTAGAACGGATCAAGGGCATGCTTCAGCGCCTCGTCGGTAAAGCCGGGGCCGGTATCCATGACGCGGATTTCCAGCCAGATGCCGCCAACGGTTTCCACGATGACACGGATTTCGCCGGCTGCGTCCCCAATGGCGTCGCGTGCGTTCAGCAACAGGTTCAACAGCGAATCCTGCAGGAAACCTGAATCCAGGATGACAGGTCTTTCAACCCCGTTCACACTGCAGGAAAGGCTGACCGTCGAGGGCATGGAGGGCGACGCCAGTGCCTTGATATCGTTCAGAAGCTGGCCGATATCGCAGGCGCCTGGGTTGATCTTGCGTGGCCCCGAGACATTGGAAAGCCGGTCCAGCAGGATGCCCCCGCGCTGGGCCGCGGCGCGTGTCGTGGCAATCATTTCGCGCGCGGCATCCGGCAGGTCGGGCAGCTTATCCATGCGGCCCTGAAGGCCAAGGATGATTGTCAGAAGGTTGGCAAAGTCATGGGCCAGCCCGCTGGTCAGCTGTGCGGCGAGCTCGCGCTTGTGGGTCTGGGCCAGGGCAGCGCGGGCCATTGCCTCTTCGGTGATGTCCATGGACAGGATATAGACACCCTGAACTTCACCATTGTCGGCCCGATCGGGGGTAAAGGCACTGCGTGCCCGCCGCGCGCCCTGTGAATGGGTGAGCTCGAACACGCTGGCCCGCCCCTCATAGGCCTTTTTCAGGTAAGGTCGGATTGCCTCGTAAACCTCGTCGCCAAGTGCCTCTCTCGCAGACAGGCCGACGATGCTTTCGGGGCGGCCGGGCACGATGTCGGGCAGACGGCGGTTCGAGTACGAGTAATATTCTTCCATGTCGAGATGCGCGATATGGGCCGGCATCATCTCGGTGGTCATGCGGGCAAGCTGTTCGCTTTCGGTCAGCTGCCTCTTGGTCGATTCCAGCGCCGAAATGGTTGCTTCCAGCTCGCGGTTGGCACGGGCGAGTTCCTCGGAATATGACAACAGCTGGTCCGACAGCTGGGCCGAGTGGCTGCGCAGCAATTCTTCCTGCCGCTTGATGGCGGTGATGTCGGTATAGACCGTGACCCAGCCCCCCTGGCGCAGCGGGTTGCCCTCGACCGAGATCATCCGCCCGTTGGCGCGGCGTCGTTCCATATAGTGGGGCTCGAACGCGCGGGCCTGTTTGACACGTTCCTCGATAAAGGCGTCGATGTCGTCAACGGTGCCGTATTCCCCCCGCTCGGCCAGAAAACGCAGGGTTTCGGCAAAGCCCGCACCGGGGGTGACCAGATGTTCCGGCAGGTCGAACATTTCCTGAAACCTGCTGTTGCAGATGGCCAGGCGCAGGTTGTGGTCATAGATGGTCAGGGCCTGCTGGATCAGGTCCAGCCCGGACAGGATCAGGCTTTCGGTCTTGTCGCGCGGCTTTTTCACTTGTCATACCTCATGCGGTACATTCTGTGGCGCGGTATGCATGCCAGCGCAAGCCGTGATATATGATCCCTTCATTTGTTACAATTCGATACAATTACGAAAAATTCAGGTATCATTTGACCTGCACCGTCAAGCTGTGAAAAATCAAAGCGGATTCGCAATCTGGTGCGGATTCGTTCCGCCGTGTGGGAGTCGGCGTACGGGAGGGTTGAATTTGACAGCACAGGCAGCGCCTCAGGGCGATCTGGACACCATTCCCAAGCTGTTGGCGCGCAACGCCAAGCTTTATGGTGACAGGCCCGCTTATCGGGAAAAGGAATTCGGCATCTGGCAAAGCTGGACCTGGGCCGAGACGCAGGTAGAGATTCGCAATCTTGCCTTGGGCTATCTCGAACTGGATATGCAGCCCGGCGATCACGTTGCGATCATCGGTAGAAACCGCCCTGCGCTTTACTGGGCCATGGTGGCCGCGCAATGGGTGGGCGCGGTTCCGGTGCCGTTGTATCAGGACGCGGTTGCCGAAGAGATGGCATATGTGCTGGAGCATTGCGGCGCGCGTTTTGTCATCGCCGAAGATCAGGAGCAGGTGGACAAGGTTCTCGAGATTTCGGACCAGTTGCCCCAGCTTGAACAGATCATCTATTACGACAAGCGCGGGATGCGCAAATACGATCACACCCGTCTGAACGCCTTGCGCGACATTCAGGCCGAGGGCGCCGCCGGTCACCAGCGGCTGGAACCCATCCTCAGGCAGCGCGAGCAGGGCCAGGGCTATGACACGACCTGCGTGATGCTTTACACGTCGGGTACGACCGGCCGGCCAAAGGGTGTTGTTCTGTCAAACCGCAACATCATCGAATCGTCCCGCGTATCGGCCGAGTTCGACAAGCTGACAGTCGATGATTCCGTGCTTGCCTATCTGCCGATGGCCTGGGTCGGGGATTTCATTTTTTCTGTCGGTCAATGTTACTGGACGGGTTTCTGTGTTTCCTGCCCGGAAAGCGCCGAGACGATGCAGGCCGACCTCAAGGAAATCGGGCCGACCTATTTCTTTGCCCCGCCGCGTTTCTTCGAGGGTCTGCTGACCGCGGTCATGATCCGCATGGAGGACGCCAGCCCCATCAAGCGCAAGATCTTCAACTATTTCATGGATCACGCCAAGAAAGTGGGCATGCGTATTCTTGACGGCAAGCCGGTCAGCCTTGGCGATCGGCTGAAATATGCCGTCGGAAATTTCGTGATCTACGAGCCGCTCAAAAACCAGCTGGGGATGAGCCGGGTGCGCATCGGCTATACCGCCGGCGAGGCGATCGGCCCCGAAATTTTCGAATTCTACCGCTCTCTGGGGATCAATCTGAAGCAGTTGTATGGTCAGACCGAGGCTTCGGTTTACATCACCATCCAGCCCGATGGCGAAGTGCGTGCCGATACAGTCGGTATTCCCGCCCCAGGCGTGGAAATCAAGATCGGCGATAATGGCGAGGTCTATTACCGCTCGGCCGGAACATTCGTCGAGTATTACAAGAACCCGGAAAGCACCGCCTCGACCAAGGATCCCGAAGGTTGGGTCGCCACGGGCGATGCCGGCTATTTCGAGGAAGGCACCGGCCACCTCAAGATCATCGACCGGGCCAAGGATGTCGGCAAGCTGGCCGATGGCAGCCTGTTCGCGCCGAAATATGTGGAAAACAAGCTGAAATTCTATCCGAATATCCTTGAGGCAGTGCTGTTTGGCGCAGATCGCGAGAACTGTGTCGCCTTCATCAACATTGATCTGTCGGCAGTGGGCAACTGGGCCGAGCGAAACAATATCGGATACAGTTCCTATCAGGAACTGGCGGGCCACCCCAAGGTGCTGGACATGATCCAGAGCCACGTCGAAGAGGTCAACGCATCGCTTGCGACCGATCCGATGTTGAACGGCTGTCAGATCCATCGGTTCCTGATCCTGCACAAGGAGCTTGACCCGGATGACGGCGAGATGACCCGGACCCGCAAGGTGCGCCGGCGCATCATCGACGAGAAATACTCGGATCTCATCCAGGCGCTTTATGACGGTTCGACCACGATCTCGACCACGACCGAGGTCACCTACGAGGATGGTCGCAAGGGTTCGATTTCGGCCACGCTGGAAATTCGCGACGCCAAGGTTTTCCCACGGGAGGCAAAAGCAGCATGAGCTTTGATGAGGGATATACCACACCGGATGGGCGAACCATTGGCGGTGTGCTGATGGAGATGCGCAACATCACCCTGAAATTCGGCGGGGTGACGGCGATCAAGAACATCTCGTTCGATATCAGGCAGGGTGAAATCAGGGCGATCATCGGGCCCAACGGCGCCGGCAAGACCTCGATGTTGAACGTCATCAACGGTTTCTATCACCCGCAGGAAGGCGAGATCATCTTTCGCGGTGAAACCCGTCGGCGGATGCGCCCTTATGAGGCGGCCAGCCAGGGAATCGCGCGCACCTTCCAGAACGTGGCCCTGTTTCAGGGGATGAGCACGCTCGACAACATCATGGCGGGTCGCACACTGAAGATGCACAAGAACTTCTTCTGGCAGATGCTGCGCTATGGCCCGGCGCTGGAAGAAGAAATCGAGCATCGGAAAGTGGTCGAAAAGATCATCGACTTTCTGGAAATCCAGAGCATCCGCAAAAAGCCGGTCGGCAGCCTGCCTTACGGTCTGCAAAAGCGGGTCGAGCTGGGGCGTGCCCTGGCGGCCGAGCCGTCGTTGCTGCTGCTGGACGAGCCGATGGCCGGCATGAACGTCGAGGAAAAAGAGGACATGAGCCGCTTTATCCTGGACGTGAACGATGAATTTGGCACCACGATTGCCCTGATCGAACACGATATGGGTGTGGTGATGGACCTGGCCGACCGCGTTGTGGCGTTGGACTATGGCAAGAAGATCGCTGACGGCACCCCGGACGAGGTGCAGTCCAACCAAGACGTCATCGACGCATATCTGGGAGTGGCGCACTGATGGATGTTCTCTACTCGATCTTTATCGGGCCTTTTGTCGACATGTTTTCGACCCCCGATTTTCTGTTGCAAGTGCTGTGGGAAGGCTTCGTCGGTGGCACGTTGTATGCCCTGATCGCACTTGGTTTTGTGCTGATCTTCAAGGCATCTGGCGTGTTCAACTTTGCACAGGGCATCATGGTGGTGTTTGGCGCGCTTACCCTGGTCGGCCTGCACGAGGCGGGCGTGCCCGCATATCTTGCGCTGGTGTTGTCGGTCGGTGTCATGGCCCTGCTTGCGATCGGTGTCGAGCGACTGATCTTGCGCCATATGGTCAACCAGCCAGATATCATTCTTTTCATGGCGACGATCGGGCTTTCCTATTTCCTGATCGGGCTGGGTCAGCTGATCTTTGGCGGTGAAACCAAGAGCATGATCACCGAACAGCTGGGCCTGCCGACCGGGACCACCACTATCGATGTGGCTGGTGGTATCGTGATCCTGCAACATATCGACATTGCTGCCGCGGTGATTGCCATCATCATGGTGGCCGCCCTTGCCGTGTTCTTCAACAAGACACGGATCGGTCGCGCCCTGCGCGCGGTTGCCGATGACCACCAGGCGGCACTGTCGGTCGGCATCTCGCTGAACCAGATCTGGGCGATCGTGTGGTTTGCTGCGGGGATCGTGGCGCTGGCAACAGGCATCATGTGGGGCGCGCGTTCGGATGTTTCCTTTGCGCTGCAGATCGTCGCGCTCAAGGCGTTGCCGGTGCTGATCCTGGGCGGGTTCACATCGATTCCCGGTGCGATTGTCGGGGGTCTGATCGTCGGCTTTGGTGAAAAGCTGTTCGAGGTCTATTGGGGCGGCCTGATCGGTGGCGGGGTCGAAGGGTGGTTCGCCTATGTGATCGCGCTGATCTTCCTGCTGTTCCGGCCTCAGGGCCTGTTTGGCGACAAAATCATCGAGAGGGTATAAGGCAGATGTTTTACCGCGAAGCCGGCCAATACAAGACAAGCTACAAGGCAGATTCGGCAATCTTTCCGATCCTGCAGGACCGCATTGCCATCTGGTTCTATCTGGCGGTCGCCTTCATCGTGATCCCCATGTTCGGGAGCGATTTCTTCATCAACTCGATGATGATCCCGTTTCTGATCTTCACGCTGGCGGCCATTGGTCTGAACATCCTGACAGGATACACAGGCCAGATTTCCCTGGGGACCGGGGCATTCATGGGGGTTGGGGCATATTCATGCTACAAGCTTGCAACCTATTTCCCCGATACCAACATCATCTTGCTGATCGTCTTGTCGGGGCTTTTCTCGGCCGGTCTGGGAATGATCTTCGGGCTGCCGTCGTTGCGGATCAAGGGGTTCTACCTGGTGGTGACGACCCTTGCTGCGCAGTTCTTCCTTGAATGGGCATTTATCCGGATCCAGTGGCTTTACAACTACAATGACTCGGGGGCGATCGAGGTTCCCAGGCGTGAGGTTTTCAATGTGATCGTCACAGGCGCCGAGGCCCATGTGGTTACCCGATATCTGGTTGTGCTTTCCATCGTGGTGGCAATGACATGGGTGGCGTCGAACATCATTCACGGGCGCATCGGGCG
>WFQE01000003.1 GCA_015487165.1 Paracoccaceae bacterium | reverse complement strand
GACCAGGATCGCCGACAGCCCCAACGCCGCGGCCAGCACGTGGCCGAGCGTGCCCGCCCACACCCCCAGCATGGCCGCCATGCCGACGCGCCGCCCGCCCTGGGCCGTCTTGCCCAGAATAAAGGCGATATCAGGGCCCGGAGACAGGTTCAGTAGGGTCGCGGCGACCAGAAAGGTCAGCCAGTGGAGGGGGTCATAAAACGGCATCAGTCGCGCAGCAATTCGTTGATCGAGGTCTTGGACCGTGTCTTTGCGTCGACCTTTTTCACGATCACGGCGCAATACAGGTTCACCCCGTTCTTGGACGGCATGGTTCCCGCCACCACGACCGAACCGGCCGGCACCTCGCCATACATCACCTCGCCGGTTTCACGATCGACGATCTTGGTGGACTGGCCGATGAAAACCCCCATGCCCAGCACGCTGCCCTCGCGCACGATGCAGCCCTCGACCACCTCGGAGCGCGCGCCGATAAAGCAGTTGTCCTCGATGATGGTGGGGCCGGCCTGCATGGGTTCCAGCACCCCGCCGATGCCGACGCCACCAGAAAGGTGCACATTCTTGCCGATCTGCGCGCAGGAACCCACGGTGACCCAGGTATCGACCATCGTGCCGCTGTCCACATAGGCGCCAAGGTTGACGAAAGACGGCATCAACACGGCACCGGGCGCGATATAGGCCGACTTGCGCACGACACAGTTGGGAACGGCGCGAAAGCCGGCGGATTTCCAGTCGTCTTCGGTCCAGCCCTTGAACTTGCTGTCTACCTTGTCCCACCAGCCGCCGCCCTGCGGGCCGCCTTCCTGCACTTCCATGTCCTTGATGCGGAAACCCAGCAGCACTGCCTTCTTGGCCCACTGGTTGACGTACCAGCTGCCGTCATCCTGGCGCTCGGCAACCCGCAGCTTGCCGCTGTCCAGCGTGTTCAGCGTTTCCTCGATGGCGTCGCGCAGCTCTCCCGTGGTGGCGGGGGTGATGCTGTCGCGGTCTTCCCAGGCGGCTTCGATCACGGCTTCGAGCGCGGCGTTTGACATGGTTTTCCCTCACAAGTGACTGGTCTGTTCCGGCCACAGCCTATAGGGCTAAAGGTCAGAACGTGCAATGCGGCAAGACAGGGCAGACAGTATCAGAGGTGAAAGATGAACGATCAGACACGCAGGCGGCGGTTTCCGGATGCACGAACCGACGTGCAGAAATGGCAGAAATCGCCCGATACACCGCAGACACGCTCGCCCACCTACAGGCTGGCCTTTGCCGACCCGGATTTCCTGTGCCGGGACGAGCTGCGCCCCGTGCGTCTGCAGCTTGAGCTGCTGAAACCCGAAATGGCGTTCGAGGAAATGGGCATCGAATCCACCATCGTCATGTTCGGCGGCGCCCGCATTCCCGAGCCCGCGAAAAAGGAAAGCGCACGCACCCCCACCCTTGCCGCGCTATCGAAATACTATGACGAAGCTCGCGAATTTGCCCGTCTCTGCACCCTGAAAAGCGTTCAGCAGGAATGCCGACAGAACGTCATCATCACCGGCGGCGGGCCGGGCGTGATGGAGGCCGGCAATCGCGGCGCTTTTGACGCGGGCGGGCGGTCCATATCACTGAACATCGTCTTGCCGCATGAACAGGCGCCCAACCGGTACGGCACCCCGGAACTGAGTTTCAACTTTCACTATTTTGCCATCCGCAAGATGCATTTCCTGATGCGTGCCAAGGCAATCGCGGTATTCCCCGGCGGTTTCGGAACGCTGGACGAGCTGTTCGAAAGCCTGACCCTGATACAGACGGGCAGGATGGATCGTATCCCGATTCTGCTGTTCGGACGGGAGTTCTGGGAGAGCATCATCAATTTCAAGGCGCTGGCAGATGCCGGAACCATCGCCCACCAGGATCTTGACCTGCTGACATTTGTGGACACTGCACAAGAGGCCGTTGCCCATCTTGACGCGTTTGAGGAACAGAACGGTGTGACCGGGTGATCAGTTTGTCTTGTCGGGGCTGCCCGGCGACAATGCGTATTCGACAAATTCGGTTGTCTGGAAAAAGTTGAAATTGTTGTCGGAAATCATCGTCAGACGGATCCGCCCTTGCCGGTCTTTCCACAGGGCAATGCCTTCCAGGTTGTCAAATTTTCCGAATGGCGTGACCAGCAGGGTTTCTTCGTTTTTCAACCCATCTGGCGTAACATCAAAGCGCCGGATGCGACTGGCGAACCCGCCGCTCCAGACAAAGTCGCGTTCAAGAAGATACAACTTGCCGTCGGGCCCGAAATCGGCCCCGGTTGGCAGAAATCGCCCGCTCCGTGGCAGGGTGAAAGCGCGTTGCCACTTGCCACCCGGAAGTTTGCGATAAACGGGGAAGGGCCTGTTAAGGTCGCCTGAACGTTCAGGCAGGGTGTAAAGCGTTCCTGATGCGTCGATTGCAAGCGCCTCCAGCCCGGAATTGACCTGGAAATGCCGAAAATCCTTGTGACGCCCGGTGCCCTTGGCGGCCGAGGACGGCCCCTTGTATCGCCAGACACGGTGATTGCCCTCAAAGGAGATATAGGCACGGTCCCGGCTGTCGATCGCCAAACCTTCCGAGTCGGTATCGTATTTGTTGAGCGGCTTTCCGTTGGGTTCATGGAGGGGCGTGAAGAACCGTATCTTGACGCCTGCGATCCGGCCATCGCGGCGCTGCAAGGTGCCGCCAAGTATCATGCCCTTGTCCGAAACCGCCGTAAATTTCTTGCCATCCGGCCCCAGTTCCAGCGCGGAAAACCCGCCAAATCCGCTTAGCGGCGCCGACCAGATATATGTTCCCACAAAGGTCAGGCTGGCCGCCGAAAGGGATGCGGGGAAAAGTGTGAAAAATAGTGCGGCAAGCAGTTTCATTCGGCTTTCAGAACCTTCACGCATTGCCGGGGCAGGTCGGCCATGATCATTTCCCGAGCGCGTCGCGGATGGGGGCGGGGCTTGGCCGGTTTTTTGGGCGGCTTCAGGTAGTCTGTCACCCACCAGTAAAGCGATTTGTCGCAGCCGTCACCATGCGAAATCTTGCTGATTGGGGTCTGTTTGCGGCAGTTGGGCGAGCCACGGGGACATTTCAGGCGCACGTGAAAATGGGTGTTGTGCCCATAAAGCGGCCGTATCTTGGCCAGCCATTTGCGGTCACGGCCGGCCTTCTTGCACATGTCGATCTTGACGGCGGCGGCAACAAAGATCCGCTCGACAACCGGATCTTCCGCGGCCGCCTTCAGGATTGCCATATGGGTGGGCGTCCAGTTGCGATTGACGCGACGCTGGTCGGGGGTGCGGACGGAAATCGATGAAATGGTTTCGCGCCGCGCGCGGCTGAGGTGCAGGCTGCGGGGCGGCAGCATCCAGATATCGACGTCAAGCCCAACCTGGTGCGACGCGTGTCCCGAGGTCATCGGGCCGCCCCGTGGCTGTGACATGTCACCGATATAAAGCCCCTTCCAGCCAAGTTCATGTGCTTTCCGGCTCAGGCGTTTGATGAACGAGATCAGTTCCGGGTGGCCCCAGTTGCGGTTGCGGGAAAGCCGCATGACCTGCCATGTTGGCCCGGTTTCCGGCAGCTGCTGTGCGCCGGCCAGGCATCCCTTGGAATAGAACCCGATAACCCGCGGTCTTTGATGTGACGCGGATTTCTTGGCGCCAAACAGCTGGTTGGCCAATGGTTCACCGGGTTTGGGCTTTACATGATGCGTTCCGGCCATGAAAACCACAGCCAGAACCGCCAGTATCGCAGGCCTTATTCCAGTGACGCGCAGCTTCATTCCCGTCCCGGATCGCCATCTTTCTTGACCCACGCCATCAGGATCAGGCCCAGCGTGAACAGAACGATGACCGGGGTGACGCCCAGGCTCTGGCTTTGGGTCAGGTGGGTCACGACCCCGATCGACAAGGGCGCGATAAACGCGGTTGCCTTGCCGGTCAGCGCATAAAGGCCAAAGGCTTCGGTCATGCGCGACTTGTCGGCCTGATGAACGAGCATGGTGCGGGATGCGGCCTGAATGGTGCCCCCGGCGGCCCCGATCAGGAAGCCGCAAAAATAGAACACGATGTCCGGCAGGCTGGACTCGGGCGTTACGGGGATGAACAATACGCTTTGGCGATCGACCAGGACGATGATGATGACCGTTGCCAGCAAGGTCAGCATGCTGGTCAGAATAACCGGCTTGGGGCCATATTTGTGATCGGCCTTCCCGCCCAGCCAGGCAAACAGCGCGCCCGAGGTGATGCCGATAATGCCGAACACGCCGATATTGACGATCGACCAGCCCAG
>WFQE01000002.1 GCA_015487165.1 Paracoccaceae bacterium | reverse complement strand
CGTGTCATTGCAAATTTGCTTGGGCTGCTTCCCGTGGTTCCGGCGCTCGGGGTCGAGGTTGGTCTGCGGTATCATTTCACGGCGTTTGGCGCGCTGGGCTTTGCGATGGCTTCCAGCCCAAATCTACGTGCGGTTCTGGAGACGACGCTGCGCTATTTCAGCCTGACATTTGCCCTCAGTACATTTCACGCCCGAGACAGGGGGGATTTGACCAAAGTCATGGTCACGGCCGATCATCTGCCCGATGAAACCCGCGCCTTTGTTCTGGAACGCGACGTCGCGGCAATGATCCGCGTCCAGCGTGATCTCTTGCCCGTTTCCGGGCTTGTCAAGGGGGTGGACTTTCCGTTTTCTTGTCCACGGCATGCCGGGCGGTATCAAGAGCTCCTTTCGATCGAACCGCGTTTCGATGCCCCGCATTGCGTGCTGAAAATCGATCGGCAGGCGATACTTGCGCCGCTACCATATGCCAATGCGATTGCACACAGGGCGGCCCAGGATCAGTGCAGGCAATTGATCTCGACCGACGAGATCGGTCAGGATCTTGATCAGTTGATACAAGATTATCTGATGCGCTCTTTTCCCAGAATGCCCGACATGGAAATGGCCGCCCGTAATTTTCACATGACCAGCCGGACTCTCAGGCGTCGCCTGCGGCAGAAGAACGTGTCTTTCACAAACATTCGAGATCGCGTGCGACAAGCCGTTGCCAAGGAATTGCTGCTGACAACGACACAGAGCATTGCCGAAATTTCAGGCCATCTGGGGTTTGCCGGAACAACCAGCTTTATCAACGCGTTCAAGAGATGGACCGGTAAAACGCCACTTTCGTATCGAAAGGACAATTGGCCCTGATCCTGCCCCGCCTCTGAAGGGGCGCGGCGTTCTGCAAGCGATCCGGGATGCCGAACATCAGATCACAGGTGATCAGGTTCGCGCCGGCCTCACGGGAAAACCCCTTCAGATCAGTCCATGCTCGCGGAACAGCTCCTTGAGGTCGCGCTCGGGGCGGGCGCCGATATGGCTGATCACCTCGGCGGCGGCGACACAGCCCATGCGCGCGCAGGTCAGCATGTCGTAACCGTGGGTCAGGCCGTACAGGAACCCGCTGGCAAACAGATCACCTGCGCCCGTCGCATCGACGATATCGGTAGGAATCGCATTGGCGTGTTCCATGCCCCCGCCATTCAGCACATAGGCGCCCTTTTCAGAGGCCGTGCAGACCACGATATCGACCTCGGCCGCGGCCATGCGCATTGATGTTTCAAGATCGTCGGCCTGATACATCGCCTGCATTTCATGGACATTGCAGAACAGCAGATCAACGTGATCGCGGATCATCTGGCGAAATGCATCGCGGTGGCGTTCGACACAGAACGGGTCTGACAGCGTCAGCGCCACCCGCCCGCCAGCGGCCTTGCAGGCATCGATCGCCTTTGCAAAGGCCTCGTGGCTTTCGGGGCCGTCGAAACGGTAACCTTCCAGATAGATCCATTCGGTCGCGGCCATCAGATCGGGGTCGATATCCGCAGGTGTAAGCTGTTCGGACACGCCGAGATAGGTGTTCAATGTGCGCTCGCCATCGGGGGTCACCAGAACCATGCACCGCCCGGTTTCGGCCTCGGCACTGGCTGGTGCCAGCGGGGTGTCGTAGTCGGCACCCTGCGCGCGCAGGTCGTGGGCAAAGATCGCCCCCAGCTGGTCATCGCGCACCTTGCCCACATAGGCGGTGCGTCCGCCCAGCGCGGCGATGCCGGCGATGGTATTGGCGGCCGAGCCACCGGAAACCTCTTCGGCGGGGCCCATCTTGCCGTAAAGTTCAGACGCACGCGCCGTGTCGATCAGCTGCATGACCCCCTTGGTGATACCGTTCTCGGCAAGGAAGTCATCCTGGGCATGGCTGAGGATATCGACCATGGCATTGCCGATGCCGACAACCTGGTATTTCTTTTTCATATCGATTTGTCCTTTGAATGGCACAGATCCGCAATAATGCAGTTGGTGCAGACGGGCTTGCGCGCCTTGCAGACATAGCGCCCGTGCAGGATCATCCAGTGGTGCGCATGTTTCTGAAACTCGGCGGGCACGTTGTCTTCGATCGCGCGCTCGACGGCAAGCACATCCTTGCCTGCGGCGACACCCGTGCGGTTGGCAAAGCGGAAGATATGGGTATCCACCGCCTGTGCAGGCATTCCGAACCAGATGTTCAGCACAACATTTGCCGTCTTGCGCCCGACACCGGGCAATGATTGCAACGCCGCGCGTGACGAGGGCACCTGGCCGTCATATTCGTCAACCAGTATCCGGCTGAGCTTGATGACATTCCTTGCCTTCTGCCGATACAGGCCGATGGTCTTGATATGCTCGATCAGCCCCTCTTCGCCCAGCGCCAGCATGGCGGCGGGGTTGTCTGCGACCTGGAACAGCTTTTCGGTGGCCTTGTTCACGCCCACATCGGTTGCCTGCGCCGACAGGGCCACCGCCACCAGCAGCGTATAGGCGTTGCTGTGGTTCAGCTCGCCCCTGGGTTCGGGCTCGCTTTCGCGGAACCGGGTAAAGATCGCATGGATCGTGTGATAGTCGAGTTGGGCCGTCATGCAGCGCGTTTTGACAGGTCTGCATCGGGATTCCAAGCCGTTTGGCGCAGGATTCGGGTGGATCAATGGCCGATGGCGCGCCATTCTTGCCGGACAGGGGGAACAGATGAACGACAACGCCTATCACTATCATGTCGTGCGCCGCGCAATCGACTGGATCGAGCATAATCATGCGCAAAACCCGTCTCTTGGCGATGTCGCGGCGGCTGTGGGGCTGAGCCCGGCGCATTTCCAGCGCATCTTCAGTGCCTGGGTGGGTGTATCCCCAACCCGCTATCAGCAATATCTGTCGCTGAACCTTGCGTGCGAGCTGCTGCGCAACCGTTTCACGGTGCTGGATACAGCCCACCTTGCCGGCCTGTCCGGCCCTTCGCGCCTTCACGATCTGTTTCTGCGGTGGGAAGCGATGACACCCGGCGCATATGCCGCAAAAGGCAAGGGGCTGGTCATCCGTGAGGGGTGGTTTGACGGCCCGTTCGGAGAGATGCTCGTCATGGCAACCGACAAGGGGATCTGCGGCATCGCCCTTGCCTCGGAAACAGGGCGTGACAGGGCAGTTGCCGACATGCGCGAACGCTGGCCGCGGGCAGAGTTCGTTCACGACCCGAAACCCATGGAACGATGGGTTGAAAACGCCGTTCGGGGCGCGGGGAAAACACGCCTGCATCTGATCGGCTCGCCCTTTCAGATAAAGGTATGGGAGGCCCTGCTAGCCATACCCGAAGGCAGCGTCACCACCTATGGGGAAATTGCCCGCCATATCGGCAAGCCCGCCGCCATACGGGCCGTCGGCACGGCCGTGGGGCGCAATCCGGTCGGTTGGCTCATTCCCTGTCACCGGGTGCTGCGCAGATCGGGCGCGCTGGGAGGATACCATTGGGGCCTGCCGGTAAAGCGCGCCTTGCTGGCACGCGAAGCCGCCCGGCGCGACAGTGGCGAAGGCGCATCCCGGGTTTCGTGAAAATCGGGCGGGCGTCGCGTTACCCCACAGCGCAATGGCTATGGTAAAATCTTTTTACCAATGGCAGGATCGCGAAAGGGAAAACTGCAGGGGGACTGCACCAGAATGCCATTTCAGAAGGTTCACGCGGAAAAGATCGCAACATCCGTCATCCGCCAGATCGAAAGCCTGATCTTGCGCGGCATCCTGCGGCCGGGCGAGCGACTGCCCTCCGAACGTGTTCTGGCCGAAAAGATGGGTGTGTCACGCCCGTCTCTGCGTGAAGCGATATCAGAGCTGGAAAAACGCGATCTACTTGTGACACGGCCGGGGGCGGGCGTTTTCGTGGCCGAGGTGCTGGGATCGGCCTTTTCCAAACCGCTGATCGAGCTTTTCTCGACACATGACGAAGCACTGTTCGACTATCTTTCATTCAGGCGCGACCTAGAAGGGCTTGCGGCCGAGCGCGCGGCCCGGCTGGGCAGCGACACCGATCTGCAGCTTGTGGACATCATCTTTCGCAAGATGGAGG
>WFQE01000001.1 GCA_015487165.1 Paracoccaceae bacterium | reverse complement strand
TGAAACCCTTTCTTAACACCCCCTGCCCTAGGCTTTCCCCGACCACGCGCAGCATGCGCAGTGGCGCAATGTCGTGCCATCGCCAGAAGGGGGGCGCCCATGCAGGAAAATTCCGGCCTTCTTTACAAGATTGCCAGGGCATTTGACGACAGCGCCAGGTGCTTCAGGCGTGAAAACGCCGCCCTTGCCGCGCTGGAATGCGGCGAAACCATCCCCCAGATGGCCCCGTTCCAGCCGCTGCGCGATGGTGTCTGGTGCGCGCATGAGGAAGGCGCCGGAACATCGGCCAGCCTTGTCGCGCAGGGGGCCGGCAAGGGTGTGCAGATCGACATGCACGATATCGGTTCATCCCGCTGGTTTTCGCTTTCATGGGCGATTGATCGGGAAACCCTTGCCAGCGGGCGCTATTTCGGCCTGCTGGCGCACACCCTTTCCGACGGGCTGACCGCCTGGCGGCCCTGCCTGCGCTACCTGTTCGACAATGGCAGCTTTCAGGATGTCTTTTGCCGCGAACACATGGTCTGTTCGGGGGGCGCGGCCGAAGAGCTGGGGTTCATCCGCATTGACCCTGCGCGCGCAAGACAGGCCAGAGCCACCGAAATCCACCTGTTCTTCACCGGCGCGCGCTTTCGGATCACCTTTCTGTCGCTTGAAAACCTGCTCATCGCCTGACGGAACGGGGGCGCATCTGCCAATGCATCGGCGCAGCTATTCCTTCATCATCCCCACCTTTGACGACGCCGCAGGCCTTGGCCGCCATCTGGAATATTTCTCGAATGTCGCCGAGCAGGTCGAGCTTGTCATCATCGACGACTGTTCCGGCGACCGGACCCCCGAGGTCGTGGAAAACGCCCGCCTGCCGCCAAACATCACCCTGAAATACAGGCGCAACCCGGTCAATCTGGGGCCCGGACCTTCGCGCAATGAGGGGCTGAAGCAGGCCACCGGCGATTTCGTCATGTTCCTTGATGCCGATGACCTGCTTGCCGACTGCTTTTTCGATTTCATCAGGCTTGCACCAATGGAAAACGGCGCCGATTTCGCGTTGTTCGCCTATCACCTCGCCGCATCCCCGGAAAGCCGCCCGAGCTATGAGATGCGCAAAACAGACGCCGCCCTGTTTGCCGCCCTGCCCGGCCCCGGCTTTCCCACGCAGCTGTTCACCCTGACGGATTTTCCCCAGCTGCTGCGCATGACGAACTACCCCTGGAACAAGCTGTATCGGCGCGATTTCCTGCTGTCCGCCGGGATCACCTTCCCCGACTTTCGCCTGCACGAGGACATCCTGCCCCACTGGCACAGCTTCATGCGGGCGCGCCGTTTCGCCGTGCTGGGCTGGGCACCACCGCTGATTCACCATTTTGAAGATGAAAACGGCAACCGGGCCACAAACCATGTCGGCCCTGACCGGCTGGAGCTGTTTCCGATCCTCGAACAGCTGCACCACGATATCGGCGCCCATCCCGCCCGTGACATCCTGCTGCCCCAGTTCAACGCCTTTCACGACGCAGTGTTCGACTGGCTGGTGAATGTGGTGGCCCGAAAACCCGACGCAATGGGGCGCAACTGGCGCGAGGCCTATCTCGAACGCATCACCGCATTCCGGCGGGGAATCGACAGGGCAGGCCGGGGAGAAAGCCCATGAAAACCAGCGTCATCATCACCTGTTTCAATGTCGAGCGCCATATCGCAACCGCAATCAGCTCGGTGATCGACGCAGGGTTGGAGGACTGCGAAATCATTGTCGTGGACGATGGCTCGACCGACATGACGCGCGCGATCATCACGCAGATCGCGCGGATGAACCTGCACGACACACAGCTGGTGCCGGTGTTTTTCTCGGGCAACACGAAAGGCGGGGTGGGCAGTGCGGCCAATATCGGGCTTGATCTGGCGCGCGGCCAGATCATCCTGTTTGTCGATGGCGATGACTGGGTCAACCCGCCCGATCTACGTGCCGCCGTCCAGCATCTGGCATCATCGACCAGTGATTTTCTGGTCACTGACGCCACCGAATACAACAACCAGACCGGCGCCCGCACCAAATACCCCGAGGGGGATCTCTGGCAGGCATTGCTAAATGAAACCGACACACAGACCCGAAAACGGCTGTTGCTGCGCATGGCCCCGATGCCCTGGCGCAAGATCTATCGGCGTGATTTTCTTGAACGCAAGCGCATCCGCTTTCCGGTCGGCGATTTCTATTTCGAGGACAACCCCTTTCACTGGCAGGTCACGACGCGGGCCAAAGATTTCGACGTGCTGCCGGTTGAAACCCATATCCACCGTCTGCACCGCACAGGCCAGACCATTGCCCATGCGGGGGGTGGTTTTCTGAAGATCTTCGAGCATTTCGACATCATTCACGCCGACCTCGGCGCGCGCGACCAACTGGCGCCATATCGTGACGAACTGGCCGCCTGGCTGGTCAGGCACGTGATCTGGTGTGGCGACAGGATTCCGCCCGGATGGCTTAACGACGTGTTCGACAAGGCCCGCGACCGCCTTGCCCTGTTTTCCGACGACAGCCTGCGCGCGGCAATGCGGCAAGGCGATCTTTCACCACGCGACATGCGCCGCCTGACCGCGATCCTGCTGGGCCGGCGCCTCGACTATCTGCGAGAGTTCTGAGGCATGCCCGTATCCCCCAGGCCTCGGGCGAAAAAACGCCTGTTCCTTCATGCCGGCACCGCCAAGACGGGCACGACCTCGTTGCAGCTGTGGCTATGGCGCAACCGCGAAAGGCTGCGCCAAAGGGGGATCCTCTACCCCCAGATCAGGCATGACTCGGACCAGAGCATTGATTTCAACCGCGCCCATCACCTGTTGGCCTTCCACTGGGGCGTGGGGTGGTTCCGCGAAAACCCCGCCGTGACCCGCGCCGCCTGGGATGATCTTGCCCGTCAGGCCGCCGGCCATGAGGGCGATGTCATCATCAGCTCGGAAAGCTTTGCACTGGCGCTGGCGCTGCATGGGGAATCGATGTTTTCCATGATCGCATCCCTGCTGCCCGAACATGAAATCCACGTCGTGATCTATCTGCGCGACCACGAGGCGCTGATCCGTGCCGACCTGTTCGAGGCCCTGCGCAACAGCCAGACCGCGCGCAGCGCCTGGGCCCATGCGATGGATCCACCCTGGCATCTGCGCGCTTTGCTGGATTATCGCAACCTGGTCAGCCAGGCGCGCGACAACGCGACCGTGCGGCGCGTGATCCTGCGCGCGTTCGACCATAACAGTCTGGTCGGGGGCTGTGTCTGTCAGGATTTCAGCACAGCGCTGGGCCTGCCGCCGCTTGACCTTCCCGCAACCGGCATCAACGCCAACCGTTTTTTCGACAGCAACGCGATCTATCTGCTGCTGAGCCGGATATCGACGCTGCGATTTTCACGCCCCCGTCTGCTCAAGCTGAAATGCTATGAAATCGCCACCGCACTTGGCGACAATTCCGGCCGCTTCGACTGGAGCCCCGCCTTCTATGATTTCCTTCGCGCGCGACATGCCCCCGATCGCGCATTCCTGAACGGGATCACCGCCGCGCCCCTTCTGCCCGCGCCTCGCACGGCGCGGGGCCACCGATCCAACGGATTCGAAGACCGCATCGCGCGCGAATTGTTCCACCTTGTCACGGGCGGTCGCGCACCGCCGCCGAACGCGCGCCATGGCGAGCTGCTGAACATGCTTTCCGAGATGGATTGCCTTGACCAACTGGAATACGGGCCATGAAATCACTGAACACGACCACGCCGACTGGAACAGGCGCAAACGGCCTTGTTGCGCTTCAGAACCTGGTTTTTCCGGATATCTCGATCTGCACCGAACAGGATCTGTATCTGCGCACCAACAACCGCTGCACCATCGCGCCAGAACGTGGCGAGGTGCATTTCACTGCGGGCGGCACAGTTGATACATCGACCTATTTCAACGCGCTGAATATCGGCAAATGGAACAGCGCCTGCCATCTTGACGGGCTTTTCCTGCGTCTTGAGGGGGGCGGAAAATACGAAGTCAGGGTCTGGCTGGCCCGGCCGGGAAGGTCATGGGACGTCATTTTCTGGCAAATCCTCGACCTGCCGCAGGCATCGCCCTTTCTGGCCGATATCTCTGCCTGCCTTCAGGGGGGCGGCGAGGGGTTGCTTTTCTACACGCTCAGGGCCCTTGGGGCCGGCATCCTGACCGGCAGCGCCTTTCTGACCCGTGTTCCTGTTGCACATGAATGGCCCCGCATGGCGATCTGCGTCACGACCTTCGCGCGCGAGCGCCAGGTCCGCCACACTGCCCGACGCCTGCAAGCCCACCTGACGACAAGCCCGCTTGGTAAGTTCAGCCATCTGTTCGTCGTGAATAACGGCCAACCGATCACCTTGCCGACGACGCCCCATGTCACGCAGCTGGCGAATCCCAATCTTGGCGGGGCGGGCGGTTTCGCGCGTGCCCTGATCGAGGCCCGCAAACGGGGGTTCCGGCATTGCCTTTTCATGGATGACGACGCCGCAGTGCATATGGAAAGCATCCACCGCGCCCATGTCTTTCTGACGCTTGCCCGCGACCCGAAAACCGCGCTGGCCGGGGCGATGATCACCAATGACGACAAATGGCGCATGTGGGAAAACGGCGCGATCTTCGACCATCGATGCATTCCGCAATTCCAGGGCACGGATCTGCGCGATTTCGCACAGGTATTCGAGATGGAGCAAACCCCGACACCCCCCCGACAGCGCGGCCTGTATGGCGGCTGGTGGTTCTTTGCCTTTCCCGTCGATCATGCCACCCACCATCCGTTTCCGTTTTTCGTGCGCGGCGATGATGTCAGCTTTTCGCTGGCCAACCCGTTTGCCATTCACAGCCTGAATGGGATCGCCTCGTTCCAGGACAGCTTTGCCGGAAAGGAAAGCCCGCTTGTGTGGTATCTCGATCTTCGCAGCCACATGGTGCATCATCTTGCCCTTGCCAACATGCGCTCGGGCCCCTTCAGGATTGCCGCGATCGCCTGGTGGTTTCTGTCCCGCACCCTTTCCAAATTCCACTATGAATCGGCCGAGGCCGTGCTGATGGCCTGGGCGGATGCCATGCAGGGCCCCGAATTCTTTGCGCGCAATCCGGGGGCAGGCCAGCGCCGGCTGGAGATCGCCGCGCTGACAAGGCGGGAACGATGGCGCCGGATCACGCGGGGCGATCAACCCGAAAGGCACCGTTTTGATGTCGGCGACCGCAGCTGGCGCCAACACCTGTTCCGGCTGACGGCAAACGGCCACCTGCTGCCCTTTTTCGCCCGCTGGGGAAATCACGTCGTAATCAGTGTATCGCGACGCTGGGACATGCACCCGATCTGGGGGGCCTGTGAAATTCGTGTCGTCAATGACGCACAAAGCGGGGAATACCGTGTCCGGCAATCGAAGGCGCGCTTTTTCGGTATCCTCCTGCGGGGGCTGCTGCTGAACATCCGATTTGTGATGCGATATCGCCGCCTGCTGGCCAGCTATCGCCATGCCTATCCGCGCCTGACCTCGGCCCGGTTCTGGGAAGATGCCCTTGACCTCGACCGCGCAAAAGCCGGAGAGGCGCGCCCGACCACCTGCCGTGAAAAGGCCGAAACCCCGCAATGAAGCTGCTCTTTCATATCGGCACCGAAAAGACCGGCAGCACGGCCATGCAACACTGGCTGACGGATAACCGGGCGCAGTTGCTGGAACAGGGGGTGTTTGTCTGCCGCTCGCTTGGCGAAATCAGCAACCGCAAGATCAGCCTCTGGGCACAGGACGATACCCGCCCCGATCAAGGTTTCCTGTCACTGGGCATCAGGACCGCAGCCCAGCGCCGCGCCTTCAGGCAAGGCCTGCCCGCGACTTTTGCCGCCGAGGTTGCCGCCGCCCGCGATCTGGGCTGCCGCATCATGGTCATTTCGAACGAGCACTGCCACTCGCGCCTGCGCAGCCAGGCCGAGGTCAACCGCGCGGCCGACTTCCTTGCCCCGCATTTCGCGCAGGTCGAGATCCTCTGCGCGTTGCGGCCCCAGATCGACATGGCGATCTCGCTGGCCTCGACCCTCAGCCGCCAGCGTCATCGCGTGGACAGCCGCTTCTTGCGGCAGGTAGTGCCCGAAAACCCGTATTATGACCTCGACAGCCTTGTTTCACGCTGGGAAACCGCCTTTGGCGCGCGTAACGTGACGCTTGTTCCCTATCGCCATTTTCCCGACATGACCGCATGGCTCGCCGCACATCTGGGCGTGGAGTGCCGCACCCTGCCCCCCACGCGCCGCAGCAACGGGCCGCTTGACGTGCAGACCATGGCGCTGGTCAACTCGCTTGACGTGCCCATCTTTCTGCAAGACGGCCGGCGCAACCCCTATGCCGAGCTGTTTCTGGACAAGCTCCCTTGCACCGAGCCGCTGCGCATCGGCCGCGATCTGGCCCGGAATATCCAGGCCCGCTTTGCCGCTTCGAATCAAAGGCTGATCGCACGCCGCCCCGACCTGCCGGCCGACTGCCTGAAACCCGACTGGCAACGCCACGAGGGCGCCACAAATCTGCATGTTCTTGACGAGGCCTGCGCATTTTCACCCCAACTTGGCCGGCTGATCCGCATTTTCAACGAAAGGCTTGTGCTCGAGCGGCTGAACAC